>NZ_JAKUGG010000004.1:0-383024 GCF_022663835.1 Bacillus cereus group sp. BfR-BA-01347 | reverse complement strand
TGGGTAATGAACTCTTGTCTTCAAACGAAAAACACCTCCAATGAATTTGCATACTTAGTATGCGAATTCAGGAGGTGTTTTTTTCATGTACCACTATTCGGGTTCACTTCAAAATGAAGGGGGTTTTTCAATGTCTTTAAAAGGTTCTTTCTCAAAAAGAAGCGAATAGTGTGAGAAAGGGGTGGTTATATGGAAGTCGTTATAAAGAAGAAACGAAAAAAGGGAAAAAGAATTTTTATTTGGGCTAGTAGTATCGTTCTTTTGTTAGTTATTTCCGCTGTGATTTTTTTGAACATATATACGCTGAAATCTATGCCAAAGATAGATGGAACGATAAAGCTAGAGGATTTACAACAGGCTGTTACGGTGAAGCGTGATAGTAAAGGTGTACCGCATATTAAATCGGAAAATGCACATGATTTATATTTTTCACAAGGATATGTGCAAGCGCAAGATCGTTTGTTTCAAATGGATTTAAGTAGAAGACAAGCGTCTGGTATGTTAAGTGAAGTTGTTGGGGAAGCAGCTGTTGATCGAGATAAATTGTTTCGAACACTCGGTTTACGGCGAGCGGCCGAAGCTTCAGTTAGTCAATATGATGGAGAAGCGAAATATGCCCTGCAGTCATTTGCTGATGGGGTGAACGCTTTTATACGTGAGGCGAAAGAGGAAAAGAAATTACCAGTTGAGTTTACTATATTAGGTTATGAACCTGCTGAGTGGTCAATTGTTGATACTTTAACGATCGGGAAGTATATGGCGTTTGACTTAGGAGGACATTGGCACGGACAGGCATTTCGATATTGGGCCCTGAAAAATCTTCCCAAAGAGCAAGCGAATGAGCTATTTCCTGCATATCCGAAAGATGCCCCTAGATTGCTAACTGAACTGAAAAATACAAATGTGGACGTAGCACAAAGTTTTTCAAAAACGATAATTCCGCCGGAGTTTAACGGTAGTAATAACTGGGTTGTGAGCAGTGAGAAGAGTGCGTCAGGTAAGCCAATTTTAGCAGATGATCCTCATTTATCTCTTGCGACGCCTTCTATTTGGTATCAAACGCGACTTGAAATGAAAGGTTTGAATGTGAGTGGCGTTATTTTCGCCGGAGTACCAGGTGTTATATTAGGACACAATGACAAAATAGCGTGGGGCGTTACGAATACGGGGCCTGATGTGCAAGATTTATATATTGAGAAGAGAAATCCTAATAATGAAAATGAATTTCTGTATAACGATAAATGGGAGAAAGCTACCGTTGTAGACGAGTCGATTAAAGTAAAAGGCAGGAAGACAATTCCTTATAACGTTACGATTACGAGGCATGGACCAGTAATTTCAGAGTTTGCGGATAAGGGGAAGGAGAAAACGAAAACAGTATTCTCTTTAAAGTGGACAGCTTTAGAACCGTCAGCTGAGTTAAAAGCTGTATTAAATATGAACAAAGCAAAAGACTGGAATGAGTTTGAAACCGCTCTTCAAGATTTTCATACACCAACCCAAAACTTTGTGTTTGCATCAAACGACGGCACAATTGCTTATAAAGCGAATGGAAATATACCAGTGCGTAAAAAAGGTGATGGTAGCTTACCTGTTCCAGGATGGACAGATGAATATGAATGGGAAGGGTATATCCCGTTTGATCAACTTCCAAAAGTAATTAATCCAAAACAAGGGTTTATTTCAACTGCGAATAATAAAATTGTTGATGATGATTATCCGTATCATATTAGCAATACGTGGGCGCAGCCATATAGGCAAATGCGTATTCAAGAATTTTTGCAAGAGAAGGAAAAGTATACGGTGAAAGATTTAGAAGAGTTACAGATGGATCAAAAGAATTTATATGGGAAAGAGTTTACTCCTATATTTTTAAAAGAGTTAAATAAAGCATCTTTAAATGAGGTAGAGGAAGAAGGCGTAAACCAATTAACAAAGTGGAATTTTTACGATAGTAAAGATGAAGCGGCACCATTAATATTCCATTTGTTAATGAAAGAGATTTCAAATACGTTATTTTCAAAAGAAATACCGAAAGATGTAATGGAGTTATTTGAAGGGAAGTCACAAGTTGTTGATGAATTGATTCGAAAAGAAGTAGCGGGAGAAAATAGCGTTTGGTTTACGAAGTACGGAGGTTTCACAACAGTTGTGCATACATCGTACGAGAATGTAATGAAGAAATTGCAGAAGGAATATGGACCCGATGTTGGAGAGTGGAAGTGGGGCGATTACCATCAACTCGCTTTTACACATCCAATTTCGAAATCATCGAGTATGTTAGCATTACTCGCTTTTAATCGTGAGAAACCAGTTCCGATTGGTGGGAGCCAAGTTACCGTGCAAGCAGCGAGTTACGGCGAAAACGGCATTGTAAATCACGGGGCGTCTTGGAGATTCATTATTGATACGAAAGATATGTCAAACGGTTATCATATCGTAGGGCCAGGACAGTCGGGCCATTTTAGAAGCGATTGGTATCATGATCAAATAGATGATTGGGTAAATGGCACGTATCATACGACTACATTGAATACGGAGGGGATAGAGGGGAAGGTGCTAAATTTAGAACCGAAGTGATAGGGTGTTTTTGTTTGTGGAGGGAACTAGTAATACTCTTTTTGATAATGAAAGCTTATCATTTAGAACATAACCCAGTTCTTAAATAATTTTAACAGCCAGCCTACTATCATTTAATTTGATAGTAGGCTGTTTCCATCTTCGAAATACGCTGTAGCAACTTCTTCAGGATTACGATTATTTCCACATGCTGCAAGTGCTGTAACTAATAAAGTCATTACAACTATTAACATGATCATTCCAGTTTTGAGGGGAATTAGTTAACAAAGACTAGGTATTATTTGCAACAGAACTGTTCCTCTATTCCCCTTGTTTCATCATTTTTCTAGGCCAGCCAACTTGACAAATGTTTTTTTATCAAACTACAATGAAAATCATTATCAATAATATAGGGAGGATACTTTGGTCAATAAATGAAAAATAATATATTTATAGGTTAATAACCAGATCTTGTTAAGTTGTATGTACTATTTTTAGTTTAGCGTTTCCCAGAATGTACACCAATTAATCTCGCGAATTACAAGAAAACTATTATTGAAATGAGGCGTGTATTGTGAAGTTGGACGTGAATGAGTTAGCAGAGTATCTTGCCAATACTCCTTTCCGAGTAGAAGGAGTATATCGTTATGCTAAAAATCCAGGTGTGCCTTTTGCTGAGTCTACAGATTCTTTCCCAGGATTTGTATTTCCAATTACAGGGAAGACGCAATTTCAATTTAATGGTACGCCGTATACTCTTTCCCCAGGAAAAGTTATACATGGGGGTGCAAAAATGACATTAGCCCATAAAATGCTTGGTGAAATGAACTGGGAATATATTCTTGTTTTATATCAGATAAGCAATTCAGAACGAGAAGACTCTGGCTTTACTCATCAGCATTTTGAATTATTAACAGGACAATCTCCTCGTCTTGTCGAATTACTTATGCGTCTTTGGGATGTATATAATCAGCGTGGAGGCATTTCGATGTTTCAGACCGAAATGCTGTTTCGCGAAGCGTTGAATGAAGCTTTATTAAGTGTTTTCAATAGAGAAAGCAATTATGAGTCGCATACTTTATTCGAACGAATATCTAGTTACGTTCGTAAATACTATTATAAGGATATTACAATTCATACGCTTACAGAACAAAATAATGTTAATCGAAATCGTCTTTCTTACGTGTTTAGAAAGCATGCAGGTATGGGGGCAACAGAATATTTATTGAACTATCGTATAAAGATGGCTCAAAAAATGTTATGTACAAGTGATGTGCCTGTACAACAAATTGCGCAGGCTGTTGGAATCGCAGACCCTTTTTATTTTAGTAGAGTTTTCAAGAAGCGAGTTGGCATTTCGCCTACTAAATATCGCGAGAAGTTCATCAATAATCCATACTAATGTCAACAGGGGTCCATTCTTATTTGAAAATCACTGTTCTATACTTATGGAGAGTTAAAGGAAACATTGGATTGAAAGTACTTTCATTGAAATCACTCCTTTGTACTATCTGAATGAAAAGTTCTGGCCGGAGCATTTTCTTTTTAAGCGTAATAACGACTTTTTTACTTATATTACTGTAATATAGTGGAATTTGAAAGTGAGGAGGGATTATTATCCATTACCAACCTATTAAACTAAATGACGAGTTATCTAAAATTAACGATTATTGGTATCCACAAGTGATTGGTGAAATGAATGACGATCAAATTCAGCTTTTTAAAGCTAATGGAGATTTTATATGGCATGAGCACCCTAATACGGATAAGCTATTTATTGTGCTTGAAGGGGAGATGTTCATCGATTTTCGTGATGGACAGGTGAAAATTTCTAAAGGCGAGATGTTTATTGTCCCGAGAGGCGTTGAGCATAAACCTTTCACTGAAAAGGAATCTCATATCATGTTGGTAGAGCCTAAAAGGGAAATGGATTGATAATTGTAAAAAGATAAAAAAGGAGCGGAAATCCGTTCCTTTTTTATTTATCTTACTATTTTTAGGAGCTTAGTATGAGTAAGATGTGAATAAAGGATGAATAGCATTTTTATCAATAAAAATTTATTGGATTTTTTGTGGAATATATATGAAACGTTGTATAAAATAATCAAGAAAGCCAAAAATTATAGGGGGAAAGTTGTGAAGAAAAATAAGAGTTTAATAAGTTTTTTAGGAGTGTTTATTATGTTGTTTTCTTTTTGTTTTCAAGGAAATGTACAGGCAGATGTAAATACTGTTCAATCTGGAAAAATCAAATCAGGAAACGTAACAGTATGGGAAGTTGGAAATGTAGCGAAAGTATTAGCGGATGTGGAGCGCTTAAATTTAAATACAGTAAATGTACCGATTCAAGTAGATATCCCAAATGTGACTTCTACTAACATGGTAATTAATCAAGCGCAAAAGCAACAAGCTAGTATTTTAATTCAAGAATTATTAAAGCGTAATATTCAAGTTATAGTGGAACCGTTCCCGTATATTCAGCAGGGGAATGTTGGAGAGACAGAATGGAACCCAAGTAACATTAATGATTTCTTCTGGAATTGGAAGACGGTTATTCTGCAAGATATTTTTAATTCCATTACAAGTAAATACAATGTGTATGGACTAAAGATTGCTTCTAATTTCGTGAATATGGAGTATGCAGAAGGATACTGGAGCGATACAATTGATTTTGTTCGTAATCAGTATAAAGGAAATGTTTTGTATCAAATGAACTGGTGGTTAACAGCAAGCTGGGACCCTTCTTATGAAGCGAAGTTTAAAGAGAAAATCAATCGCCCGTATTTAAAAAAGGTGGATATTGTTAGCATAGACAGTTGGTTTGAAGTTTCAGGAAAAAGAAATCCATCATACGAAGAAGTGAAGCAAAGTTTATTTGCGACGACAGTATATAATCGTGGGCAAAATGTTGTTCAGCAACTAGAACAATTACATAAAGCAACAGGAAAGCCTGTTTATTTTGGTGGATTTAATGTTCCAGCGCGTGAACTTGGACTGCAAAATCCGTGGAATCCAGATGTTTCTAATGTGTTTTCAAAAGACGTACAATTAAACGGATGGCGCGCTTACCGTGACGTATTAGAACCAAAACCATATTTTAAAGGTTTTTCAATTTGGTTTATTGGATCTAATGATAGTACGCATGCGTATCAAATACATAGTAAAGAAGCAGAGGCAGTTATTAGCGGGTGGTACCGAAAATAAATTTTATAAAATAGGTAAGTTTTAAAGTTTACTACATATATTTCTAGTGAAAGGCCTTTCACCATCTTATCACCTAGGGGGCAATCATAATGAAATTTTTGTCTTACCTTACAGTAATTTTGGTGATTCTTGGCGGTTTGAATTGGTTGTTTGTAGCGTTAGATTACAATGTAGTTGAGAAATGGTTTGGTTCTATGCCGGCGCTTGTGGACACTATTTATTGGCTCATTGGTCTTTCTGCAATTTATCAAATTTTTGATCGGTTCTTTACGGACAATTAGCTATTATTCTTTCATTACTAGAGTGTTAAGTACGATTATGTACTTAACACTTTTTTGTATGTTTATAAAAAAAGGTTTGCACTTGCAAGCGATTCCATTGCGTCTTACGCCATAATAGTGGAAAACAAATTGACCGTATATTATATTTTAGGTTATAATTCAGAAAGTTTAAAAATTAATAAAAATGAGAAATAGGGGGGTTATCATGGTGATGGAGAGAGTGTATAATTTTTCAGCAGGACCATCAATACTCCCTTTGCCAGTTTTAGAAAAAGTGCAAAAGGAGCTTGTAAATTATAACGGGACAGGCATGTCTATTATGGAAATGAGTCATCGATCTTCATATTTTCAAAGTATTATAGATGAAGCGAGTAACCTACTTCGTGAATTAATGAACATTCCTAATGAATATGATGTATTGTTTTTACAAGGCGGTGCGTCATTACAATTCTCTATGATACCGTTAAATGTAATGAATACGTATAAAAAAGCAGGGTACGTATTGACTGGCTCATGGTCAAAAAAGGCGATGCAAGAAGCTGAAAAAGTAGGGGAAGTACAAGTGATTGCTTCGTCTGAACAAGCGAAGTTTACTACAATTCCTAAATTGGATGGTTTACTGAGCGATGAAAAACTAGATTATGTACATATTACAACGAATAATACAATTGAGGGGACGAAATATGTAGAAGTTCCACATTTAGATAAAGTATCGCTCGTTGCGGATATGTCCTCAAATATTTTATCAGAACAATATGATGTTACGAAGTTTGGCCTTATATATGCGGGAGCGCAAAAGAATTTAGGGCCAGCGGGCTTAACGATTGCAATTATAAAAAGAGATTTAATTGGAGGAGCAGATCGCTCTTGTCCGACAATGTTAAATTATGAAACTTACAGTAAAAATAACTCCTTATATAATACACCGCCATCCTTTAGTATTTACGTAACAAAACTTGTACTAGAGTGGTTGAAAGAGCAAGGCGGAGTATCTGCGATTGAAGAACAGAATAGAATGAAATCTTCACTTATTTATCATTTTTTAGATGAATCTAAATTGTTTACTTCACCAGTTGACCCTGCGTATCGATCACTTATGAATATTCCGTTTACAACACCGTCAGAAGAGCTGAACAATGAGTTTTTACAAAAAACGAAAGAACGCGGCCTTGTTACGTTAAAAGGACATCGCTCAGTCGGTGGTATGCGTGCAAGTATTTACAATGCGATGCCAGTACACGGTGTACAGCAATTAGTAGATTATATGAAGGAATTTGAGCTTGAGAATAGATAGGGAGATGGGGATATGTTTCGTGTTCAAACGTTAAATCAAATTGCGGAAAAAGGTTTACAAGTTCTTAGCGGAGAGCGTTATGAAGTAGGGGAGAGAATGGATCACCCAGATGGTATTTTACTTCGCAGCTATTCTTTACATCAAGAAGATTTTTCAAAAGACTTAAAGGCGATTGCAAGAGCTGGTGCTGGTGTAAATAATATTCCTGTCGAGCGCTGTACAGAAAAAGGGATTGTAGTATTTAATACACCAGGAGCGAATGCAAATGCAGTGAAGGAACTTATTATCGCCAGCCTTATTATGTCTTCACGTAATATTATTAACGGAGTAAGCTGGACGAAAAATTTAGAGGGTGAAGAAGTACCACAGCTTGTTGAATCAGGGAAAAAACAATTCGTTGGATCAGAGATTGCAGGGAAACGTCTAGGGGTTATCGGACTTGGCGCAATTGGTGCTTTAGTTGCGAACGATGCGTTAGCTTTAGGGATGGACGTCGTCGGATATGATCCTTACATTTCAGTTGAAACAGCTTGGCGCCTTTCTACACATGTGCAAAGAGCATTTAGCCTTGATGAAATTTTTGCAACGTGTGATTATATTACACTGCATATTCCTCTTACCAATCAAACGAAGGGGCTTATTGGTGAACACGCTATAGAGAAGATGAAAAAAGGAATGCGTTTATTCAATTTCTCAAGAGGAGAACTTGTAGATGAAAAAGTTCTTCAAAAAGCGTTAGAAGAAGATGTTATTGCGCATTACGTAACTGACTTCCCGAATGAAAATGTGATTAAAATGAAAAACGTAACAGCGACGCCTCACCTCGGTGCATCTACGTCTGAATCGGAAGAAAATTGTGCAGTAATGGCAGCGCGCCAATTACGTGAATATTTAGAGACAGGAAATATTCGTAATTCAGTAAACTATCCAAACGTAGAATTACCGTATATCGGAAAAAAACGAATTACGATTATGCATCAAAACGTTCCGAACATGGTAGGACAAATTACAGGATGTTTAGCAGAACATCATATTAATATTGCTGATATGATTAATCGTAGTAAACATTCTTGGGCATACACAATGATTGATATTGATAACGGAATTGATGATATAATAAAAGAGAATATTGTGGAAAATATAAGCAAAATTACAGGTGTTGTAGCCGTTCGAATGATTGTGTAAAGGAGAGAGGAACTTGGCAAAAATCCGACCGTTTCGGGCCATTCGTCCAGTAGAAGAAAAAGCAGCGGAAGTGGCAGCTTTACCGTATGACGTATTAAATAGTGAAGAAGCAAGAGAGGTTGTAAAAGGGAATCCTTATTCTTTCTTACACGTTGATAAAGCAGAAATTGATTTAGACCCGGCACTTTCACCGTACGATGATCGCGTATATGAAAAAGCGGGTGAAAATTTAAATCGATTTATACGAGAAGAAGTGTTCATTCAAGACGAAGAGCCAGCGTTATACATTTATGAATTGACGATGCAAGGAAGAACGCAGTCAGGCCTTGTCGTTTGTACATCTATTGATGAGTATGAAGATGATACAATTAAAAAACATGAAAGAACGCGTCATGAAAAAGAACTTGATCGCATTCGCCACGTAGATGTGTGTGACGCAAATACAGGTCCTATCTTTTTAACGTATCGTACAAAAGAAGAGATAAAGCGTTTTGTTGCCAGCTGGAAAGAAGAACATGCGCCAATCTATACATTTACAGCAGAAGACGGCGTTAAGCATGTTGCCTGGAAAATAGCTGATGAAGAAGTAATTGCAAGTTTAGTAAACGTATTTGAAGATATTCCTAATCTTTATATTGCAGATGGGCATCACCGCTCCGCATCAGCTGCAAAAGTAGGGCTCATGCGAAGAGAACAATATCCGAATTACACAGGAGAAGAAGAGTTTAATTTCTTCTTATCTGTTTTATTCCCTCACGATGAGTTATCTATTTGGGACTATAACCGAGTTGTAAAAGACTTAAACGGTTTATCAGAAGAACAGTTTTTAAAACAAATCACGCAATACTTTTATGTAGAAGAAGCGGCTGTTTCTCCGTATAAACCAAATGAGCCAAAAACATTTGGTATGTATGTAAATGAGAAGTGGTATAAGCTTACTGTGAAAGAAGAAACATTTGATGCGAATGATCTTGTTAGAGGTTTAGATGTATCTATCCTGCAAGATCATTTATTAAGCCAAGTACTTGAAATACACGATCCGCGATCTGATTCACGCGTTGATTTTGTCGGAGGAATCCGCGGGTTAGAAGAACTAGAACGCCTTGTAAATAGCGGTGAATATAAAGCAGCGTTCTCACTATATCCGACATCAATGGAATCGTTATTAGCAATCGCAGACGCTGGAGAAATTATGCCGCCAAAGTCAACGTGGTTTGAACCGAAACTGCGCAGCGGGTTGTTTGTACATTCTTTAAAGTAAATATAGACTTCTACAGTTTTGAAAAACCGAAATGATTATAGTTTCGGTTTTTCTTATTTTGGCTCAGTTAACGTTTCATGTTGATTTTGATGTTAAGATTGAAATATGTAACGACAGATCGCTACAAAAAACGGAGGAAATACGATGAAAATGCAACTGCAAGAACGTTTTTATGTTGAGTTGAAAAATGCAATTCGTTGTCATTATAACGAACTTATAACTAGGTGCGGTGTTGACACGATATATGGGTACTCCATATTAACAGACGATTGTGTCAATAGCATTGGACCAGTGGCTAATAAAGAAAGACTAATCAAAGTTAATAAGTCGGACCCTTTATACAATTATTATAGATACGGAGCTGTTGAGTGGAGCGAATGGGACGATTTTGGAATGTTTGATGAAGTGAACAAAATTATTAACAAATATCATGATATCGTCGAAGATGACTTTAACATACGAGTAAATACACTGTTGAAAGAAACGTTAAATGTGTTAATGGAACTTAAATCAGAAGGCTTGTTTGGAGACGGAGATGATAATCGATTTATTATCATTTGTGTAACTGATTCATCGAACGAAATCATGATTGAATCAGTTCGATTGCTTAATACATTAAAGACATACGAAGAATATGCCTCAGAATTTGCATAAGAATGAATATAAGTAAAACTGCGCTCTATAAGAGGCGATTTTCATTTAATCGAAAGTCACCAATTAATAGTAACTATTCATTGTGACGTAACCATTGAACAATTTGAGCCCGATGAAAAAAATCGTACAAAAATTATTGCGATGTTTATATGTAGGAATCAAATTGAAAAGGAAGTTATGAAGGGGAGTTTTTCTGGGATTATTCTTTAGTTAGTAGAGAAAGTAATGAATAGGTGGGCCATGTCACTCGGGCTTAGATTTTTAATTCCCCCCATAACGAAAATTTTATGTATCATTGAATACTGTTAATAAGAAGTTATGTAATATATTCTGTTCATTTTTAACTTGAATAAGCTCGTCAACAAAAAGGACATTCCTAGTATTACAAGAAGTGTCCTTTCCACTAAATTATAGGATATTTTGCTAACATTCAAACTCTAAAATTAGTTTACTGGTTTGACCTGTAAATTGATAATTATAGGATCCTTTTAGATTTTCTAAGTTACCGGTAGCTTTAATAATTGTTCCTGGGGAATCTAAATTTTCTTTATCAAATATTTCTTGCTCTATAGCTGTAAATGTCCCTTGTTGCCCCTTATAAATTCCTTCAAAGTGTAAAAATCCAGAAATTTTAGAAGTAGCTAAGTGACCATCATTTATATTTGAGTCTAAATAATATAAGAAGTATTCAATAAAAGCTTTTCCTTTTAATTCACCATCAATATCATATTCGACATGTGCAATATTAATAGGGAAATCTTTTTTAGTATCATCGATTGGTTTTTCATCCCATTTACTTACTGTAAATGTTACTTCCATACATGTAAATCCCCCTTTATCATTTGAAAAGTACTAATTCACAGTCATATCTTATAGGGGTGTTTTTATTTATTTGAGCCCTGTCATATCGTTATCTTATCTCAGAATTACCTGCGCCTCCTCATGAAGGACTTACTGTCGCCAGGATATCTCCTGCTTGTAACCTCTTTGGTTTTATTAACATGTTAACTCCGCTGCTACATAATGTAATGGACTACGATTATACAAACTGTATCATTGAAAAACATGATGTATGAAATTAGTTTCTTCATCATTAATCCGTTTACCTGCTGGGATTCAAGAATTCAGTCTTAGTGTTGAATATAGGAATAATCAATTTACATTTGAAAATTACAGTATGCAACATTGCATGAGGAAAACGGTTGTTATTTTTATGACTTGTAACTATAATGATTACAGGTTGGTCGATACCAATCAAACAAATACAATCATCATGAATGGAGATGTTACATATGGGTATGAAAAAAATAATTTTAGCAGGTGCTTTAGGTATCGCAGCATTATCAGGAACAAATGTACCAGGGTTAGAACTAACAAAAGCGAGTGCCGCTTCTATTGAATCGAACTTCTCGACGTTAGAAGGACGAGTAGTAGAGGTAGATAACGGTGTAATTGTTGTAAAATCTCAGCAATATGAGGAACCTGTTAGTGTGTATATTGATTCACTTTCAAACGTTAAAGTAGGAGATGAAGTAAAAGCTACTGGATCTATGATGCGTAATTTTACAGAATATATGGTTGCAACTGCAGTTGAAAATACAACAAACAAGTTAGGTATGCACATGAAAGAAGATGGCTCACCTAATTATGTAATTGGAGAAGTATCAAAAGTAGGAACGATGGAAGATGAGGGAGACGGTGCTACTAAATATGTTGTAGTTGAGTATCCATCGCTAAATGGGAAGAAAGATATTATTGATGTTTTCTTAACAAAGGGACAAGTATTTAATGTGGGTGAGAAAGTGAAAATTGATATGGAGTATGTGGGCTGGGGTGGTATTTCTATTAACTGGAACACAGTTGATCATATTGAAAAAGTTCATGAAGCAAAGACGAACGCTGAAAATAATGATGATGTATGGATTTGGTCTTAATAAGGCGAGTATAGGTCGTTATTTGCAATTTTCTCCAAACAATACATGTAAAAACTAAATGTATCATGCAGTACCCATCTAATTCTCATTGCGTATGAGAATTAGATGGGTACTTTTTTATTTGAAATTTGTGCAAGTCAATGTTTAGCATTTCTTTTTAAGAGTAAATTACGGTTGAAATCAAAACTTTATTTGCAGTACATAATAAATAATGTTGATTTTTTATCTTATATTAAAATAAAAACAAACCACTGTTCGATTTGAATATTCCACGATATAATGGTGAGAGTTTATGGCAGAATAAATATTTACATAAGAAGTGAGGTACTGTATGAAAAAAAGAACGACAGACATTATTTTTATTATTATTGGTGCATTTCTTTTTGCGTTAGGTGTCAATTTGTTTGTTATCCCGAACGAGTTTGGTGAGGGTGGGGTAACAGGTATCACGATTATTACGTATTATTTATTTGAATGGTCACCGGGCTTAGTTAACTTAATTTTAAATGCAATTTTGTTAATAGCCGGTTATAAATTTTTAAATAAGATAACAACAATTTATACGATTATCGCTGTAGTTACGAACTCGCTATTCCTTCATTTGACAGAAGGATGGACGATTGCTTCGGATGAAATGCTCGTAAATGCCATTTTCGGAGGAATATTTATTGGATGCGGGATTGGTCTTATCATTCGCGTTGGCGGAACAACTGCAGGTACTACCATCTTAGCAAGGATGACGCATAAGTATTTAGGATGGAGCATTAGCTACGGTCTACTGTTCTTCGATTTAATCGTTGCGTTTTCATCTTATTTCATCATTGGTGCAGAAAAACTGATGATAACAATTATTATGCTATATGTAGCAACGAAAGTGATGGAGTTTGTAATTGAAGGTTTAAATCCGAAGAAAGCCATTACAATTATTTCTGATAACCCGAATGAAATTGCCGGGAAGGTAACTACGTTAATGGGCAGAGGGGTTACCGTGTATTCAGGTCATGGCTATTACACGAAAACTCCGAAGGAAATTCTTTATGTTGTTATCAATAAGCAAGAAGTAGTGAAGCTAAAGAGGATTGTTCAAACTACAGATCCGGCTGCATTCATCGCTATACATGATGTTCGTGACGTATTTGGAGAAGGATTCGTTGATATTTCTAAAGCTTAGAACTTATTTTTTATTAAAATAATCTTAATATTAAAACGTAAGAATCTATTTTGAATCATCTTTTTTCAAAATAGATTCTTTTTCTTTTTCTTGCAAAAAATTCAATTGTTTCTTAAGGTAAGGATGTAGAAGGATGAACAAGAGAGGGTTTAATGAAGATGATACATATTTTATTAGCTGATGATGATAAGCATATTAGAGAGTTGTTGCATTACCATTTGCAAAAAGAGGGGTTTAAAGTTTTTGAAGCAGAAGATGGAAAGGTAGCACAAGACGTTTTAGAGAAGGAAAATATTCATCTTGCGATCGTAGACATTATGATGCCGTTCGTTGATGGCTATACGTTATGTGAAGAAATCCGGAAGTATCATGATATACCGGTTATTTTATTAACTGCGAAAGACCAGTTAGTGGATAAAGAAAAAGGATTCATTTCTGGTACAGATGATTATATCGTAAAACCATTTGAACCAGCTGAAGTGATTTTCCGTATGAAAGCTTTATTACGCCGTTATCAAATGCTGAGTGCAGATATTATTACGTTGCACGGAACGACAATTGATCGAAAAGGTGTAGAAGTAAAGTGTAACGGTCAAACAATTTTACTTCCTTTAAAGGAATTTGAGTTATTATCACAATTAGCTAGTTATCCTGGAAGAACATTTTCAAGAGAAGAATTAATTGAATTAGTATGGGGAATGGATTTTGAAGGAGATGAACGAACAGTTGATGTTCATGTGAAAAGGCTCCGAGATCGTTTCTCAAAACGAACGGATGATTTTCAAATTACGACAGTGCGCGGCCTCGGGTATAAGTTGGAGTTGAAATAAGATGAAATCACTATATTCTAGATTTGTATTTATGACGGTCGGCATTATGCTACTTAGTAGTATTATCGGCTTTTTATTAACGAACGTATATTATCAAGTGAAGTTAAAACCGTATAATAGTGAAAAGATTTTAAAGTATGCGGAAGAAGTTAAATCGTTATATGAAAAGCAAAGTGAAGAAAATCAAGAGACGTATTTGCATTCTATTGCAAAGTTAGGGTATGAAATTTATATTGTCGATGATCAAAAGAATGGGAAGCGTATTGGTAATGCGTTTCGTAAGACGTCTATTAGCGATGCTACTGTTCATAAAGTATTGCAAGGAGAAACGTTTAATGGTGTTTCTACGTATCCAACGCGTCTTTTTATTACAGGATTTTTCGATAATGAATTAATAAATAGTGTTGGTGTACCGGTAAAGCACGGTGATAAACAGTACGCGTTATTTATTCGTCCTGACATTCAGAACCAATTTGGCGAGATGCGAATTTTCTTAGCGGTATTACTTGGGTTTATCGTACTATTAAGTATTATCTTTATAGCGATTGCAGCAGGTTATATCGTTCGCCCAATCCGTAAATTTACGAAGGCTACGCAAAAAATTGCGAGTGGGGAATATGAAATTGAATTAGATGTAAAACGAAAAGATGAAATAGGAACGTTATCTACAAGCTTCCAAAAGATGACGAAGAGTATTAAAGAACTAGATGAAATGAGACAAGAATTCGTTTCGAACGTTTCACATGAATTTCAGTCGCCACTTTCTTCCATACAAGGTTTTTCAAAAACGTTGCAAACAGAAAAGATGAGTGAGGAAGAAAGAAATCATTACTTACAAATTATTGAGGGTGAAAGCAAGCGAATGTCTAGTTTATGTAAACAGTTACTTACGCTCGCTTCATTAGATAAAGAGGAAAAGGTTCTACAAATAAGAGAATTCAATCTGCAGAAGCAAATTAAAGACGTCATTTTTATGCTTGAGTGGAAATGGCGCGAGAAAGATATTGCCGTTGAATTTGATGTGCCGGATATCACTATAAAAGGTGATGAAAACTTACTTCATCAAGTATGGAGTAATATCTTTACGAATAGTATTAAGTTTTCAAACGATGGTGGGACCATTGAGTTTTTTGTCGAAGAGTTAGAGTCTAGCGTTATAATCTCTATATCCGATAACGGAATCGGCATGGAAAAAGAAGAAATGGAGCGTATTTTTGATCGTTTTTATAAGGTAGATACAGCAAGGGCAAGAAATGTAGAAGGTAGCGGTTTAGGGTTATCGATCGTGCAGAAGATTGTTGAACTGCATCATGGAAACGTTTCAGTGTATAGTACGAAGGGAGAAGGGACGACCGTTCGGGTTGAGCTTCCTAAATAGATGAAAGAGGCTGTTTTCGGAACGGCCTCTTTTTTTGTCGGTAAGTCGATATAATCGAAAAATCGCCGATATAAATTTCACGTACCCTCTCACTGCAGCTATAAAGCCGCACCTTTCCCACGTTCTACTTTAAACCGAACCCCAAAAGTATCCGCAGTAATTTCATCAGCTTTTGGCAATGCTCGTAATTTCGGATGAAGCAGCCATACGAGAGAAATAAATAAAATTCCGATGCTAGCGAGCGCGAAAATGAGTTGGCTACTAAATACATTTGCAGCATATCCACCAATTAAAGAACCGAACGGCATAGCAATTGTGCCCATACTTCGCATGACTGAATTGATGCGCCCGATATATTGATTTGGAATTACAATTTGACTAATTGTCGCAAATAATATGTTGGTCGCACCAATTGGAATCCAGGCTAGGCCGAATAAGAAAATAGATAGCCATTGAAACGGTACAATCGTAGAGAGAAACCAAAAGATAGCGCCGGTCGCAAAGCTAATAATGGAGACACGGCCAACATTACGTTTGCCAACCCATGAACTGAATAATGCACCGATAAGACTACCTGCTGATATAGCAGCTAAGAAGAACCCATATGATTTCACACCTCCTAAAGAATCAGCGAAAGAAGGGAGTATCGCCATCGTCATACCGATTGAAAAATTAGCGACTACTGAACCGATTAAGAATACGCCCATTAATGAACGAAAGACGATCGAAAAACCTTCTTTTAAATCAGTGAAATATTGTTTAGTTGATAGCGATGTATTGGTTTCTGTTTGCTTTGGCATTTTTAGTGAAAAGAACAAAAGGGCAGTAATCGCGAATGTAAAAGAGTCGATTACATATAAAGTAATTGCGCCAAATAGTGCTACTAATATTCCAGAAAGAGTCGTACAAATTAAATCAATGCCTTGATATGCAAATGAAAAGAGTGAGTTTCCTTTTAATAATTGTGTTTTATGCAGTAGAAGTGGTAAAGCTTTCGATTGTGCGGGATAGGCGAATTGTTCGATAAAAGCTACGATGGGCATGATGATGAGTAGTAGGTGGACTGTTAGTAGGTCGAAGTAGTGTGTAATTGGAATGATTAAAATAAGAATGCATTGCAAAACTTGTGTGATGACGAGGGTGTTTTTTATTGACCATCTATCGACGAATGGACCAGTAAGAAATTGTAATGCAGAAGGTAATAACGTAAGGAAACCAGCCAATCCAGAATAAAAAGGATTACCACTTAATTTGTATACGAGCCACATTGCTGCTACATAATACAAGCTATCTCCTATGTTTGTAAAAATTCTCCCTAAAAATAATAAGAGGAAATTCCGGTTTTTTAATATGTCCACTTTATCTACTCCTTTATAATAATTTTATTCGGTAAAATAAAATTGACCGTCTCGGTAAAAAAAATCGTATTACGATTTTTCTTCTTTTTTAATAAATTGCTGCATTGTTCTCTCAGCGATTTGAAGTGCAGTAGTAGAAATATAATAAGGTTTGCTATTCGGATCTTTATCTGCACCTTTTGTGATTTCGTTTAATTCAGCCATTAATTCATAAAACTTTTTCACCCACACTTGAAATTGTTCTGGCGTAGCATCAAATTCCCAGCAGGATGAAACGTAATTCCACTTAGCTGGATCTTCACTTGCATTTTGTAATGTAAAAGCTTCTTCTGGTGCAGCGAGAATTTGGCTTTTCGTTCTTTCTATCATTTGTAAAAAGATTTGGCGACCTGATTCGCTTAATATTTCTAAATGAGGTAATAGATCTGCGGCAGGGGTGAAGCCTTTAGCGACAGATTGATAAAACTTTTGAACAATCCCATTCTTTTCTTCTGTATAAACGATCTCTATAAGCCCATTCTTTTCTAATTCTTTTAAATGATAATGAATTTTCGCCCTTGAAATGCCGAATTTCTCAGATAGTAATTGTCCAGTATAAGGACGTTCGCATAGACGTATCATCATTTCGGCACGTAATGGATCGCTTAATGCTTTTAGTTGGCTATAAGTAGTTAGTGTTAATACGGGCTTCAACATGATCAACTCCTTGAATTAAATTACTCGGTCAATATTATTTGACTGAATTGTATCAAGGATTCTATTTATTTTCAATACTTTCTGAAAATTAAATCTTACTCTCTGTAATCTTCTGTTCATATTCCGTTCATATTTCTTTTTTATGATTAGTGCATAGAAAGAAAGAGGAAGGAGCGAGCGAAATGTTTTTAGCTCTGCGTGAATTGAAACAATCAAAATTAAGATACGGATTAATCGGACTGATTATGGTGTTATTATCATTTTTAGTTCTTGTTATTTCAGGATTAGCAAATGGACTATCATATGATAATGCTTCATCGATTCAAAATATGGAGGCGAATAAGTTCGTTTTAGCAGATGATGCGGAAAATAAATTACTTCGTTCACAAATTAAGAAAGACGATGTAGATAACGTAGTAAATCAAGTAGGCGAGAAAGAAGCCGTTCCGTTTCGTGTGAAAGTTTCAACATATGAAAAGAAAGATAGTTCGAAAAAGGTTGATATCGCTATTTTCTCAAGTGAACGGGATTCATTTTTAGAACCGAACATTGTAAAAGGGGAGAAATTAGGTACAGCAAATAACGAAATGGTTGCTGATGAATCAATTAAAGAAAAAGGAATCGATATTGGGGATACAATTATCGATCCTGTTTCAAAGAAAGAATTTACAATCGTCGGATTTACGAAAGATCAAATGTTTAGCCATACACCAGTCGTTTATGTAAATGAAGACGTATGGGGTGCTATTTCACAACCAAACCAAAAAGATTATAGTGCAATTGCACTTAACACAGATAAAGAGATTAAAAATGCACACGTAATTGACAAAAAAGAAGTGCTACAAAGTATTCCAGGATTTAAAGAAGAACAAGGAACATTAACGATGATCATTGCGTTCTTACTTGTTATCGCTGCATTACTAATCGGTGTATTCTTCTACGTTATTACACTGCAAAAAACACAGCAATTAGGTGTATTAAAAGCAATCGGTACAAAGAACTCGTATTTAGCAAATAGCTTAGTCGTGCAGGCGTTATTCTTATCAGTCGTTGCGATGGTAATCAGTATCGTTCTTGTACAAGGGTTAGAACAAATTTTACCAGCAGGTATGCCGTTCTTATTAACAACACCGATGATTGCGCAATATGCAGCAATCTTTATCGTAATTAGTATTTTAGGAACACTTATTTCGTTATACCAAGTATTAAAAGTTGATGCATTAGAAGCAATTGGAGGCGGGATGTAATGACTTCATTATTAAAATTAGACAAAGTAAGTAAAGTGTACGGAGAAGGGAATACGGAAGTAACAGCCCTTCATCCGATATCGCTTGATGTGAAAGCCGGAGAATTTATCGGAATCGTCGGTCCTTCTGGATCAGGGAAAAGTACGTTATTATCAATCGCGGGTGCATTATTATCACCATCAAAAGGGGATATTTACATTCGTGAGCAAAATATTACACAGTTATCAGAAAAGGAAATGACAGACATTCGTTTGAAAAAAATCGGCTTCATTTTCCAGTTTGCAAACCTTGTTCCATATTTAAATGTGAAAGAACAGTTACTTTACATTGCAAAGCTAAAAAAAGAAAGTAAACAAGAATCCGAAAAGCGTGCAGATCATTTATTAGCGGCATTTGGATTAGGAGAAAGAAAGAATCATTATCCAAATCAACTATCTGGCGGGGAAAAACAAAGGGTAGCAATCGCTCGTGCGTTCATGAACAACCCAGATTTAATATTAGCGGATGAGCCAACGGCAAGCTTAGACTCAAAACGCGCACGTGAAGTTGTTGAAATGATGAAACGCGAAGTGAAAGAGAGCCAAAAAGCAGCAATTATGATTACACATGATGAAAGAATGCTTGATGTATGTGATCGTATATTGAAGCTTCGAGATGGACAGTTAATATAAAAAAAGGAAAACCGTACATGTATGTGCGGTTTTCTTTTTTTAATGGACTTATTTAGAGAATAACGTTTTAATTTTATTACGAGTAAGTAATAAAACACCGCCTAATACAGATAGCATTCCTAGAGCCATATTGTTTGATTGCTCGCTACCAGCGTTAGGAAGTTCTTTAGCGTTATTGTTTTTAGTACCATTATCTGCTTGCGTTTGTTTAGACTGTGATACTTCATTAATCTTGTTATCAACATTTTGCTTCGTTGTATGTAACTCAGCTAATTTGTCGTCAATTTTTTTCTCAGTATGCTTAAAGTCGTTGATTTTAATATCTAAGTCTTGTTTTTTCTTTGATAAATCATCTGAAACAGTTTGTTTCGATTGTTTAATTTCGTTAATTTTATTAATTAAATCTTGTCTAGCTTCTTGTAAAACAGCTAGTTTATTTTTTACATCTTGTTTAGCTAATTCTAAGTTAGCGGAAAGACTGTCTAAATTGCCTTTAATTTTCTTAAGTTCCTCTAACGTGTTACCAGTATTCGGCTTGTTTTCTTTTAGTTCAGCGAGTTTGTCCTCAGCAGTTTGTTTCGCTTTCTTTAACTCAGCTAATTTTTCATCTACTTGTTTTTTAACTTCCTTAAGTTCATTAACCTTTTGATCAATGTTCTCTTTATGTTGCTTCATTTCATTCACTTTTTCATCGACAGTTTGTTTATGTTCTTTAATCTCATCCACTTTGTTATCGATATTTTGCTTATGTTCTTTTACTTCAGCAACTTTATCTTCTACTTGTTTTTTATGCTCTTTAATTTCAGCGATTTTATCTTCGGCGATTTGTTTGTCTTGCTGCAGTTTTGCATCTAGTTCTTGTTTATGCTGTTTAACTTCGTTAATTTTTTCATCAGCAACTTGTTTACGTTCATGTAGTTCATTCACCTTCGTATCAACATTTTCCTTAACCTTGTTAAGTTCATTTAATGTTTGATCCACGTTTTCTTTGTGTTGCTGCAATTTTGCATCTAACTCTTGTTTATGTTGCTTAATTTCAGCTAATCGATCTCCCGTACTTTGCTGAGGAGTAGCATCATTTACTTCCGCATGAGCAGAGTTCGCGCCAGCAATCATTGCTAAAGCTAGTGTAGACGCAGCAATTGTTTTTTTTGTTTTCATATTTTTGTACCTCTTTTCTTTCATATGCATGAACTGTTTTGTGTAAAAATGAGCATATAGAAGTAGATTCTTCCATCATTATATACCATCTGCGCCGTCTAGAGGAAGTATTTGCATAATAATCTATGATTATGTAATTTTTATAATCTCTTATTTTGGAGTAGGGGATAAATCTTTAGCTAGATGAACAATTTCTTCAATAGTAAAGCTTATATCTTTATTATTGCGAATAACAAACAAATAATCAGCCTCATTTTCTATAGGATCTACCACATCATCGTGAAGTGATTCAGTTTGTTGTCGATCAAATACTTCTTTGAAACTAGAATATCCACCTCTAAAAATATTGGTACTTCGCGTGCTTCGAGCCACTCTTTCGTAAAGTACATCATCTGGAATGTCAAAATGAACGAGTATGCGTACATATTCATTCTGTGGAAATAATTCGTTTAGTAAATATAACCTCCATTTTTACTGCGATTGGAGTTACTAATAATAAGGTGTAAATTTGAATGTTCTTTCGCATAATCAACAATGAATTTTGAAAGACCGTGCTTAAATGTATTAGGGCCTTTAGCCGGCTGTAATTTTTCGTAATGCGTGTTAATAAATTCAGCTTGATTATCTTGATCCATAACGAAAGAGTGGGGTAACTCTTTTTCTAATGCTCTTGCAAATGTAGTTTTTCCACTGTGTGTTTTTCCAACTGTAATGATGACTAATCTTTTCATGACGCCCTCCATTTGTATTGTTATGAACTGGAATATTCGGTGTAGATCGAAATCTTCCTGCTAGAGATTACACAAATTATTGGAGCGTTAGTAGGCTGAAAACTTGACAAAAAAACTTATTTATGATATAATTTACCAATATAAAAATAAGGTGTATAATAGGGTTCTCCTGGCCAGGGGAACCCTATTTTTGTTGTGAAAATGAAGGAGAGTGTATGTGCGTGAAACAAGGTGAAGCAAGTGTAACGTCGTTAGTATCAGCATTCGGAAGGGCGTATCATAGTGAATTTGATAGTCCTAAAATCTTTAATGATTATGTAGCTAAAGATTTCATTTCACAAAAAGAACGTAACAATATTGAAACGAACATGGTTCAAGGGATTCACTTTTTCAATACAGACATTGCAGAGCAGTTTCAAGACAATCCAAAAGAAATATTAAAATGGATTACACAAGTTCAGTTATCACCAACACCTTTAGCACGTGCCGCATATTGTGAAAGAGTATTACTACATGAAATTACATTAGGAGCGAAACAATACGTCATACTCGGTGCAGGCTTAGATACGTTCAGTTTTAGAAACCGAGAGTTAGAGAATAAAATAGAAATATTTGAAGTGGATCATCCTTCTACGCAGGCGTTTAAGAAGGAAAGAATAAAAGAAGTAGAACTTGAAGTTCCAAATAACCTTCATTTTGTTTCGATGGATTTCACGAAAGGATTTTTCTATGAGCAGTTACGGAATGAAGGATTTGAAAATAAAAAGACGTTCTTTAGTCTATTAGGTGTAACGTACTATTTAACGAAAGAGGAACTTTCTAGTTTAATAGAATGTTTATTTGAGGTGGTTCCGGCAGGAAGTTCTATCGTTTTCGATTATCCCGATGAAAACTTGTTTACGGAAAAGGGACTGTCCAATCGAGTTGAAAATATGGTAAAAATGGCTGCGGTAGGCGGAGAACCGATGAAATCATGTTTTTCTTATGCCGAAATGGAAGCACTGTTAGAGAAGGCGGGCTTACTCATTTATGAACATTTATCGCCAGAAGACATAAATAAATTATATTTTGAAGGACGAAACGATTATTTGAAAGCTTTTGAGACAGTGCATTATGTGCATGCGGTGAAAAGGTAGGAAATTAGTAGGCATGGGGAGGAATCTCTGTGTCTTTTTTGTATTACATTCACTGCCCTTGAATAAAGAACATTAAAACCCCTAAGTATGTAGAACTTTGATTTTTATTACAATTTTGTAAGGTTAAGTAATAAAAATCGATAGAACTAGATAAATGAATGGGATATTCTGAGTGACGGAAAGAATATTCTGAAAAAAGGGGCAAAGCAAATGAAGAATAGACAAAAGGCATCGATAATATGCAAAAGTATTTTATGTTTCATCATTTGTATATTCATTACGAATGAAGCATTGTTTACAAATGTGGTGAGGACAGAATCGAGTAAGTTGACTGATAGGGGTATAGAGGATTTCAAAAAAAAGCTGGATGAACAGGTACCAAAATGGCAGGAGAATTATGAGGTACCAGGGGTTGCAATAGGGATTGTACATGAGGGGCGTATTGCTTATACACTAAACTACGGTTATGTAGATAAAAAGACAAAAAAAGCGTTGAGTGATGATACTGTATTTCAAGCTGGTTCCATATCTAAAAGCCTTACAGCGTGGGGAGTCTTGCATCTTGTAGATGAAGGGCGTTTATCACTAGATGATCCAGTTGAAAAATATCTGACCAAATGGAAATTATCTAATTCAGAGTTTCATAATAATGAAGTCACAATAAGAAGATTATTAAGTCATACAGCAGGGCTGTCTGCACATAAAGGATACCTTGGGGTTGCACCAGGAAAACATCTTGATTCTATCGAGGAGTCTTTGTCTGGAAAAGGATGGCTTAATGAACCAGTGGAGGTTACTAATAAACCAGGTTCAGAAACAATATACTCTGGTGGAGGATATACAATTTTACAACTTGTAATGGAAGAGGTTACTGGAATACCGTTTAATCGTTATATGGAAGAACAAATTATGAAACCTTTGGGAATGAACTCTAGTTCATTTTTACAAAATCCTGAAAACCCTAACCTTTCGAAAGGCTATGGATATTTTGGAGAGGAGCTCCCTAGTTACCAATTTACCGAACAGGCTGCTGCAGGCCTCAAGACAAATGTTACGGATATGATGACATTGATACTTGCAAGCATGGATGCAAATAATAAAGGGAGTGGTGTCATCAAAAGTGAACGTGTTGAAGAAATGCAAAAGCCAGTATTAGGGGAGAATGGTTTAGGTATATTTGAAAAAAAACTATCTAATCAATGGAAATTACTTTATCATTCTGGTGACAATCGAGGCTGGCATTCTTTTTATGGTTTCATTCCTAATACAAAGGATGGATTGGTAATTCTTACGAATAGTGAAGGTGGTATAGACTTACGACAGGATATTTACCACGCATGGATTGAATATGAAACGGGAAAATTACCTGAAAGTTACTTTGCTCTAGCTGAGCAGAGAAAAAATAACTTCATTACATCAATTGTTATTGGAGCCGCACTTGGTGTATACTTGCTACTATTTGTAATTAGATTGTACAAAGGTGGAAGAACTTTCATTTTTAAGCAAGAGAAGAAATCCTACATCGGATTAGTAGTTAGGACATTTTTACTTATTATTACTGCTATTCTCGTTTTTTGTGCTGCCTATTTGTGGAGGGTTTTCAGCTTGAATTCCGGTAATACAATAAATTTTATTCTAATAATGGTATGGATTATAACATTATTAATTAGTGGATTTTTCCCGAAAATTAGAAGTAATAAAAAACAACGTATGAAAATAAAAGATTTAACATCAAAATTTACATGTATGTAATGTAAAAGACTAGAAAGCTATATTGGCGCGAATTGCTAATTGTGGAGTGTGAAAAAAGACAAAATCTCTTAAAAAACACTTAATTTTTTATTCCATTAATCTTTACAATCTCCCCCTATAATATGAATTGGACAAGCACCTAAGAGAAGCAGAACATGTCAGTTGGTACATTCTATTATTAGGGGGAGAATTTGTATGAAAAAGACAGTTGCTTCGTTAGCAGTTATGGCGGCATTATTACCGACATTTTCAGCACATGCGGAAGGGAAAGAGCAAGTTCGAAAATCAGCTACAACTTTTAATGTTATTAGTGACATTCAAGGTGATTTAGGAGATTTTGATCACGTATTAAAAGATATGAATAAAGTAACGCCACTTTCTAGAGCGCTTATTATGAATGGGGATATAACGCCGACTGGACAACAGTCACAATATGATGATGTAAAGCGTGTGTTAAATAAAAATAAGCATCCAGAAAATGTATGGTCTACTGTTGGGAATCATGAGTTTTATGCTGGTAAATGGACAGCAGATGGGAAACTCTCCCAAAGTACATGGCCAAATGGTGTAACTGAGGAAACTTTATTTAACCGCTATCTGAAATTTAGTGGACAAGAAAAGGTATATCATAAAAAAGAATTAGATGGCTATCCACTTTTATTTTTAGGAACTGAAAAATATATGAAATACCACGATTCAAAAATGTGGGATGAAGTATATATGAGTGATGAGCAATTAGGTTGGTTAAAACAAAATTTAGAAGAGTATAGTCAAAAAGATAAAAATAAACCAATCTTTATTTTCTCTCATCACGTTTTACCTGATACAGTATCTGGATCAAGACAATCACCATATTTACAAGATTATTTAAACGTGGATAAATTGTACGATATATTAAAAGACTATCCGCAGGTTGTTTTCTTCACGAGTCATACGCATTGGGATTTAAACTTACCTGACTGGGCTGGTAAAAAGAAAATTAACGGTGGAGATGAAAAAGGTTTCACTGTTGTAAATACGGGCGGGATTGAAACAGGCTGGATGTCAGCAGGACCAAATGGAGGAGAGAAAACTGCTCCAGATGGCTATTCATTTAAACAAGGGTTACAAGTGAAAGCATATGGTAACGATGTAATTGTGACAGCTTACGATTACAAACGTGATAAGGATATAAAGAAGTTATTAATTAGTGATTCAAAAATTGCGCAGATGGCACCAAATGTAACGGCAGATGATAGTGAAAATATAATTGTCGGTGCAACTGAATATATGGAGTATTCTATAGAAGGAACGAATGAGTGGCATACGTATAGTAAAGCAAACCCTCCGAAATTTGATGGGGATAAAGTCGTATACGTACGCCATAAAGGTGAAATGAATTTAGAGCCGGGATTAACACAGTTACTTCGTTTTTCGGTAAATAAGTGATTAGAGGGAGTCTGCATTTGAATGTGTGGGCTCTTTTTATTTTGTCACTTTTTGTCGGTAAGTCGATATAAATTGAAAATCGCTGATATATTTGAAAAACCGCCGATATAAATTTCATGTACCGAATTTTAATACATTTTTAACCGAGAAAGGTGACTTCACCATTTTTACGTGTAATAATAGTAACGTTACATATATTGTGAAAGAAGTACAAAAGGAGCGTTACAATGAATTTAGCTAAATTCCCGAGAAAAAAATATACAGAATCATATACACCAATTGAAAAGTTAAACAACTTTTCTGAAGCACTTGGTGGCCCGACTATTTATTTTAAACGAGATGATTTACTTGGTTTAACAGCTGGTGGCAATAAGACGAGAAAGTTAGAATTTTTAGTTGCAGATGCACAGGAAAAGGGTGCAGATACGTTAATTACAGCTGGTGGTATTCAGTCAAATCATTGCCGCCTGACACTTGCTGCTGCAGTAAAAGAAAAAATGAAATGTATTCTTGTATTAGAGGAAGGGCTTGAGCCAGAAGAGAAGAGAGACTTTAACGGAAACTATTTCTTATATCACTTATTAGGTGCTGAAAACGTCATTGTTGTACCGAACGGAGCAGACCTGATGGAAGAGATGAATAAAGTAGCGAAAGAAGTAAGTGAAAAAGGTAGTACACCATATGTAATTCCAGTTGGTGGATCAAACCCTACGGGCGCAATGGGATACGTTGCTTGTGCGCAAGAAATTATGGCGCAATCATTTGAGCAAGGAATTGATTTCAGTTCAGTTGTTTGTGTAAGTGGTAGCGGCGGTATGCATGCTGGTTTAATTACTGGTTTTTCTGGAACACAAAGCCATATTCCTGTAATCGGGATTAATGTAAGTAGAGGAAAAGCTGAGCAAGAAGAGAAAGTAGCAAAACTTGTAGATGAAACTTCAGCACATGTTGGTATTCCAAACTTTATCTCGCGCGACGCTGTTACGTGCTTTGATGAATATGTAGGACCAGGCTATGCGTTACCAACGCCGGAAATGGTAGAGGCAGTTCAGTTACTTGCGAAAACAGAAGGTATTTTACTTGATCCAGTGTATACAGGTAAGGCAGTAGCGGGATTAATCGACTTAATTAGAAAAGGTAAATTTAATAAGGAAGACAATATTTTATTCGTACATTCAGGTGGTTCACCAGCTTTATATGCGAATACTTCTTTATTTGCGTAAGTGTAAAAAGCATTGGGTATCCAATGCTTTTTTTGTTATATACTGGAATTACCGAGAGGTAGGAGGATGATATGAATTCAAATTTAAAATGGATTATATATACGGCACTCGGCATTTCTATTCTATTAATCTTATTTGTGGCTTATGGGGTGTATTCTTATTTTACATTTTAAAAGCGTAATGGAAGTGAACCATAATGTAATGTATGTTATAGTTTGATATGTTAATTACTTACAATACTTTCTACAAGGAGAATACATAATGAGAGCAAAGAAACTAGTAACGTTAGCAGTTCCATTTATGCTGTTAGTCGGATGCGAGGTAGGAGATAAAGATTCTACTCATAAGACTGAGCAAACTAGTAAAGCAATAACGAAAACAGTAATTTCTGAACAACAGTATCCGTACTACATATGTGAGCAAGTGGTAGAGTTCCAATTTAAGAAGGATGAACTATTACTAAACTTAGGAGAATCCTTAAAGGACAAAGAAAAAGCAAAAGCTGTTTTAAAAACATCAAACGAGATAGATAAAATTTTAGACAATATGGAACACATAAAAGTACCTGATACATACAAAGACATTCACAAATCCATACAAGAAGGGGTAACAGAGGCAAGAAAAGCAACGAAGTTAATTAAGGATGCTGGTAAAGAAGATAAACAGAAGATTCAAGAAGCTACAATGAAAGGTACTGAATTTTTATCAGGTGTAGACGGAGAGCATTGGAAAAAAGCAATTTATGAGTTATCACAGGAAAACAAAGATGCTTATAGTAAGGCACTTGATAAGAAAGTAAAGGAGCACTCAAAGTAAAACGGTAACTTGTAACAATACATATCTACCTAAAATTTCCGCGAATGCTATGCTAGGAAGTTAGGTGGGAGATTACTGTCCTTAAATGTGGTTGATTAAAGCTACAGCCACATTCTCCTGTTCTAATTAACTAAAAGAAGAACTTCCCCATCCCGATTAGACTACTGATCATTCCTATTCCACTCATGGTGCCTTTTCCTGCTGTAAGTAAGTTTCCAAGCATTCCTAGCTGACCGTTACCTCCGTTATTTCCCCATCCCATTGGGGCCCACGGACCACCCCATCCTGGAGGGTTTCCAAAAACACCCGAGTTATTGGTATTGAAATGAAAAGGCTTGGCTGGCGGCGATAGTAAAGCTGCAAGATGACCTTGTGCGAACATCCCTGTATGATTGAATGGTTGTGCCCAGGGGAAGGGAGGTTTTTGAAAATTAAAACCTGCATGACTTGGTAATGGAGTCCAATTAGCAGGATGACCTTGGGGCATTATCCCTGCATAATTAATTGGCTGCCCCCAAGAGAAGAGAGGGGGGTGGGGATTGAACCCCGTATAATTGGCTGATGAATCCCAACTAACTGGATAGACTCGGTAACTCCAATTCTCAGGAATCTTCAAATCATTCATTACCTCAGATGTAGTTATTTCGGACTGTGAATATAATGAAATTTGGTTATTATATTGTTGCCCATTTCCCTGTGAATTCAAATACCAATATTGGTCCATACGCTTATTCTCCTCACTTTAAAAATGTAATGTTAGACTTAGCCTATGTAATATTCCTTTTTATGGATGGTTACATAACTAGATCTACAAGCCTGTATTTAAAGGAATGGGTGCGTGGTCTTTTTGGTTTTTCTCGCTGCCTGTAAAATTCCCATTGATTTAAAGCTTCACTTTATTTTAGAAGGGGATTTTCAGTTGCTTATTTTGTGTATTTCAGCCTAATTTAAATTCCGTTAACAAACATTTTTATAAAGGTTTAATCAACAAAAAGATTTTAAAATGGTATGTTGAGCAAGTGGAATTGCTAAAAAGAGAATATCCATTCGAAGAGTTTGGCAAAATACTGCAAGGGTAATATTTTCTTGTGCAAATATGTAAACGATTTAAACGAATCAATGAAATTTATAATGAAGGGGCAATTAAATATATGAGTGAAACATTACATAAAAGAAAACCGCCATATGTAATGCTTGTAATCCTTTTTATTGGGGCATTTGTTTCATTTCTAAATAACTCCCTTTTAAATGTAGCCTTGCCATCAATAATGAAAGATTTAAACATTCAAGATTATTCAACGATCCAGTGGCTTTCTACAGGGTATATGCTTGTAAGTGGTATATTAATTCCGGCCTCAGCATTTTTAATAACGCGTTTCTCCAATAGGAGCCTATTTATTACATCTATGGTGATTTTTATTCTTGGTACTGCCTTAGCGGCTGTAGCACCTAACTTTGGTTTATTACTTACTGGTCGGATGGTTCAAGCGGCAGGCTCTTCAGTTATGGGACCTTTGTTAATGAATATTATGCTAGTAAGCTTTCCAAGAGAAAAAAGGGGAACAGCAATGGGGATTTTTGGACTAGTTATGATTACAGCTCCAGCAATTGGGCCGACACTATCAGGTTATATTGTAGAGTATTATGACTGGCGTTTGCTTTTTGAAATGATTTTACCGTTAGCAATCATTAGCTTACTGTTAGGGATTTGGAAATCTGAGAATGTCATGAAACAAAACAAAAATGCAAAACTTGATTATCTCTCATTACTATTATCTTCTGTCGGTTTTGGCGGTTTGTTATATGGATTCAGTTCTGCAAGCTCCGATGGCTGGACGAATAAAGTTGTCTTAACAACCTTAATCATAGGCGCTATTGCCCTAATTGCTTTCATTATTCGTCAATTAAAAATGGATGAGCCGTTATTGGATTTACGTGTTTACAAGTACCCAATGTTTGCACTTGCGTCTGTAATTGCAATTGTCAACGCGGTGGCCATGTTTTCGGGTATGATTTTAACACCAGCTTATGTACAAAACGTCCGTGGTATTTCGCCGCTGAGCTCTGGGCTGATGATGCTTCCAGGTGCGGTAATAATGGGGATTATGTCACCAATTACAGGTAAACTATTTGATAAATATGGTCCTCGGATTCTTGGCATAGTGGGGCTTTCCATTACAGCTGTTTCAACGTATATGTTGGCAAGTCTGCAAATTGACTCTAGTCACACACATATTATTCTTATCTACACACTGCGGATGTTTGGGATGGCGATGGTTATGATGCCACTTATGACAAATGGTCTTAATCAATTGCCAACTCGCTTAAATCCGCACGGTACAGCTGTTAATAATACAGCTCAACAAGTGTCCGGTTCGATTGGTACTGCTATTCTTGTTACGATTATGAATTCTGTAACAAAAACGAAAGCTGAAAGTTTAATGTCTCATATAGATCCAACAACCTTCACAGAAACTACGAAGGCAATAGTAACTCAGAAAGCTTTATTATCTGGAATTCAATATTCATTTTATGTAGCGCTTGGCATGAATGTTGTTGCACTACTACTAGTTTTTTTCGTTAAACGTGTAGATACAAGTGCGGAAGCTGTCGAGAAGTTAAATCGGTAGAGAAGAATAAAACCTTAGATAATGATTCCTACAAGTTTTTTACTGCTAAGGCGCCAGTATTTAAAATGGGAAAAGAACTGAAAGAAGCAGTGACATAATTATGTAGTGAAAGAGGACCTGATGTTCATATCAGGTCCTCTTTCACTAGTAACACGGTATATTTGCTTATCGTATTGCTTTAACTAAACTACTGATTTTTCGAATACTACAATCTTAAGAGTGTCAACTTCTTTGTTTTGGGGTGTTTTAGAAGAAAATGAATCAAAATAATCGTTTTTATAAACAAATACAAGAGATGAGATCCATTTGCAATTTTTCATAAACATTACAAGTTTAGATTATCTTTTAACCTCAACATTAAAAGGCTCCAACTATATTTATTCGCTTCATTTTAATTTAGTATTTTTCTACAAGTTATAAATCTAATTGCCAAGCTTATACGTAATATCATAATCATGAATAGTTAGGGAAAAGATAAAATAAGGTAATCAATTACATATCTTTATCCCAGGCGATTAGTTGCTATTTCCTCTTTATTAAATGGGATATGCTATCCCGCATTAACGGGCAGTAAGACCCCCACCTCAAAATTTAGCGGAAGCAAAGAAGTTAGGTGGGGGACCAACTGCCCGTAAAAGCCCGATTGGTTCAACTAATAATCAGTGGGGGATGAACAAAACCCCCACTGATTAAAGTTTCACTTTATTTCATGCTTTTTTGAAAGGGTGTTTTAAATGGAAAAAAAAGTATCTGCCATTCCCCAGCCGAAAACATATGGACCGCTGGGTAATCTCCCATTAATCAATAAAGATAAACCGACTCTATCGTTTATTAAGCTGGCGGAAGAGTATGGTCCCATTTTTCGAATTCAAACTTTAAGTGATGCCATAATTGTCGTTTCTGGACATGAACTGGTAGCAGAAGTTTGTGACGAAACGCGGTTCGATAAAAGCATAGAGGGTGCTTTAGCGAAAGTTCGTGCTTTTGCTGGAGACGGATTATTTACTAGCGAGACTCACGAGCCTAACTGGAAAAAAGCTCATAATATTTTGATGCCTACATTTAGCCAACGGGCAATGAAAGATTACCATGCCATGATGGTCGATATTGCTGTACAACTCGTTCAAAAATGGGCAAGACTGAATCCGAACGAAAACGTAGATGTTCCAGAGGATATGACTCGCCTTACGTTAGATACAATTGGTCTATGTGGTTTTAATTACCGATTTAATAGCTTTTATCGTGAGACACCTCATCCTTTTATTACTAGCATGACCCGTGCTCTAGATGAGGCGATGCACCAATTGCAGCGGCTGGATATAGAAGACAAACTTATGTGGAGAACGAAACGTCAATTTCAGCATGATATCCAATCTATGTTTTCTTTAGTAGATAATATTATTGCTGAACGTAAAAGTAGTGGAGATCAGGAAGAAAATGATTTACTTTCCCGTATGTTAAATGTGCCAGATCCGGAAACTGGTGAAAAATTAGATGATGAAAACATTCGTTTCCAAATTATCACTTTTTTAATAGCTGGGCATGAGACAACAAGTGGATTGTTATCTTTTTCAATTTACTTTTTATTAAAGAATCCGGATAAATTGAAAAAAGCCTATGAAGAAGTAGACCGTGTTTTGACAGATGCTACTCCAACATACCAACAAGTTATGAAACTGAAGTATATACGGATGATTTTAAATGAATCACTGCGTCTATGGCCTACCGCTCCAGCATTCAGTCTCTATGCAAAAGAAGATACAGTGATTGGCGGGAAATACCCAATTAAGAAAGGAGAAGATCGTATTTCTGTTCTTATTCCACAGCTACATAGGGATAAAGATGCATGGGGAGACAATGTGGAAGAATTCCAACCTGAACGATTTGAAGAGCTGGATAAGGTTCCTCATCATGCTTATAAGCCATTTGGAAATGGCCAGAGAGCATGTATCGGTATGCAATTTGCACTTCATGAAGCCACTCTTGTAATGGGAATGCTTCTTCAACATTTTGAATTAATCGATTATCAAAACTATCAGCTGGAAGTAAAACAAACATTAACGCTAAAGCCCGGCGATTTTAAGATTAGGATTCTACCCCGAAAACAAACTATTAGCCATCCTACTGTTCTTGCACCTACAGAGGACAAGCTGAAAAACGATGAAATTAAGCAGCACGTTCAGAAGACACCTTCTATTATTGGGGCCGATAATCTTTCACTTCTTGTTCTGTACGGCTCGGATACAGGTGTAGCAGAAGGTATTGCAAGAGAATTAGCGGATACAGCTAGTTTAGAAGGAGTTCAAACGGAAGTGGTAGCTCTTAACGATCGAATTGGAAGTTTGCCAAAAGAAGGAGCGGTACTTATTGTGACTTCTTCTTATAATGGAAAACCGCCAAGTAATGCAGGGCAGTTTGTGCAATGGTTGGAGGAACTAAAACCGGATGAGCTAAAAGGGGTTCAATACGCAGTTTTTGGTTGTGGAGATCATAATTGGGCTAGTACCTATCAACGGATTCCAAGATACATTGATGAGCAGATGGCTCAAAAAGGAGCAACAAGATTTTCTAAACGCGGAGAAGCAGATGCAAGTGGTGATTTCGAGGAACAGCTCGAGCAATGGAAACAAAGTATGTGGTCTGATGCAATGAAGGCATTTGGATTGGAGCTCAACAAAAATATGGAAAAAGAGCGCAGTACTTTGAGTTTGCAATTTGTCAGTCGTCTTGGAGGATCTCCTCTTGCACGAACATATGAAGCAGTTTATGCATCTATACTAGAAAATCGTGAACTCCAATCATCCAGTAGTGATAGAAGTACACGACATATCGAGGTATCCTTGCCAGAAGGCGCTACATATAAAGAAGGAGACCACCTTGGAGTGCTGCCAGTTAATAGCGAGAAAAATATCAACCGAATTTTAAAACGTTTTGGATTAAATGGGAAGGATCAAGTTATACTGAGTGCAAGTGGACGAAGTATAAATCACATACCTTTAGACAGTCCTGTTAGTTTATTGGACCTTCTTAGTTATAGTGTCGAAGTTCAAGAAGCAGCCACTCGTGCACAAATACGAGAAATGGTAACATTCACAGCATGTCCTCCTCATAAAAAAGAATTGGAAGCATTGTTAGAAGAAGGAGTTTACCATGAAAAAATACTAAAGAAACGGATTTCAATGTTGGACCTTCTTGAAAAGTATGAGGCTTGTGAAATCCGATTTGAACGCTTTTTAGAACTTCTTCCTGCGCTCAAACCGCGTTACTATTCTATTTCAAGCTCTCCACTCGTTGCACAGAATCGTCTGAGCATTACGGTCGGTGTTGTTAATGCGCCTGCATGGAGTGGGGAAGGGACATATGAAGGAGTCGCTTCTAATTACTTAGCTCAGCGTCATAATAAAGATGAGATTATCTGTTTCATTCGAACGCCACAATCAAACTTTGAATTACCTAAAGATCCAGAAACACCAATTATTATGGTTGGTCCAGGTACTGGAATTGCACCATTCCGTGGATTCTTGCAAGCACGTCGTGTTCAAAAGCAAAAAGGTATTAACTTAGGAGAAGCACATCTATATTTTGGTTGTCGTCATCCTGAAAAAGATTATCTTTATCGTACAGAACTAGAAAATGATGAAAGAGATGGATTAATCTCTTTACACACAGCTTTTTCTCGTCTAGAGGGACATCCAAAAACATATGTACAGCATTTAATAAAACAAGATAGAATCAATTTAATTTCGTTATTAGATAATGGAGCTCATCTTTATATATGTGGTGATGGAAGTAAAATGGCTCCGGATGTAGAAGATACCCTTTGTCAAGCGTATCAAGAAATTCATGAAGTCAGTGAACAAGAAGCAAGAAATTGGTTGGATCGTGTGCAAGATGAAGGGCGATATGGAAAAGATGTTTGGGCTGGTATATGAATGTTTCTTAATTAGATACATATTAACTAATGAACTTCTTTCGAATGAATTTCACTTTATTAGTATAGTGTATTTAGATGAATAGTGATTAACCGGACTATTTAGTATCTACTAAATAAAAAACAGGACCTGATATGCATCTATCGGGTCCTGTTTCACATAGACATTATACATCGATATTTTCCACGCATTATCAATGTTTGTAATGTAGTTAGCCTTTTGAGTCAGCTATAAAATCAGATATTATTTTTTCAATATCGAAAGGAGTAATCCCTTTATCCAAAGAAAAAATGCTTTCTGCTTCTTCGATGTCTTGAACGAGTTCACCTCTAGCTTCAATATGTAATCGGAACAAGTCATATAAATTCGGTTTAACTAAATTAGTTAAAGCCTTTCCAACTAGTATCATACCTTTTTGATTAGCCTCGATGGTATTATCATAAGTTAGATCTCTTGTAAGAGACAAATCTGTCCAAATCAATTTTCGTTCCTTTAAGTCTAAAATAACTGGAATAGAGATTTGGGTGTCGGCAGTAATATCCACTTTATCTTGAACAGTAGAAGGTTCAAATATTTCACCTGAACCAGGATATTGACGAACCATCCAACCAGTAAAGCATTCTGGTAAATCTTTATACGGTTGGTCTGTGTAAGAAAGCAAAGTCATGACTACATAGCGTGCACCATATTTCAGCACAGACGGAATATCGAAATCAATGAATTCAGATGCCCCCTTTGGTGCAGAAGTAATATCTCCGCTATGGTAGGCTTTGAAATTTTTTGAACGTAAGTTCGTGAAGGATACATGTTCTTTGTATTGCCAATCTTCGTCGTACATTGCAGCAGATAAATCAATGTCAACACGTCCTGTATGTTGTCCATTCACATAGCCTTCTTTCCACCATAGGAAAAAACGAATCGTATCTCCTTCTGGCAAATCTACTTTACTTCCTCGAGATAATGTGCGAAGCGCTTTGCTGGCTGAACGTTGAGAGAAGGGAACTAAGTGATTTTTTAACTGTTCATCCAAAAATACTTTTCCGAGACTTGGAAGTTCTGCGAAGCGATTTTTTAAAGTATCTTCACACATTTTTACAATCATTAAACAAATATCCTCTGAGATAAATGGAAGTGTATTTTCAATACCTATAGCTTTTGCTACATTTCCCTTTGGAAAAAAGGTGCGAAATTCATTTTTATCATTTCGATGCTTAAAATGAGCTGTGAGTTGAAGTAATACAGGAGTAGAAACGTTTCCTATTATACTTAGAAAATCTTCGAGAATATTGAAAACATCTGTTGACTTATCACTACATAAACGGATTAAATGATCCAAGCGTCTGGCAAATTCCCCCGGGCGAGTTTTTAAAAGATTTTTTGCTGTCATGATATCACGATTCAACAAAGCTGCTTCTATTTTTCCATTAAATGTTTCAACTTTAATGTTGTTGCGAAGAATCTCAAATGCTCGGTGAGTTTTTGGGAAACGAGTATGATATTCTGCTGGATGAAGAATTTCACCTAAACGAATCCAACGTTTTTTGTATCGAAGCATATCTTCGGTAATGTTTCCGCATTGCTCTAACAATCCTAAAAGGAAGCGTCTTTCTGCTCGGTTAAACTTCTTGAATCGGACGGAGGATGCTAAACTCACATCCCCTTCAGATAAAGCAACTGCAAGGCGAAGAACATCAGTTGCTGTTTTAAAATACTTTGCAGCAGCATCGGCTGATATTTTTCTGTTTATTAATAAAACCCCAATTATAAAAGACATATTTTCCTTATGAGGAATTACATTAGGTAGAAAACAGGAAACATCTTCAGTGTGTGTAATAGCCCATTCTACATCCGTCTTATCAGTTGAGGAAATAGAGCTGTTTGCACTAATCAATTGAGAAATCATTTGATTGAAATCTTCTTCACTTCCTAAGTCAATAACTTTCAAATCAACTCTATCTAAAAGAGGGAGTCGTTCTTCTACTTTTGATACAGGTAGGCGCAACGTCACATAATGAATAACGGCATTGATATATAAATCAGCGTCACTTAAATCCATCATTTGTTGCGGAAAGTTTGGATACATAGGAGTAAACTGAATATGTGCACCAACCATTTCTTTTAAATGTTTTACCAACTCTTTGTAAAACGTTGTGAATGCATCAACCGAAAGTGTTTGCAACTCTTCTATTAAAGGCTCGGAAAAAGTAAATCCTAAACTTTCCAAGTTTTTTAAAACAGTGGCTAAATAAATGTTCGGTAGTTTATTTTCTTCTCTTTTTATAATTACTTTCAAACTTCTTCTTATATAAATAGAATTTTTCATGAGAACGCCATCTATTCACGCCTTATAAAAGAGGGGAATAGTCTGACTGTCCTCCTTTCAGTGGTAGATTTTTATTTTTATATGTATAAACACAATAATTGTAGAAAAATGCACAGAGGGTACATAGCTATTTTTTAGTGAAAAATTAGGGGTATAACATTTAGTTGTTAAGTGGTAATTTGTTAATTAAGAAAAGAAAACCTCTACATCAATGGTTGATAAACTAAAGTTTATGCAATCCCAAAGAAGAAAGAGGTTTTATAGTCTAATTATTTTTCATAGGGAATTGACAACTCTAAAACAATTTGAAATTTCTACAAAGAAGGAAGAATTGTCATAGCCTATGTGTTTAGCAGGAAAGTAACATCCCTATTTCGCCAAAGAAGTTAGAAGGAAGGAACGTCATAGCCTGCTTTATTAGTATATTCTCTTGCGAAGAGCAATTCAAGTATACTGTCTGATTTTTTATATTTTTCTTAAAGGGGAATTTTCATGATTATCCCGCATTAACGGGTAGCCCGATTAGTGAGGGTGATTAAAGTTTCACTTTATAAATAGGGAGACCATCACATGCCTTTTTTATAATACTATTACGGGAGGATTTTTATTTTTGATATATTATACCATTTATTTAATGGTATAATATGGTGTTAGTTCTATGGAATGGAGTTGAATGAGTATTATAAATACAAAAGGTGAAATTAAAAAAACAAAAAGAAAAGTATTACTAACTATAATTACTATGTTAGTAATTATAATTGGGTTTGGATATTGGAAATTTTTTAGTTTGCAAGGTGTTCCAAAAGGGGAATTCATTCGAACAGTGAAATCTCCAGATGGAAAATATCTCATCAAGACTTATTTTCATAATGCAGGATCATTAAGTGCGGATGCTGTTAGGGGTGAATTAGTTAACCTTGATACAGATTCAGAGAAAAATATATATTGGAATTATCCAGATACCGATCCATATATTGAATGGGTAAATAAGAATATTGTTAGAATTGGAGATCAAACTTTAGATATTTCACAGAAAGAAACCTATGATTGGCGTGATGATGATAAGCACGTTAAAGAAATGCCTAAACAGTTTAGTAGATAAAACAAGAAAATTTAAATTTATTTAATCTTATTCGTTTAACTATAGATAGGATTATATGAGTGAAAAAGTCCATTTAGATCTTCTAAATGGACTTTTTTAGGTTTCTAGATACGACTACTGATAAAAATGGAACAAACTTGTTACTTAAGTTGTCTATTAAGTATACGTATAAAACAGGTGTTCATGATAATTCGCTCATTTTATCCCGCTATTTGCCAGGAAGTAAGATCCCCACCACAAAATTCAGCGAAAGTAAAGAAGTTAGGTGGGGGCCCTGCTGCCCGTAAAAGCCCGATTGGTGAGGGCTGATTAAAGTTTCACTTTATGGAAAGTGAGATGCAAGAAGAGTGATATCCGATAGACTTTTTCATTGTGTCGGTATGTATAACACCTAGAAAAACTATATATTCTTGAAAGAGGTTGAAAATGTATGATAGTCTTAAACAAGTTTTTTAACATTTTACATTACAAAAAGATGGTACCTGTAGTATTTCTTTCATGTGCAACGCTTATAGGCTGTTCCGATGGTAATACTCAATCTGAATCATCTAAACAAACAAAACAAACAAATCAAACCAAACAAGAAACTACCGGTAATGATTCTTTTGTTAAACTTGAAAAAGAATTTGATGCTAAACTCGGTATTTATGCATTGGACACTGATACGAATCAAACCGTTACTTATCAATCAGATGAACGGTTTGCATACGCATCTACCCACAAAGCTTTAGCTGTGGGAGTACTTTTACAAAAGAAATCAATAGAAGATCTAAATCAAAGAGTTTTGTATACCCGTGAAGATCTTGTTAATTATAATCCAATTACAGAAAAGTATGTTGATAGTGGTATGACCCTGAAAGAGCTTGCAGATGCTTCTCTTCGATATAGTGATAATACTGCACAAAATCTTATTCTTAAACAATTAGGTGGACCTAGTGAATTCAAAAAATCACTAAGAGAAGTAGGAGACACCGTTACAAATCCTGAACGTTTTGAACCAGAATTAAACGAAGTACATCCAGGAGACGTACATGATACTAGTACCCCAAAGGCATTAGCTACTAGTCTTCAGGCTTTTACGCTAGGAGATGTACTTTCAACTGAGAAACGGGATTTATTAATAGATTGGATGAAAAGGAATACTACGGGAGACAACTTAATTCGTGCTGGAGTTCCAGGAGGATGGGAAGTAGCTGATAAGACGGGATCGGGATCTTATGGAACCAGAAATGATATCGCAATTATTTGGCCACCAAATAAAAAGCCAATTGTTCTTGCGATACTTTCTAATCATGATAAAGAGGATGCTAAATACGATGATAAGCTTATTGCAGAAGCAACCAAGATAGTGTTAGATGCTTTAAAAGTGACAAATAAATAATAATAGTAACTAGTTATTATTATTTTCCCGGTTTTTCGTCACAATATTGTGAGTCATGATTTTGCTAGCGGATTAATGTTTATGGTGTTCTTCGTTGGAATTGCATTTTTAGCAATAATGGCAAGTTGCTTAATGTTTAAAGTTCTGTCGGGAGCATCAAAAGATGTGGCTCGTTATCAAATGCTTCGTAAAATTGTTGTCCGCCGAGAATTATTAACAAAATCAATCTATAAAGAGTTATTCTTCATATTTTTATTCCCAGCAATTATAGGGATTACTCATATATCAGTTGGTATGAACATGTTTAGCCCTCTTTTAATCGATCCGTACTCTCGCATTTGGTTACCACTTGTTATTTTTGTAGTAATTTACTCGATTTAGTACTTAACTACAGTTCAATTATATAAAGGAATAGTACTCCCGAAAAAAGATTAATGTAATGATGCTATTTGCCGGACAGTAAGCCCCCCCACCTCAAAATTCAGCGGAAGCAAAGAAGTTAGGTGGGGGCGGGCTGCCCGTAAAAAACCGATTGGTGAGGGCTGATTAAAGTTTCACTTTATCCTTTACTGTATCTTGTAATTACATTTTACCTTGCTATAGAGAAACAAAAAACATTTTTCTTATTCAATAATTCCAATTTCTAGAGCCTTTTGAACAGCTTCTTCTTTGTTACGGACTCCTAGCTTTGTATAAGCTGTAGAAGCATAATTTCTGACCGTACCATTTGACAAATATAACCTTGATGCTATGGTAGTGTATCGAAGTCCCTTTGCTACTAGCTGTAATATTTCTATCTCTCTAGCTGTTAGCTCATAAGCGGTTGCTTGTGGTGTCTCTTTTTGCTTATCAAACTTCTCAAATATTTTTTGAGACATTCCCTGATCAATCAGTGTCCCACCTTTGTGAATAAGTCGGATCGTATTAGCTAGCTCCAACGTTTCAATAGATTTGAGTAAAAAACCATCCGCACCGTTGCGAAGCGATTCCAACGCCTGTTTGGTATCTTGAAACGTTGTAAAAATCAATATGCGGATATGTGTCCATTGTTGCTTAATCTTTTTGGTTGCTTCGACTCCATCCATTTGCTGCATATCTAAATCCATAAGGATAACATGGGGTTGAAGGCGCCCGCACAAATCTATGGCTTGATTGCCATTCTCGGCCAAACCCACTACATTTAAATCTTCATATCTATCGAGTAGTGTCCTCAAACTTTCTCGAACAAACGGCTGGTCGTCTACAATTAACAAACGAATAAGTCCATCTTTTATTTCAGTTTGTCGCGGTACGGTACATGTAACAAGCATTCCTTCATCCGGCTTTGTATATACAGACAATTGACCTTGCAAATTCATTGCTCGTTCTTTCATCGCATTCATACCGAAGCCTTCCTGCCATTCTACATTTCCTTTTCCATTATCTTGAACTTCTAATCTCGTATATTGTTGTTCAAACTGTAATGAAACTATAATTTCAGTTCCTTGACCATGACGTACTGCATTTGTAAGGGACTCTTGTAAGCAACGAATGAACGCTATCTTCGCTTGCCGAGACAATTCATATTCCTCTCCGTATGCCCGAAAACTTACATTAACTTGAGCGTGCTCCTGAAATTCGACTCCAAGATTTTGGAGAGATTGAATTAAGGAAGGCGATTGACACGGAGACTCCATTTGATGTAGGTAACCTCTCACGTCCTCGATGCTTTTACGTCCCATTTCAAGCAGAGAATCTAGCCTCTGTATACCCATTTCAGTAGCAAGTTCGGTGCGCAACGTTTCCATTCCCATAATAATAGAAGTATAAGCGTGACCAACTGTATCATGAAGCTCACTCGACAGTCTGTTTCGTTCTTCCGCCAGTGTAATGCGTTCAATCTGAGACATATATTGCTCAAGTACCGCGTTTTGTTTACGAATTGATTCATTTTGCTTATGATTGACGATTAATAAATGAAAAGCGAAGCCCATTACATATGCGAATCCATAATAGGTGACCATAACCCAATAGCTATTACTTGGCGCAACCGCATAGAAAATTCCAGTCGTTATAAAAACTGTTATTGGAGCTGTCCAATAATAGGACAAATGCTTACTATTTGCAGCAATTAGAAACACCGATATAAGAAATGTGTTGTAAGCTTCCGGAAATAATGAGGTTAAATATATACATAGTCCACCATATAGCAGTATTTCTGTGAACAAATAATATTTATAATTGAATAGTAAGGCTACCCATGGAATTGAGAAGGCAATAATTTCCCAAAGAATAATAATCCAAAGTGGTAATGTTAAACCATTTTGAAAATTTAATGTAGCTAGGATGATAGATACACTAGTAAGTAGACGAATCCCTAACATAATCCAATCATACCAAAACCAATACTTAACCATATCTAACAAGTCATTTACCCCCTAAATAGCCTGCCTTTTTACTTCCTATATTATAATTTAATCTTTCATGTCTTATTATACTTTTTAATTTAAAACTGTGATACTACTCACAGACTGTAAACCTCTATTGATTTAGTTGCCGAATCATACTACGTGTATAGCCCCCGATTTTCTTTGTCAAACCATCTACTATTCTAATACTTATGGCGGTAAATACTATACCCATAAACATTACAAAGAGTGATTTGGCAAAAGTATCTATCTGTATGAATATAATATTCATATCGATGTATCGATACAGTAGTGGTGCCAACAGGAACATAAGTGGCATTACATAAAAAATGATTGCACTAATGAGACTGAAAATGCCAATCACTAATTTCTGCATTAACCAAAAGACAGCAGACCAAGTGCGACGATCTGTAAGCACTAATTTCACCTGAGTCCAGTTTGATGTAGCCATTTTTATACTTTTATCGTAAGAGTCGGTCGAAATATCAGTATAAATTTTCGTCTGTATGCGCTCGAATTGGATAAAAGGTGTCGTAGTCTGTAGTACGCGTATAACTAGTGGAATCCCAATTACCGTAAATGAAAGGGTAAAACTGAATAGCAGAGCTATTAGATAAAAACAAAAATAAAATAATCCTGTAACGAAAGTTAGCAATAAAAAATAACCATTCTGGATGAATCTTGATTTCATAAAGTTCATCGCTCCTATCTATGTAATAACCGAATCATACTGCTTTTTTTGTCATTCTCACTAGTGTAAAAGTGTCATATGACAGTTTTAAATGAGATTGAAAAGGGGGGAGAACAGCTTACTTCTAGTTAAAAAAGATCCTTTTATCCCGCTATTTGCCGGGCAGTAAGACCCCCACCTCAAAATTCAGTGGAAGCAAATAAGTTAGGTGGGGGATGAATAAAATCCCGACTGATTAAAGTTTCACTTTATTAATCCTCCACAAAAAAACCGTTTTTGCATCTGCAAGAACGGTTTTTTTGTACTTTTATTTAATATGAGATGGACTTGTTTTTCGAATATGAAAAATAATATCAAATTGCTCAAGCAATGAAGTATCAAAGTATACCGAACTGTTCGGGAGGATTTGTCCTCCTATACTTAGTAATGGTCTTTTTGCTTTAACCCATTTCTCTGCTTGTCCTTTAAGGTGACGGTTATCCAATAAAAACATTTTATAGGGCACTTTTCCGAGAGTATAATTGAAACTTTTTACATCTTGTGGAATAGCGTCTGTTGTAATCTTACCTCCGGTGGAAGGATTATATTCGCTATATAAGGTGAAATTCCCCTCCGTAGTTGTACTACCAATTGTGACATAATTATTGTCTAAACGTTCCTTTAAAAACTGCCCCGCAACATCAGGGTATAATTGTTCATCGATAATTCCTTTAGCTATATGAATATTGTGTCCCCATACCATCGTTTTACCACCAAATGTCTCTTGTGCCCACATTGCATGATCGGCCAAGTATTGCTCATGTAGCTTTATTATACTTGGATAGTCGTTAGGAAGTAGCATTGTGGTAAATTTCTCTATTGCACTTGCCGTTGCTTTTACCCACATGTACTCAGGTGAAACTATTTCTGTGTTGGCTTGCTCATTCTCATCATTTAGTAATCGGGCTACTCTCTCAGCGTTTGCTTTGAACTTCTCTTTCAATTCAGGAGTAAGTTTCATATATTCTTGTATACTTCCAGTAAAAGACGATAATTCTTTATAATTTTCTTCTACTTCTGCAAGCAAATTTGGTCGATGTACCCTTACATAATCAATTACTTTATTAAAGCTACCTTGGTCCAACGTTTTTAAGTCGATTCCAATAAATTGGATCTTCTTTTTATTGGATGGATTAGCATTATAATCTTTCATCCACTCAATCATGGCTATAATTTCATCAGTAGGATATAACAAATTTAAAAATTCCCTAGGGTTTCCTTTTCCTGTTTGGATATATTCATTTAGCTTTAAGCCGTTTCCCCAATCTTCTTCCATTGTGAAATTTGTAAAGCCCATCTCAGTAACCAAATATTTCACAAGGCGAAACTTCATAGTGAAAATTTCAGAGCTTCCATGAGTATTCTCTCCTAATCCTACATATTGTGCGCTCCCAATCATTTTCTTAAGTGGTTTTAAATCTTCAAATGGTTTTGACGGTTCTATCGTTTTTAATGGGTTAGCCTGTGATTGTATTGATTTAACTATATTTTTTTGGAGTGATTGACCTGAGTTTTCGACTGCTACAGTTTGAGCGTTTCCTACTTCCCCACATCCTGTGACTAATAAAGCTGTACTAACCATTGCAATCATTTTTTTCTTATTCATTTTTGCTCACCTCAATTGAATTATTTGTAAAAGCAAGATTGATTCATGTACTTACACGAATTAATTGCCTTAATTCAATTGTTATTTATTCCATATCATATTTTCTAGTTACATATTGTCATAAGGTTAATTGACACAAGTCATAGGCTAATCATTACACTTTTGTACTATCGGCTATGACACCTTATAAATAATAATTACATTGTTGAGCCGCAAGTAAGATTAGATTATGAATTTGGGAGGGATTGTAAAGATGAATGAATCTGTATGCCAAAATATTTTTATTCTAAGTTGTAGCTGTTGAAATGACAGGAAGTAAATTTAATAAACAAATGAATAAAAGGGGAAGGGCGGATTACAATGTTGTTACACGGAGAAGCATTGCATAATAAAGATAAAATCCAACGTGCTAAAATAGGACTTCAACTCTTTCTAAGTATCTTAACCATTACTTCCATTATCCTAAATGTAGTAGTAATGGTTACTAACAGTATGCCGCTTATTGTGGTATATATGTTTACCCCAGCATTTTCTTCTATTTTGACTCGCATAATACTGAAAGAAGGGTTTAAAGATGTATCTTTTAGTCTCGGTAACTTAAAGGTATGGAAGGGGATTGGTTTTGCTCTGCTAATACCTATGATTATTTGTGGAATTACTTATTCTATCTCCTGGTTGAGCGGAATTGCGGGGTTTCAGCATCCCGAAGGTGGTATGTTAGAACCGATCTACAATATACTTGGACTTCAGTATCTACCGGAACCAATCAGTTTCATTTATCTAGTAGTATTGAGCGGCGTTTTAGGAAGCTTGCTTAACTTAATCCCAGTTTTAGGAGAAGAAATGGGCTGGCGAGGTTATATGCTCACAAGGCTAATCGATGCAGAGTTTTCACGGCCTATCCTTATTAGTGGATTGATTTGGGCAACGTGGCATGTTCCAATTGTTATCGCTGGTCTATATGTAGAGGGAACATCTGTCTTTCTTTCAGTACTTGGCATCTATTTTTGTATTGTGCCATTCAGTTACATTACAGCTTATTTACGACTTATCACAGGTAGCGTTTGGCCTTAGGTTATCATCCATACTACTTGGAATGCCATTATTCAAGGACCTTTTGCACGTGCAAGTACAGGATATCAAACTGAGATTTGGATTGGAGAATCTGGCTTGATAACCGCTATTATTATCTTGGCTACTGCAATAATTATGTCTCGAATCGTAAATTTTACTAAATAGCATACGGATGTGTTTTAAATAAAATTGGTGCAATATGCCAAGGAGAAATAAGATGCTCCTAAAAATATTAGAAAAAATCTAGTTGAACGGACTCTTACTTAATCTTAGGCTGTTGGACATGTGGTGATACCCCATCGTCATCAAGCTAAGAAAATAAAGTTGGTTGCCATAAAAAACATAATGTTTTCATTTTAAGGCTATGAGATGAAATTTCATCATCTTCATCACGTTTGACCTTCAGGAAGTAAAAAGTTAAGCGATTATACAAATACTCTAACTGAAAAAACGGTATTCTTTCTATCTAAGATGTAGAAGGACTATCGTTTATTTTTTTGACAAAATTAGGGGGTGATGTTCATAAAATGGAGAATATAATTCGTATTTTACGTAAAGAGGAAAAATTTTCCGAATAAGATTTAGCTAATTTTCTTGATGTATAACGATTGATTGAAATTTCATTTTATAACTTGTAAAGGGCTGTGCAATGCATCGTACTATTAAAAAATCTAAATTTAATCATTAAATTGCGATAAAATGTGGTCGGAAATAATGAAATTTTAGGAAAAATAAGGTACACTAGTCTATGATTTTAATTGAAAATCGTTTGACGTTAATACATACGGGGGAAAGATTGATGAACAACAATACAACAAATGAATCAGTTGAAGAAATTGATCAAAAACGAGTAAGATCAAACAAACGTTATACAAATTGGAAGTTTATCGCAGCGGGTATTGGTGTAATTGCACTTCTTATTGGGGGAATGAGTTATTACCAGGCAACTCACTTCAATTCGAATGTTACAATTAATGACACAAAAGTTGGTGGTCTGAGCGCTGATCAAGCAATACAAAAATTAAAGACATCTGGACTAGCAAACAAAGTCTATGTTGATCAACAACAAATTTTAGATGAAAAAGATACAAAAACGGAACTTACGGAAAAAGATTTGCCTCAAATTAAGAAACTATTAAAAAGCCAGTGGACATTTTTCCCCTCTTCAAAGGGGAAAAATTATTCATTGCTACCAGAGAAGGCAGATCAGTATCGTAGTGAAACGATGAAAAAACTTGTGGAAGAAAAGCTCATCTCTATGAATGAGAAATTAAAAGCGCCTCAAGATGCTATGGCGAAGCTAGAACAAGGGAAAATTGTTATTTCGAAAAGTGTGGAAGGAAAACAGTATGATGTTACTAGTCTACTGAAAGATTATGATAAGCAAAAATATAAAAGCGAAATTCATCTGAAGTCTGCATACATAAAACCTATTAAAGAAGACGATCCGATTGTCAAAAAAGAGGAGAAAGCACTACAGAATCTTCTTGGGCAGTCTGTTGAGTATAAAGTGCAGGATGAAGTTTATCCTTTAAAAGCGAAAGATTTAATTCAAAATGCCTCTATGTCAAAGGATATGAAAGTTACAATTGATGCGAGTGACATTAAGAAGAAAATTACTGAAATTAATAATGCCAAATCAACATTAAATAAAGATTTCTCATTTAAAACTCATTCCGGTTCAGTCATATCAGTAAAAGGACAAGGATACGGCTGGGCACTAGATGTTGAAAAAGAAACTAAACAAGTTCAACAAGCCTTTGAGAAAGGCGAAAAATCGCTTTCTGCTTCTAATATTCACGGAAATGGTTGGGAGAAGGAAGGTATCGGTTATAAAACAACATCGAATAATGGCATCGGAGACACGTATGCAGAAGTTTCAATTGCAGAGCAACAAATTTGGATTTACAAAGATGGAAAATTAGTTGTTACAACAAATGTAGTAACTGGTAAACATAGTACTGGTGAAGATACATCACCAGGTGTGTGGTACGTTCTATATAAACGAACACCATACACGCTAAGAGGTAGCGCAGTAGGAAAAGCTGATTATGCGGTTAAAGTAGATTACTGGGTTCCATTCACAAATAGTGGTCAAGGATTCCACGATGCTGGCTGGCGAAAAGACTGGGGAAATAACGCTTATTTAACAGGAGGATCAGGTGGATGTGTGAACCTTCTTCCTAATGTTGCAAAAACTGTATATGATAGTTTGAACACTTATGATCCAGTTATCGTGTACTAAAAAATAGCTACGTATCAAGAAATAAACAAAGCAGGAAATCTTACCTGATGGTATATGAAAAAACACCTCTTGCATTCGCATACTAAGTGTGCAAATGCAATGGAGGTGTTTTTGTTTGAATACAAGAGTGTATTTCTTATAAGAAACAAAGTAGGAAGAGGTTAAGAATAAGTATTCAAATAGTCAATAAAATTGACAATGAATATCATTTTCACTTAATATAGAATCGTCGCATTTAATTAGACATGAATTTTTTGTTAATATAATAGATTTCTATTAAGTTGTCACATGTAAGAACTATCATTAAATCTTTTAAGAATTTAAATGTAGGAAAGGGTAATATAAAATGAACTGGAAAAAAGGCGGATTATGGGTTATTATTTTTTTCGTTGTAAAAGGCACAATTTCTACACTTTTAATCGTTACAGGTGCTAAATATTTTGATCTATCATTTATGCAACTTATCTTATTAATTCTGACCTTATTAGTGATTTCTCTAATAAGCCGAAAATTGCTGTATAGACATAAACAAAACAAAAAGCAAAAAGAGCTAAATATATAATGGAGCCCCAGAGACCGTTGGATTTCTGGGGTTTTATTTCGATAGTTTTTTCGCATGTATATCAATTTAACAGAATAGGTTGTCCAAAATGATAAAATCGATGATGTTTAAAATGCGTCAGTTATTTTTACATAAGGATTGTAGAGAGCCTTTAAATATCAATCTTTATTTTGAAGCGACAGACGCGCATGAATTATGCTCTTTTTTCAATTGGTAGTTTAAATGTAAAAGTACTGCCTTCTCCTAATTCACTTTCAACTGTAATTTCTCCTCCGTGTAGTTCGACAATCCATTTTACCATAGACAATCCTAAACCTGTGTTTCCGATGTTTGAAGATGTTCGTGCTGCGTCAACTCGATAGAAGCGGTCCCATATTTTAGTAATATGTTGCTCGCTGATGCCTATACCATTATCAGAGACTTTACCTATTATGTTGGTTTCATCACGGAATAGTTGCATATTCACAGTTCCACTCGCTTTGCTATATGCAATTGCATTCGTTAGTAAATTCATTAATAAACGCATCATCAATGTTTGATCTGCTTTTATAAACAGGTTTTCCTCTATATTAGTTGTTATATCAATCGAAGCCTCTTGCACCATTAATGAGAGCTCTTCTACGACGATTTCCGTTAATTCACTCATATTGATACATTCAAATTGGAAAGTATTATGTTTTCCTTGGTCAGCTCTTGCTAATAATAAGAGTTGGGAGAGTAGAGCGGACATTTTACGTGATTGCTTCAAAATGACTTCTAACGATTCTTCCATTTCTTTCGGATTATTCCTCTGTGATAAAGCGTATTCGCATTGCGAAATAATAACAGATGTTGGTGTTCTTAATTCATGAGATGCGTCAGATGTAAATTGTTTTTCACTTTCAAATGATGTCTCCAATCGCTCGAACATTTTGTCAAAGGTTTGGGCTAAATGATACATTTCATCTTTTGGTGAACCTTGTAAATGAATTCTTTTCGAAAGGTCTTTACCATCACCAATTTTACTAGCTGAATCACTCATTTGTTGCACAGGTCGAAACGCTCTTTGCGTAATAAAATATCCTCCCGCTGCCGCAATGAGAATAAGTAATGGGAATGAGATGAGTGTTATGACAATAAGTGTATTCATCGTTGAAGATAATTGGCTCATGGTCATTATTCCACGAATCCAGACTTGCTCATCGTCGCCTCCATTATGGAGAAAATCATATACAATCCATTCTTTATTACCGTCTTTAATGGTTTGTATTTCATCGGATTTAAGCGATACCTTTTTATTAAAGTTTGTAGGACTATTTCCTGCTAGCAGCTCACCTTGTTTATTATAAATACTTATATTTACGCCATCTTCTAAGGCTTCAAAATCATCGTCCATCTTTAAGTGTCCATGCTTATATTCGATATCTTCCATGCTTTCTTTTACTGTGCTCTTCAATTTATCTTTCATATTAAAAAGCAAAACTTTATCTGAAGAAGTTAAAATAAAAGCTAACACGAGTGCCATAATAATTACAATTAACCCCGTATACCACAGGGTTACTCTCATTTTTATTGATAGTCTTTTCATGATTCTACTCGCAATACGTAACCAGTTCCTCGCACTGTATGAATTAACTTCGTTTCAAACTGGCTATCAATTTTTTTACGAAGATAGCGGACGTAAACATCAATAATATTCGAGCCACCTTCATAATCGTAATTCCACACATGTTGCTCAATTTTATCTCGTGTCAGCACAACTTCTTTATTACGAATCATATATTCTAAAATAGCAAATTCTTTACTGGAAAGAGTGATAACTTGGTCTCCTCTTGTTACTTTATGCATATTGCAATCTACCACTAGGTCAGCGATTTCAAACACATTAGATGTATTTCCTGTTTTTCTTCGCATTAACACTCGAATTCTTGCTAACAGTTCATCAAAAGCAAACGGCTTTACTAAATAATCATCCGCACCTAAGTCGAGTCCTGTTACGCGATCATCAATTGTATCTTTAGCTGTAAGAAGCAAGACAGGAGTTGCATTATTGTCCGCGCGTAATCTTTGTAATACGCGTAAACCATCTATTCCGGGAATCATAATGTCAAGGACAATCAAATCGTAGGTAGCCATGTTTATATAATCCAAGGCATCTTCTCCATTCCCACATGCATCGACACTATAATGTTCTGCATTTAATCGTTTCACCAATATATTTTGTAAGTCTTGTTCATCTTCGACAATAAGAACTCGCATTAACATTCTCCTTTTCTTCTTATTAATATGTATCACTATAATTCAAAAACATTAAAGAAAGATTAGAAACGATTTAATTATATCATTTTATCCAGCATTAACGGACAGTAAGACTCCTCCTTCAAAATTCGGCGAATGCGAGGGAGTTAGGGGAAGTCGGGCTACCCGTAAAAGTCTTCACTTTATTTTTTGTACATTAATCTTCCTTTAATGTTTGTTCAGTAATATAAAGGCAAGGATAAGGTGCACATGTAAAGGGAGGAAAACAGAATGCGAAAATGGATGCTGATTGGAGCGATATCTTGTGTATTGTTAACAGCTTGTTCTACTCAAGCTGATAACAATACAGAAGTGCAACAACTGAAAGTGGAAAATGATAAATTACAAAAAGAAGTTGCTCAACTACAACAAGAACCAAACAAAATAGGGCCCGCTACGAATGATACGAAGCAAACACAAGATTTCAAAAACGAAGTCACATCTATTGTAGAAAAGGCCAATAACACGAAACCAGTTGGAGCAAAAGAAGAAAAATTAAATACGTACTTAGCAGTAAAAAAAGAAATTGACCAATTGGATGACAAGATAGATCTATCTGATAATCGGCTAGAAGCAGATTATCACGCTGGAACGATAACGATTGAACAATATAAAGCGCAAGAAAAAGAATACGATATACTGGAAGATCAATTAGAACAAGCAGAAAAGGCACTTGAAGCAAGATTTGGAATAGAGGATTAATCAATAAGGAGTGGATGAAAATGTTAAAACATAAAAAGAAAATAATTATAAGTGTAATTGCTATTTTAGTAAGTGGTATTGCTATTATTGGTGGATATTATGGTATGGGTTACAATTATGCAAAAAAGAATGAAAACTACACAGAGAAACAAGTTCGTGAAATTTCTTTAGCTCATACAAATGGAGAAATTATTAATGTGAAAAAAGAATTTGAATTAGAAGATGACAACTTAGCACAATCAAAATTTGAATATGAAGTGGAAATTAAGACACCTAATAATCTGTTAAGTATTTTAAAGGTTAGTGCTAGAACGGGTACAATAGAAATCGATAATGAAGATTGAAAAAATATCGACAAATAAAATATTACGTACTTGATTTTTGTTATCGATAGCGAAGAAAAAGACGGTTCCCTAATTTTACAAGGGAATCGTCTTTTTTTTGTTCTATGGATCTATGCATTTTTTATACTTTCCTATCCTGGTGCGGTTTTAGGGTTCTTGTCTGTTATTGGATTAACTGAAAAACTGTATAAAACCTTGTATACCCTTAGTGTGGTTTTTTCCGAAATACTGGCGGTACCCCGTCGCTATCAATCTAAGCTCATACAACGTCAATTATATTAGGGGGTGTTTCAGTTCTCGTTTTATCTTTTTACAATGATGAATATGAAATAATGACTTCCACTTATAAGAATGTGAAGAAGTGTTGATGCCAGTTGGAACTGTGGTAAAGGTTGAGGGAGGCATCCAAGGAAATATGAGAGATGTGCATGATGATTTGGCGCAGGGTTATGAATCCAACTTCTATGAAATTGTGGGATTATATAAGCATTTATTATCCTGGAGATTTTAAAATAAAATCTACCTAATTATAGAAGTGATTTGAACGTAAGGAAATTGTAAGAAATGCATAAGAAAAAAGAAATTTTTATTGTGTAGGATACAAATATAGAGAAGCGTAAAAGAGGGAGGGTAAATAGGATACATTTATACGAAAAACAAACTAGTAATAAGAGCATTCTATTGGTGGCAATTACTGAAAGAACAGAATACTCACTACAGTTCCTACAGGAAAGGGAAGAATCAATGGATATGGTCTAGGAATCTATGAAATTATATTTCCTAACGGTGTCCCGATATGGGAACATACAGATGTTATTCTAGGATTTGATACTTTTGCTGGAGGGGCATATGTTGACGGCAATTTGAACAGTATGGGTAGAGCCGAGAATACTGGGCTTTTTAAAAGTATTTTACTTGTTGAATATAGACAGTAGGGATAAAGCCAGAATAGTAGTTTATGTGATGTTTGTAATTGAACAAATAAAAGATGAAATCGATCATTTATCTAAGGAGGAATTTTTCTTATGGAAAATAAATTATCTGGAGTGTTAGCCGCTACCTTAGCTCTAACGATGAGTCTACCAACAGGAGCGATAGCGTCTTCTAGCAGTAAGACTCCGGTTGTATCTAGCCAAGAAGTTGCTAGCAAAGATTTGGAGAAGATTGCTGCAGAGAACGCTGCACTGCTCACGAAGTCCTATGAGACGACTAGTGTACAGTATGCGCTGATTGATAATGGTAAACTTATTTTGTCGGGTCAGACAGGTAAGAACGACATAGAAGGGAAAGAGCCACTAACTAAAGATACTCTATACGGAATTGGTTCAACCAGTAAAGTATATACAGCTGCGGCTGTTATGAAACTGGTAGACGAAGGAAAAGTTGATTTGGATGCTCCTGTTGCCCGCTATATTCCTGATTTCAAAATGAAAGATAAACGATATAAGCGTATTACACCGCGTATGCTGTTGAATCACTCCTCGGGTTTGCAAGGTTCGACGTTCAATAATGCATTTTTATTTAAAGATAATGATGCTTATGCCCATGATATCTTGTTGCAACAATTGTCCAACCAAAACTTGAAGGCAGACCCTGGTGCGTTCTCAGTATACTGTAATGACGGTTTTACACTGGCTGAGATCTTGGTAGAAAGAGTCAGCGGTATGAGTTTTACTGAATTTCTACATCAAAAGTTTACAGAGCCATTAAAACTGAATCATACGATAACATCGCAAGACAAATGGGAAGACGAAAAGCGGGCTGGACTGTATTCTCCGACATACCAGGGACAGCTACCAAGTGAAATGGTGAATCTAATTGGTACGGGAGGAATCTCTTCTACTGCAGAAGATGTGGTGCGATTCTCACAAATATTTATGGGACAGGGGAAAGAAATTCTCTCTAATAAAGCAGTCAAGGCGATGGAACAAGAAGAATATAAAAAAGGAATGTGGCCGGAAGATAGCGGAAATGTGTTCAACTATGGACTTGGCTGGGATAGTGTGAAACTATACCCATTCAGTGAATATGGGATAAAAGCGTTGACTAAGGGTGGGGATACGATACTGCAACATGCTACATTGGTCGTGCTTCCAGAACAGAAGATGGCAGCAGCTGTATTGTCCTCCGGCGGCAGCAGCATGACAAATCAACTGTTGGCAAATAAATTACTGCTAGCTAGGCTTAAAGAGAAAGGGACAATTAAGGATATAAAGCCAGATAAATCCTTCGGCAAGCCCGACAAGGCCAAAGTGCCTCAAGACGTGGTAAAAAAAGCAGGATTTTATGGAAATAGCTATAGCCATTTCAAAATAGAAATTACGAAGAAGGGAGAACTGTTTTTACCAACTAAACCGGAAGAAAAATATGTATATACGGCGGATGGAAGCTTTATAAATGAGAAGGGTACTTCCAAGCTTAACTTCGTCACAGAGAAGAATGGAAAAGTTTATTTGAGAGAGAGCACATATGAATTATCACCGGGATTGGGGCAAAATGTGCTGACTCACTATTTAGCCCAGAAATTAGAAAACAATGTGTTACCGAAGAAAACAGCTGCTGCATGGGCGAAGCGCGAGGGTGGCAAGTTCTATCTCGTTAACGAAAAATTTAATTCTATGAACTATCTAGGACAACTAATGCCTCTTAACACACAAATTACGATCAAGGATGGATATTGGGACGGCAAAAAAATTACAGGTCCGAATACGGCGACGCATCAAATTCAAATTCCTGTGATGAATGGGCGGGATACAAAGGAAGCCCATTTCTATACAGAGGATGGTACTGAATATATGGAGATGTCCAGCTTTTTATACGTCAGTGAATCTAACGTAAAACCCCTTGATACAGGTCAATTATCGAAAGTTACATTGCAAAAAAATGGGCATGCGAAATGGTTTACGGTCCCGCAAGAGGCAGCAGGGAAAACGATGAATGTGGAGTTGTCATCAGGAAGTTCATTCGCGGTGTATGATGAGAATGGAGTATGCGTTAATTTTACCGTCGTTAGTGATAATAACAAAGTGAAACTACCAGAAAACGGAACGGTTGTATTTGCTGGCGCACCGAACTCCGAATTTACAGTCGCATTGAACTAGCTACAACTCGGGATAGACTTCAATAAAACAGTGCGACATGGAAAAGATATTTTATTTGTATCTTAAGTATTACCTTAAATGATATTACACTTAAATTCTTACCTTAATAGCAATGGGATAGGACCACATGCCTATCAGCCTAAGAAAATAAATCAACCCCATGTCCATCAAGCTAGTAAAAAAAATACCCCAAAAATAGTAAAATTGACATCCCCAGAGTAAAAATGTAAAAAATTATTGTTTAGGGGCAGCGTAAAACATTAGTTTGATAGCGATATGGCGCTACTCATAAAAAAGAAATAGGAGAGAATATCCTATTTCTTTTTATTAATATAATAAAATGTAATGGATAGATCCAAAGTAATGATAATAATTAGAAGTAACAAGTGTATAAGTGCATCAGTTTTTCCGTTTAGTAAAGACTTTACAAAGAAATCCCATTCTGTTTCATAGGGAGGTTCTACCCAATTTCGTTGCAGACCTAATACCATTCCATTTATAAAATAGACAATACTTAATAGAATCCTTCCAACAAATAAGGCAGCTGTTTTTATATTCCAATCCTTTATCTTGATGACATAAAGGATTGGAAATAGTATCAGTATCCAAAAAACAAGAATAAAGACTGTATTTCCCATTCTCTCCTCCTAACAAAATGATTGTATTTTTAATCTTGGTAAATTCTTAGGTTGGAGGTATGTTTCATTGTTACTGGTTAAAAACAAGGACCGTAATTCCGGCTCCTTTTCTATTCCGCAAAATAAAGGTTTGCTTTATCTCTCGGTTTCAAAAAACTCAATCCATTCTCCATCAGGACCAGCGAAGAATAAGTAACGTGTTCCATCTGGTAATGTTTCGATTTCTTCTCCTAGTAAAAAGGTTACTTTATGTTTCTGTATTCTTTCGATTTCATTCTCTAATGAATCTACTTTAAAGCAAATGTGATGTACTTTTCCTTCTGCCGGAAGAGAAGAGTTATAACCTTCAATGAGTTCTAGTATCGTTTCCTTTGATTCTTCCACACCTAAAAAAGCGAGTTTTAAGTCTGGATTCGGGTGTCCCATACGTTTAATGAGCTGTAAGCCAACTACTTCTTCATAAAATGAAATAGATGTTTCTAAGTTTGCGACCATAAGTCCGACGTGTTCAATTCTTCTAACTGACATGTAGATTCCTTCTTTCTGAAAATTATATACAATATATTATTGAAAATTAAGAAAATAAGCAAGATAAAAACCTTACAAATTTTAGCGTGTTATATGGTATAGTGAGAAAGTATGTTTGGGGAGAAGGAAGGAGATTATACGATGAATACACCTACTCAAACTCCTTCATTATCGGAAACGATGAAAGAGTGGCATTATGCATTAGCGTATGAAATTAAGCATTGGAAAACGATAGGTGGTAGTAAAATTTCTATCATGAACGGTCGTTTTTTATATACAGATTATGAAAGTACAGTATATGTATTTCAGCTTATTTCGGAAGTAAGTTTACCGGAAGGTTCACCAATTCGAATTGAGTTCGATGGTGAGGAAGCGACAGGAGAAGTATTATCTGTACATGGATTAGAAATAGAATTGAAATTAAATGATTATATACAAGGTGAAATACGAGAAGCTGTTTTATACAGTGAACCGTGGCAATTGTTAGAGCAACTGCAAGAGCGATTGAAAGAAGCGCGTAAAGATAAGTTAAAACGTAATCGTATAAAGCGTCTTGTTGACGGGACGAGTAGTCCGAAGCATATTGAGAAGATGAAAAATCCGAAAAATGAATTGGCGTATCGTTCATTTTACAATCCGACAACGTACGTGTGGGGACCGCCTGGAACAGGGAAGTCTTACAATTTATCACGTATTATTTCGGCACATTATCAAAAAGGAAAATCGGTACTTGTATTAGCTCATAGTAATGCGGCAGTAGACGTATTAATGAGTGAAGTCACGAAGCAAATTGAGAAGAAAAAGAAATGGACACCTGGCGAAATTGTTCGTTACGGTTATAGCCAACATGAACATATACGAAATCATGAAACGTTACTTGCGTCGAAGTTAGTTGAAACGACGAACGGATCTTGGGGAGAAGAAAGACTCTATTTAGAGGAAACACGACAAGATCTTCGAGAAAAGATTTTATCATATAAAGCGACTTCTGCTGATAAGAAGCGTATACAAGAGATTGAAAGTGATCTTCGAAAGCAAAAAGCAAAAATTAAAGAAGTAGAAAAAGAATACATTGAAAATGCGAAAGTAATCGGCGCGACTTTATCGAAATGTGCCATTGATTCACTGATTTATGAGCGTACATTTGATTTAGTTGTCGTAGATGAAGTGAGTATGGCATATGTTCCGCAAATCGCATTAGCTGCTTCACTTGGAAAACGTATCGTCGTTTGTGGCGACTTTTTACAATTACCTCCAATTGCGATGGCGAACCATGAACTTGTTCGCAAATGGCTCGGGGAAGATATGTTTTACCATGCTGGGATTGTTGAGTCTGTTAATAAATCAGAAGCACATCCGAACCTATTTATGTTGCAGGAACAAAGACGTATGCATGCGGATATATCGAAGTTTACAAATTCGTTTATTTATAAAAATAGAGTATACGATCATCCGTCTGTTTCAGAGCGTAAAGAACTTGCGCAATTGCAGCCGTTCGCAAATGAGGCGAGTGTTTTATTCGATACGAGCTTAATGGGAGCCTTTTCTTTAAAAGACGCTGCATCTGGTTCACGTTTTAACATTATGTCTGGTTTAGTAGCAATGCAAATGATGTTAATCGGATTGTTAGATGGTGTTCAATCGATTGGTGTTGTGACACCTTACAGGGCGCAGTCACGCTTTTTATCGACGTGTATTAGAGAAATGTTGCAGAGAACGAAATATCAAAACATACCAGTATTAGCGGCAACAGTTCATAAGTTCCAAGGTTCTGAAAGAGATATGATGATCTTTGATACGGTTGACAGTTATCCGCAAGAACGACCTGGCGTATTATTCTTTGATCACAAAAACCATCGCCTCGTCAATGTAGCAGTGACAAGGGCGAGAGGGAAGTTCATTCAATTATCAGATTGCCATTATATGCGTAAAAACCTTTCGAGAAAACAAGCATTATCACAATTAACAGCTCATATAGAACGTCACGGAGATGTGTATGATCGCACGACATCAAGACAATTGTGGGAACGGAAAATTTCGAAACGTTTACGCTGGTTTATGGGAATGAATCTTGAAGAGCCGAAAGGGTTATTAAAAGATATTTTAGCCGCAAAACGAAAAATTATTATTTCACTTCCAAGTACAAAACAAGTGGATAAGCGAGTATGGCAAGCGTTAATGCGTACAAATGCGCAAATAACAGTGTATAGTGATGGACCAGTTCCACTGAAAAATGTAAAGTTACAAAGACAAAATAAAGCATTCCCATTCTTAGTAATTGATGATGAAATCTTCTGGACAGGTGCACCGCTTACATCTCAAATGATGTTTGAAGGTAGTACGGAATTTCCGTACGTATGTGCAAGACTGCAAGCACCAGAAACAATTGGTGTATTAAAAGGATTTTTAGATATTCGGTAAATTCGGATAGGAATTCCTTGACTTTTAATCGGAATGAACTTAGAATGAATGTAATTTAATATAATTTTATGAAAATTCTTATCACGAGAGGTTGAGGGACTGGCCCTATGACACCTCGGCAGCGGATTCGTTATGAATACTGTGCCAATTCCAGCAAGGTAACTTGAAAGATAAGAAAGAAGCTCATTTTGACTGTATATACAGAAGCCTCTTTCTATCTTTTAGAAAGAGGCTTTTTTATGTGAAAATAAAAGGAGGAAGAACAATGGGAGCGACAGGAGTAGCGTCACAAAGAAAAACAATTAAAGAGAGTATCGAAAGAAATAAGGAAAAGTACATAGACACAAGTCATGATATTCATGCGAATCCGGAGATTGGTAACCAAGAGTTCTACGCATCGAGAACGTTAAGTTTATTGCTAGGGAGCGCAGGGTTTCAGTTGCAGCACAATATAGCTGGACATGAAACAGGATTTATCGCGCGAAAAAGTTCAGGAAAACAAGGACCAGTTATCGCATTTTTAGCTGAGTATGATGCTTTACCAGGACTCGGTCATGCGTGTGGTCACAATTTAATTGGCACAATTAGCGTTGCGGCAGCGATCGCATTATCAGAAACGCTTGAAGAAATTGGCGGGGAAGTTGTCGTGTTTGGAACACCAGCTGAAGAAGGAGGGCCAAACGGTAGTGCGAAAGCGAGTTATGTAAAAGCTGGTTTATTTAAAGACATTGATGCGGCACTTATGATTCATCCGAGCGGAAAAACAGCGACAACAAGCCCTTCACTAGCAGTCGATCCACTTGATTTTCATTTTTACGGAAAAACAGCTCACGCCGCAGCTTCACCAGAAGAAGGAATTAACGCATTAGATGCGGTTATTCAGCTCTATAACGGTATTAACGCACTTCGCCAACAACTTCCGTCAGATGTGAAAATTCATGGCGTTATTACAGAAGGCGGAAAAGCACCTAACATTATTCCTGACTACGCCTCAGCAAGGTTCTTCATCCGTGCAGCAACGCGAAAAAGATGCGCGGAAGTAACAGAAAAAGTAAGAAACATTGCTGAGGGAGCAGCGTTAGCAACAGGTGCAAAAGTAAAAATCCATCAATTCCAAAATGAAATCGATGAATTACTCGTAACAAAAACATATAACGATATCGTAGCGGAAGAACTAGAACTATTAGGTGAAGATGTAAACCGTAAAGAAAGAGTAGGGATCGGTTCAACCGACGCAGGAAACGTAAGTCAAGTCGTACCGACAATTCATCCGTACATTAAAATCGGACCAGATGATTTAATTGCACATACGAATGAATTTAGAGAAGCAGCACGTTCAGAACTTGGAGATAAAGCATTAATTACATCGGCAAAAGCATTAGCAAATACGGCGTATCGATTAATTACGGAAGAAGGGTTGTTAGAGAAGGTGAAGGAGGAGTTTAGAGAGGCACAGAGGAATCAGGGGTAAGGCGCTTTTTCGAATATAAATCTAATTCATATGCAGAAATAATAGAAAAGAACATTGAAAAATCAATGTTCTTTTCTATTTATGAATCATTTATTTCTTTAGTGATATCTTGAATCTGGTCTAGTCTAGTTTAATAGTAACGGTGATCTGTGAGTTCGAATTGCATTAAAGGATAATAACTAGAGAATGTGTTGTAATTAAAATTTATATTTCTATATTAATTTGTAAAATAAATTCACTTTATGTTATTATATTTCCCTTGGACTGACAGTTTATAGAATGTATAGTGAATATTTGAAAAGTTAAAATAGGGGATGTATTACGTTGAAATGGTTATCTTGGGACAGAAATTTAAAAACTAGATTGATTGGCGAAACTATGTTCAATACATTGTTTTGGATGTATTTTCCGTTTATGGCAATATACTATAGCGATGCTTTTGGTAAAGCAATTGGCGGAATTTTAATGGCAATTATACCTCTTGTAGGCATAATAGGTAATTTGTTAGGTGGATATTTAGCTGATCGATTAGGGCGTCGACCTGTCATGCTATTAGGCACAATCATACAAGTAGCAATGTTTGCAGTTTTTGCTTTATCTCATTCACATTGGATTAATTATTTAGCCTATATCGGTATTGGAATTAGCGGGGCAATATACAGTCCAGCAAGTTCTGCAATGATAGCTGATATAGTGCCAGAAAAGGATAGAAGGGTGGTCTTTGCCACTTTTGTTACAGCAAATAATATTGGTGCTGTATTTGGACCAGTGTTAGGTTCATTTTTCTTCTTTCATTATCGAAGTGAATTGTTATGGACTTGTACAATTGTTACATTTATTTATTTTATAGCAATCTATTTCATAATTAGAGAAACGCTTCCCGAAGCTTCTAAAAATGATGGAGATAACAATCCAATATCAAAAATCTTTAAAGAACAATGGAATAATTATATGAAAATTTTTAGTGATAAAATTTTCTCTCTTTACATATTTGCGGGAGTTTTGATTATGATAGCTTTCATGCAGCTAGATCTTTATCTTGCATTATATGTAAAGGAATTTGTACCAACTCAATCTCTTTTCTCATGGAGTACTGGTTCATTCTCTTTGAGTAATACTGAAATTTTCGGATGGATGATGGGGTTAAATGGCATTTTGTTTGTTTTATGTTCTTTACCTGTTGCAAAATATTTTGAGAATTGGAGCGACCGAAACGTTTTAATTGTCTCTAATATATTATTTGGAATGGGTATGTTTTTAATAGGGTTAACAACGAATATATGGCTACTATTTGGCTTTATGGCAATATTAACTATTGGGGAATTGATTCGTTCGCCAGTTGTACATAGTTTTGTCAGTAGATATGCACCTGAAAATTCTAGAGGACAGTATATGGCAGCATCTAATTTACAATTTACCATTGGGCGTTTTATTGCACCAATAATGATTGTATTTTCTACATGGCTATCTCCAATTGTTGTGTTCGGAATTATATTACTTTGTACCCTTGTTAGTGCAGTTTTCTATGTGAAAGTATTTCGTATGATTTCAAATACAAACATACATAATTCTACAAAATAGCCCTGTTATGCAGGGCATTTTGTAATTTGATAACTTAAAAGTTCTGTTAAGGGAAAGAAGAGAAGAATATATTAATCAAAAAAAATTGATTAATTAGTTGCATAAAGAGCTAAACTACATATATACTATAAACATCAAAAAAATTTGATGAAGGGAGAGGGGACTAAAATGGCACAAGATTTTCAGCTCTATGAGAAAAAATTTAAAGCATTAGCGGATCAAAAGCGTTTAGAGATTATGTATGAACTTTGCCAGCGAGGCCAGACTTGTGTATGTGATTTAGCAGAGATTTTTGAAATGACGCAATCTAAGTTGTCCTATCATTTAAAGATTTTATTAGATGCAGGTTTAATTGTAAAAGAAACAAAAGGTACGTGGAGTTATTATGATTTAAATGATGCGGAAGTAAATAATTTATTATCAGAAGAATTGTGCTGCATTTTTAGAAAAACAGGCAAAGGTAGTTGCTGTTAAAATTTTGTAGTATTAATCAAAAAAAATTGATTAATAACATATAAAGAGGAGGAATAAGCTATGAGATATGTTCATGTTGGTATAAATGTTACGGATTTAGAGAAGTCTATCGAATTCTACGAAAAGGTATTTGGTATGTCACCAGTTAAGGTGAAAGTAGATTATGCAAAATTTTTATTAGAGACGCCAGGACTTAATTTTACACTGAACGTAAGAGATGAAGTGAAGGGAAATCAAGTAAATCATTTCGGTTTCCAAGTGGATACAGCTGAAGAAATTATGTTACATAAAGAAAGGTTAGAAAAAGAAGGTTTCTTTGCACGTGATGAGATGGATACAACTTGTTGCTATGCGGTTCAAGATAAGTTTTGGGTAACGGATCCTGATGGGAACGAGTGGGAATTCTTTTATACAAAAGCACAGAGTGATGTTCACAAAATAGAAGAGTCATCTTGTTGCACGACTTCTAACGTAGTAGAACAAAATTCTTGTTGTTAATAGGAGATGGAAAATAAAATGAAACGTTTATCTTTTCTAGATCGATATTTAACACTATGGATTTTTCTAGCTATGGCTGTTGGGATTGGTTTAGGGTATGTATTTCCTAGTGTAGTAGACGGACTAAATACATTACAAGTTGGAACGACGTCTATCCCGCTTGCTGTTGGTTTAATTGTCATGATGTATCCACCATTAGCAAAGGTTCGTTACGAGGAAATGGGCCGAGTATTTAAAGATGTAAAAGTATTGGTTTTATCTTTAGTACAAAACTGGATTATCGGACCTGTACTTATGTTTGTTTTAGCAATTATTTTTCTTCCTGATAAGCCAGAATATATGGTTGGTCTCATTATGATTGGGTTAGCACGTTGTATTGCGATGGTCATTGTTTGGAACGATCTTGCAGATGGGGATAAAGAGTATGCAGCAGGTTTAGTGGCTTTTAACTCAGTATTCCAAATGCTATTCTTCTCCGTTTATGCATACGTGTTTGTAACAGTCATTCCAGAATGGTTAGGAATTGAAGGGGCTATTGTCGATATTACAATGGTAGAAGTAGCGAAATCCGTGTTTATCTATTTGGGAATTCCTTTTATAGCAGGTATGTTGACGCGATTTGTACTCGTTAAGTTAAAAGGTAGACAGTGGTATGAAAAGGTATTTATACCGAAGATTAGTCCACTTACATTACTTGCATTACTATTTACAATCATCGTTATGTTCTCTTTAAAAGGGGAAATGATTGTTAGCGTACCATTAGATGTAGTAAGAATAGCGATTCCGTTATTAATCTATTTTATTGTAATGTTTTTTGTTTCTTTCTTTATGGGAAGAAAAATTGGTGCAAACTATCCGGTGACGACAACGTTAGCATTTACAGCAGGTAGTAATAACTTTGAGTTAGCGATTGCTGTAGCAGTTGGTGTGTTTGGTATTCATTCGGGCGCAGCATTTGCAGCTGTTATCGGGCCGTTAGTGGAAGTACCTGTAATGATTGCACTTGTAAACGTCGCTTTTTGGTTTAAGCGTAAATATTTTAATGATCAACCAGTATAATTTAAAAACAAAGGTGGAAAACAACATGGAAAACAAAAAGACAATCTATTTCTTATGCACAGGAAATTCATGCCGAAGCCAAATGGCAGAAGCGTGGGGCAAACAATATTTAGGTGATAAGTGGAATGTATATTCTGCAGGAATTGAAGCACATGGAGTAAATCCAAACGCAATTAAAGCAATGAATGAAGTAAATATTGATATAACAAATCAAACTTCGGATATGATTGATATAAATATTTTAAATAATGCTGATTTAGTCGTTACCCTTTGTAGTCATGCAGATTCTGTTTGTCCTTCGACACCTCCCCACGTAAATCGTGTTCACTGGGGATTTGATGACCCAGCAGGAAAAGAATGGTCTGAATTTCAACGTGTTCGCGATGAAATTGGAGAACGTATAAAGAGATTTTCTGATACAGGGGAGTAAATAAAGGAAAGAGCCAATCTTCTATTTTATAGGGATTGGCTCTTTTTTTATTGTACATAGTTATGACTGCATTGGTTCGCATAAATTACCGAAAAGCAGAGGATATTCTGTTGGGTTTATAAAGTTAGAAATATATTTAATCATGTAGGTGTTCATAAATAATAAAGTCATATAAAAGATAATAAAGTTGTTTAGAATTAGAGGTGGTATGATGAATAATCACACTACCTTTCCTTTGTTAAGTATAATTAAATGAAAGGATTTTTGGATATATAAATAAAGGGTAGTATATTAGCGCAAGGGGGAGAATGATGGATAAGTTGTTACAAGAAATTATAAATTGGTTAAAGATGAGAGATGAACAAATTGTTATCGGTATTTCAGGACATGGTGCAGCTGGAAAAACAACGTTTACTAATAGACTCGTAAAGCTACTAAATCAAAATGAAGTAAATTATATTAATACAGATCCTTACATTGTTAGTTCAGATATCCGCAAGCATGCAGTGATTCACTATACATATCAAAATGAAAATCATCGTTATAAAATGACAGCTTGTCATCCAGCGGCGCACCATTTGGCAGCTTTAGAAAGAGATATTCATATGGTTAGAGCGGGGCTAGATTTTTATACGATAGATACGCATTATATGAAAAGTAAGTTGATTTCTTCGGAAAATAAAGTAACGATTGTGGAAGGAATGAGCGCCGCATTTATTAATCCTGATTTATTTGATTTGAAAATTTATTTTTATACAGATGGCGAAACGGAACTAATGAGAAGATCAAGCCGGGATATAGCTGAAAGGGGAGCCGATATAAATTATTTAAGGCAGTCTCATGAAGAACGCCGGATTCAATATGAAGTATTTATGCATTCGTATAGTCAGCGTTTTGATATCATTATCAAAACCTCTGATGAAACAATATGTTTAGAAAAAAATACATTTGAGTTTTATAAAGTTTAAATGAAAATCCTCAATTTGTTAATTGCATTATGACGCTTCATTTTTCTTATTTAGTACTTGTATTAAACAAATGTATTATTTAATCAATAATACATTCACTATGAAATAACTAGATTTTTAAAAAGATTTAGTAGCCTTCTTTCATCTACATATATAGAAGGCTATTGTAATTTTGGCGGCAAAATTACATAACTTTATTATTACTCCACAGTAGGATAGAATTCTTTATTTGAATACATTAGGTGTATCTTAAAAATCCTCACTTTAAAAGGTTTTTATTCGGAAGTACAAGAATGAATTTTTGCATGAAAGGGGAATAGGGTGAAACGCATAATAAGAAATGTAGTAATAAATTATTTTAAAGAAATTCATCCACTAATAGTGGAAGCAGAATTACATAAGAACAGTTGGCATACAGATTTACATTATAAAATCATCGTAAATGGAGACCGGTATTCCGCACGGTTTATGAATAGCGATCGAACAACTAATCCAGCTTTTGGGACATTATCAAATGAACAATTGAAAGAGCAAGTACGATTTACGTATTATTTACGAGAGCATGGAATCCCATTTATGCAGATTAAGGAGAATCGGGCGGGAGGGTCATTTACATTTGTTACTTGGAATGATGAACAGTACCGGTTTGTATTGTCTACTTGGATTGAAGGGGAGCATATTACTCATTGTACAGAAACAATGGCAGAGATTTTTGGAAAGGAAGCAAGAAATATACATGATATTTCTAGTACATTTCAAAACTCGACTTTTCAAAAGAAATCGCATTTAGATGGATATGGTGAGTTTATAAAGCTATTAGAAAATAAAGGTGGTACATGTAAGGAATTGCGGGGGTATATAGAGCTCGCTAAGTGTCATATAGAATGTGCATATACGAATAATTTGGAGTTTATTGTACAAACCGATTTAAATCCTTTGAATGTTTTATGGGGATCAAGTCAAAAGGTAAAAGGAATTGTGGATTTTGAATCTATTAGTTATGTTGACCGCGTTGAAGGGTTAGCCTTTTTAATAAAGTGGTATTCCCGGACAGAAGGAATGGAGTCACATGTAGTATGTCCGAAAGTTGCTAGAGCATTTTTAGAAGGGTATGGAGCTAATAACATTTTAACTTTAAATGAGTATGAAAGACTTTCTTCGTTGCTATGGTTATCAGGTAGTTTAAATTGGAACTTTGTTAAAAAGACGATGAACCTAATGGGTGACGAGAGTGCATTAGTAGAACATTTGAGAGTTTATAAAGGAAGAGGAGAAAGACTGTCGTCATTGTTAATTGGTAGATAACATTTATTATTCTAATTTTGGATGCGAAAAAGAAAGCATATGGGGTGTTCAAAAAATGAAAATACAAATTGTATTGTTTGATGGTTTTGGAGAACTTGTCTCCTTTGCACCTTTTGAAGTATTGAAAAGAGCGATAGAAGAAGGGGCTCCATTTACGGTTGAACTCGTATCAAGTGTACAGAAACAAGAAGTTACTACTTCATTTGGAATTACGGTGAAACTACATGATTTTTTACGAATGGATAATCGCCCAGATTTATTAATTGTACCTGGTGGTGGCTGGAATCATAAAGCAGAGCATGGGGCACGAAAGCAAGCAGAGCTTGGAACACTGACAGAAACGATTAGAGAGATGCATAATGAAGGAACGATTGTTGCGGGAGTTTGTACTGGAGGTATGTTACTAGCTGCATCCGGTATATTAAATGATAAAAAGGCGACAATGCATCATTTGGCGCAGAGTGAAATGAGTGAATATGGAGCAGAGTTTCTTCCTTACAGAATTGTAGATCAAGGCGATATTATTACTGTAAGAGGAGTTACTTCAGGAATTGATTTAGCTCTTTGGGTTATCGAAAAGTTCGCAAGTCCTAAAATTGCAGCCGCTGTTGAATATAGAATGGAATATGAGCGGCGAGGTGTTGTTTGGAAGTAATTTAATTATATTTTTTGCTGCAGAGCGTATCAAATATTGTAAAAGAGAAAGAGTCAACTCATACGAGTAGGTTCTTTCATTTATATACTATATTGCTTATTTTTCACAGTAATATCTTTTTCAAAAAATCATAAAATAGATAATATATTTTGTTCCACATTGATAATTATTTTCATTATATATTTATAAATTAGTAAAATTTAGTTTACAAATTTGCGTACAACTTATATAATTTGACTCATATAAAAAAGTTTCCTTAAGGAAACTTAAACGTGGATTTACATTCGCTTTATATTTTTTTGCTTAAAAGTTGCCTTTACGCAAAATAATTATATATACGAAAAAAAGAAAGGGGAATGCATAAAAAATGGATGAGGCTATAATTGTTAAAGATTTGTTTGTATCGTATCAAGGGAATCAAGTAGTTCAAAATGTCTCCTTCGATATTGAGAAAGGGAAGCTCGTTGGAATTATTGGTCCAAATGGAGCGGGGAAATCTACTTTAATGAAAGCTGTATTAGATTTAATTCCAAATGATAAGGGATATGTCCAAATCCTTGGAGAGGATATTCGAAGCATTAGAAAGAGTGTTGCATATGTACCGCAAAGAAGTGATATAGATTGGGACTTTCCGATTACAGTTTTAGATGTCGTGCTAATTGGAACGTATCCATCTTTAGGTATGATGAAAAGACCGAAGAAAGAGCATTGGGATTGGGCGTTTGATTGCTTAAAAAAAGTCGGAATGGAAGAGTTTAAAAATCGCCAAATCGGTGAGCTGTCAGGTGGACAACAACAACGTGTCTTTTTGGCGAGAGCTTTAGCGCAAAAGGCGGAAATATTCTTCTTAGATGAGCCGTTTGTCGGAATTGATGTAACAAGTGAAGAGACAATCATTAAAATTCTTAGGGAACTACGTAAAGAAGGAAAAACGATTGTCGTTGTCCATCATGATTTAAGTAAAGCAGAATCGTATTTTGATAAATTACTATTAATGAATAAAAGCTTAATTCATTACGGAGAAGTACGCCAAGTATTAGAACCAACTGTTATGTCAAAAGCGTATGTGAATCAAGGAATATTGTTTAATAATGCAGCGGAGGTACATTCATCATGAAGATTGTAGAATTTATAGATGCATTAACGCAGTATAGTTTTCTGCAGAAGGCGTTATTAACTTCCGTTATGGTAGGCGTTATTTGCGGCGTAATTGGCTGTTTTATTATTTTACGAGGTATGGCATTAATGGGTGATGCCATTTCACATGCTGTTCTTCCAGGAGTAGCGCTTTCTTATATGATTGGAATGAACTATTTTATAGGAGCGGTTTTAACAGGTGTTATTACTGCAGTAGGAATCGGATTTGTAAGTCAAAATAGTCGTATTAAACATGATATGGCGATAGGAATTATGTTTACATCTGTTTTCGCTGTAGGGATTATTTTAATTACCTTTATGAAGAGTAGTTCTGATTTGTATCATATTTTATTCGGGAATGTCTTATCCGTTCGTTCTTCTGATATGTGGATGACACTGATTATTGGAGTGGTCATTATTGGTCTTGTAATGTTGTTTTACAAAGAATTACTCGTATCCACGTTTGATCCAACGATGGCGCAAAGCTATGGATTACCGAATAAATGGATTCATTATGGCTTAATGATTCTCCTTACAATGGTTACAGTAGCTTCACTTCAAACTGTTGGAATTATTCTAGTTGTTGCCATGCTTATTACACCAGCGGCTACAGCGTATTTATTAACAAATCGTTTATGGGTCATGATTTATTTAGCGGCAGGAATTGGTGCACTTTCATCTGTAGTAGGGCTGTATTTTAGTTTCTCGTATAATCTTGCTTCAGGTGCAACAATCGTTCTCGTTGCAACATTCTTGTTCGCGCTGGCATTCTTTTTCTCACCGTCACAAGGTTTGTTTTGGAGAGCTATTAAAATTAGAAAAAATAGAGCAGAGTTGTCATAATTGATTGGAGGATAATGATGAAATTAAAAAATATTTTATTATCGGTAATTTGTATTTTCGTATTTGCGTTAACAGCGTGTTCTAGTAACACAAATGGGAAAGAAGAGGGTAGTGGAAAATTAAAAGTTGTAACAACATACTCCATTATATACGATATGGTGAAGCAAATTGGTGGAGATAAAGTTGAGATTCATAGTCTTGTTCCAATTGGAGCTAATCCACATGAATATGATCCACTACCGAAAGATGTTATGAAAATGACAGATGCAGATATGGTGTTTTACAATGGGCTAAACTTAGAAGAGGGCGGAGCATGGTTTAAAAAACTATTAAAAACGGCAAATAAATCAGAGAAAGATGCACCGGTTTATAAAGTAAGTGAAGGTGTAGAAGCTATTTATTTAGAAACAAAAGGATTAGAAAAAGAACCAGACCCACATGCTTGGATGAATATTAAAAATGGTATTGTATACGCTGAAAATGTGAAGAAAGCATTAATTAAAGAAGATCCTAAAAATAAAGAGTTCTATACTAAAAATGCGGATAAGTATGTAGCAGAACTTCAAAAATTACATGATGAGACAGTAAACAGAATTCATCAAATCCCTGAAGAAAAACGTTTCTTAATTTCTAGTGAAGGTGCTTTTAAATATTTTGGAAAAGCATATGGCATTAAGACGGGATACATTTGGGAAATCAACTCAGAAAATCAAGGTACACCAGATCAAATTCGAGATGTTGTAAGTTTAATTCAAACAAACAAAGTGCCAGCTTTATTTGTTGAAACAAGTGTAGATCGACGTAGTATGGAAACTGTTTCAAAAGAAACAAACGTACCAATTGCAGGGACAATTTTTACAGACTCACTAGGTAAATTAGGTGAGGATGGAGATACTTACTTAAAAATGATGAAATGGAATATAGATACCATTATTAATGGGCTAAAAAAGTAGGATCTATCTGTTTTTCAATGTAGCGTAACTATTGAATTTTTATAAAATAAGAGATGAAAGAGCTAGCTCATATGAGTTGGCTCTTTTATTTATCCCAATATTTGCGGGCGGATAAGATCCCCTCCTTAAAAATTCAGCGAATGGGAGGGAGGGCTGCCCGTAAAATCCCAATGAATATGTACTAATAATCAGTGGGGGTGACAAAACTTCTAATAATTAAAGTTTCATTTTATAATTTTTACTTTATTAAAAGTAGATTTGTTAGAAAGGATAATCATTTATTGATATAATGAATGGATGCGAAGCAGGAAATAGATAGAAAGATACTGCTAGTAATTTATACTAAAAATGTAGGGAGATTGAACAGAGTTATGGGGAATGAAAAAGAAATTAGTTCCGCTAAATTAATATGGAAGATGACGCGCCCACATACATTAACGGCGACGTTTTCACCTGTAATTTTAGGGACAGTGGCATCACTTTATGTTGCCGAAATTGATTGGCTTTTATTTATTGCGATGATGCTTGCATGTTTAGCGCTGCAAATAGCAACGAACTTATTTAATGAGTACTATGATTTTAAACGTGGACTAGACACTGCTGAATCCGTTGGCATCGGTGGCGGAATTGTCCGTCATGGATTGAAACCAAAAAATGTGTTAACAGTTGCGCTTTTATTATATGTAGTAGCAGCTTTTATTGGCATTTATATTTGTATGAATAGCAGCTGGTGGTTAGTTGTCATTGGTTTAATTGGGATGGCAGTTGGCTATTTATATACAGGCGGTCCATTACCAATTGCGTACACCCCGTTTGGAGAATTAGTTTCTGGATTGTTAATGGGGACATGTTTTGTACTCATTGCTTTCTTTATTCAAACGAATACTGTAACGATTGAAAGTGTATTGATTTCCATTCCAATTGGAATTTTAGTAGGTGCAATCAATATGTCGAATAACATCCGAGATATCGAAGAAGATATTAAAGGTGGAAGAAAGACATTAGTAATCCTCCTTGGGAGAGAGAAAGCTGTAGTAACACTAGCGGTAGCCTTTTTCATTGCGTATTTATGGATTGCCGTAATTGTATTAATGGGTTATATAAGCCCTTGGGCATTAGTTATGTTCCTAGGTTTGAGAAAGCCAATTTCTGCGATTCAAAGTTTCCAAAAAGGAGCAAAGGATCCTGGGTATATGCGCATGGCAATGAAATCAACAGCGATGACAAATACGATTTTTGGCTTCTTATTATCAGCAGGATTATTAATTAGTTATTTGTTTTAAATGAAAAATATTGTTAAATAGCTTAACCCCAATTTCTCAATTTTAATATAGAGAGATTGGGGTTTTTATTTTGACTTTGTTTAATGTTAAAAACAGTTTTATTTGAAATGAAAATACCAATAAATTGCAACTTCATCATTTTCAATATCCAAACCTTTATAAACAAGAAAATCAAACCCACCAATTACAAATCCACATTTTTCATAAAATTTACATGCTGTGACATTATTATTTTGCGTTTCAAGCATGATACCTGGCATATTGCCTTTTTTTGCCCACTGCTTTGCTTGATCAACTAATCTTTTACCAACTCCGAGTGAACGATATTTTTTATCCACTGTTATATCTTCTATGTAAGCATAGTGGTTCCAATTCTTTTTCAATACTATTAATCCGATGATTTGGTTATGTAACAGTGCTATGTAAATTACTTGATTAGGTTTATTTATATATTCATTGTAAGCCAGTTCTTCATTATCATCTTGATTTTGTAAATAACTTTTTTCATAACTCGGAACGTCTTCTACTGTATATTCTATACGTCTATTTACTTTGGAAAGAGAAAGAATTAACCGAGCATTTACTATAAAACTGTCATCGATCTTCGGGAAATTGTCTAAATCATTTTTTTCTAACTCTCTAATTAAAAGATTCATCGGAGCACCTCCACATAATAATATTTCTTCTAGTTCTTTATTTGATTCAAATTAATTCCAATTACAAAATTATAATAGAATTTCAATAGTATGGCTAACTCAGTATTTTATCTTTATAACAGCATGCTATTATCTTGATATAAAAATTTTGTTTAGAAAGAGTAGTATTTTTTATTTTGGATGTATATCCAGTTTTCAAATTTAACTGTATTAGAGAAAACAATATTTTTCTAAAGAGTGGATGCAATAAGTTATTCTTTAACTAATTTCGACATTATCTGCATTTTATCTTCACCTTCCTCTATTAATCTACTTATTGTAAATATCAACTGGAGTTAATGCTTAGCTGTATAAATAATGAATATGAAAATTAGTAGGGAAAGGATCGAAACATAATGAAAGAATCACAAAATAAGAAAAAAACAAATGTAGGAACTAAGGCAATACTATCTCTAGGAGTTGTTTTAGCAACGACCTTTTTCACGTTCTTTTTAATAGGAAAATGGAACTCTATTCCAGCGAAAGGAGTAGCTAATGAAAGTATTAAGCTAGCTAATACGCAACAACAAAAAAAGAAAGAGGACACATCACTGGCAAAACAGAAAAGACCTGATGGAAAACCGGTAGGAAAGGTTGTGTATTTAACATTCGATGACGGTCCTAGTGAATTAACTGGGAAATTTTTAGATGTACTAAAAGAACAAAATGTTGCCTCGACATTTTTTATGCAAGGTAGCAATTTACAAAATACAGGTTTTCAGGAAAATGTAAAAAGAGCGGTAAAAGAAGGACATTATATTGGTGCTCATAGTATGACACATAATAGTGATAAGCTATACAAAAAGGGACAATTTGTACCGGAGATGAAAGAAACGTTAGCTCTGATCCATAATATTACGGGTACAACTCCTAAACTAGTTCGTCCGCCATATGGATCTGCACCGGGATTAAAGGGTGAGGAAATTCGTAATCAAATTGTAGAAGCAGCAATAAAAGTTTGGGATTGGACAATAGATTCAAATGATTGGAAACTAAAAGGTAACCCACAGCAAATTATAGAAAATGTAAAGCGTACAACAACAGAAGATGTGGAAGTAGTTCTAATGCATGAAAAACCACAGACATTACAAGCGCTTCCGGAAATTATTAAATTTTATAAGGAAAAAGGGTATGAATTCGGGGTATACAATGAAGCGGATCATTTTCAACTAAATTTCCAGAAAGATCAACGTCTATAGTATCAAATAAATAAATTAAGAGCATGTTCTGATTCATCTTTCTTCAGGACATGCTTTTTTTGCTTGTTTCTATAACCTCATTATTACCAATTTAACAAAGCATCAGTTACAAGTTACTTTATGGATACCTCATTTTAAAATAACTAACTTATAGAAAAAATTGAATAATTTTCATGTGTAAGGAGATTTTAAGAAGGATATAGAGGAGATATTTTCCTTTTGTTTTCTAGATAAATGATTACTTACCCAAAACATTATAGTGGAACGGTTTCTAAAGCGTTTCTGTCAAGAAATCCTAACACTAAAGTTCAAGTATAAAAACATAAACCATTCGATAAATGGGGTAGTATGATGAAAAAACTTAGTAGAAAGCGTTTGAGAAAAGATATTCAGGAACTTGAGAGTGCAAGTATGCTACTCCAAAATGATCAAGAGTGCGAACTCAAGCAGAGTGTATCTGCGAATGAAGAAGTTTTGAGACAAGTTTTTGAAAATTGTTCCGATATTGTTTTTCGTCCAATAATCATAGATAGTCAAAATAAAATTCTTTTTATTTATATAGATGGATTAATTGACACTAAAGTTGTGGAACAAGTTGTTTTGAAACCAATGATGTTCGAAGGTCTGCCTAGTGGAGTAAAGAGTGTGGATTCGGTAGGAGAAATTATACAAAATCAGCTAATTGCGGTTTCTCAAGTAAAGACAATTTCAAAAGTTCGTGAGGTTATAGAAGCGGTATTGAAAGCGAATATCGTTATTTTAACAGAAAGAGAGAGTCAAGCTCTAGTCGCTGATTTAAAAGGTTTTGAAAAACGAGGTATTGAAGAGCTGACGGCCGAGATCTCTGTTCGTGGCCCTCGGGACGGGTTTACGGAAACGATAAGGGTCAATACGAGCCTGATTCGCCGAAGAATTCGAAGCCAAAAACTAAAAATGGAACCTTATTCGATTGGGGAATTGTCACAGACAGATGTGGTAATTGCCTATATTGAGGGCATTGCACCTGATTTGGTTTTGGATGAAGTTCGCCAAAGGGTAAAGCGAATTCAAATTGATGGAGTGTTGGAGTCAGCTTTCATTGAAGAGTTTATTGAGGACCAACCCTTTTCGCCCTTTCCACAAATTCAAAATACTGAGCGGCCAGATGCGGTTTGTGCAAGTTTATTAGAGGGGAAAGTCGCTATTTTAGTCGATAACACACCTTTCGTTTTGATTGTTCCTATGACATTTTGGACAGGTCTGCAAGCAGCGGAGGATTATTATGAACGCTCCATCTACACAACTTTTGTTCGATGGATACGTTTAATATTAATTAATATTTCATTATTTCTTCCCTCTCTCTATGTTGCTATTACAACCTTTCATCCTAAATTAATTCCGACAAATTTGCTTATTAGTATTGCAGCTGCGAGAGAAGGCATTCCTTTCCCGGCTGTCATAGAAGCGCTAATGATGGAGTTTTTATTTGAAGGTTTGAGGGAAGCGGGGGTTCGGTTACCAAAACCTGTTGGATCCGCAGTTAGTATTGTCGGAGCACTTGTTATCGGGCAAGCTGCTGTGCAAGCAGGTATTATTTCGGCACCTTTGGTCATTGTTGTGGCGACGACCGGTATTGCGTCATTTGCGTTCCCACGCTACAACTTAGGAACGGCTTACCGGATGTTACGCTTTCCTATGCTGTTATTGGCAGGAATGCTCGGGCTATACGGTGTTGCAATAAGTACCCTTGCGATTTTGATTCATTTAACTAACATTCGTTCTTTTGGCATTCCGTATTTAAGTCCAGTTGCACCTCAGACTCCTCGTGATTTAAAGGATGTTTTTCTCCGAACACCTCGTTGGAATATGACCCACCGCCCAATAATGGTATCTGGTGAAGAGAAAGTCCGTTTTCCAGGTGGACAAAAGCCAGATGAGAAACGGGGAGGGGAAACAGAATGAGCCTGCACAAGGCACTCTGTATGATACTGGTCATTTCTTTATGCTTCTTGACGGGATGTTGGGATCGGACAGAATTAAATGATTTGGCAATAGAATTAGGATGGGGACTTGATCAAGCGAAGAACAATAAGATTGAAATTAGTGCTCAGTTTATTATTCCATCAAAAATGGGAATGGGACAGAGCGGAAGAAGTAATGCAGGAAAAGCGTTTTTTACAGAATCGGGAACGGGAAAGGATACACATGAAGCTATACAAATGATGCAAACAAAAATGTCGAGAGAAATTTTTCGAGGGCACCAGCGTGTAATATTGATTGGAGAAAAAATGGCTAAAAGTGGTCTTGCTCCAGTTTTAGATGCATATAGCCGCGATCCTGATATTCGATTACGAGTAGGTGTGTTCGTCATAAAAGGGAATACTGCAAAAGATTTTCTGAAAGCATCCATCCCTTTAGAGTCTATTCCGGCACTTGGGGCACTTAAAGAGCATATGCAAATAGAGGCAGCGGGAGATATGTCTTTGTTAAATTTTCTTATTGCTGGTACGAGTGATGGAATCACCCCGATTTTGCCCGTTATTAAACTAAATGTGTCTCCTAAAAAAGGTAAAACCGTGGTCAAAGGGTTTCAAATTGTAGGCGGTGCTATATTTAACAACGATTTCAAATTGGTAGGATACTTGAACATGCAGGAATGGTTAACTACTCTTTGGATAGTGAATCGTTTAAGTAAACAGACAGTTACAGCAACGGCCTCTAAAGGAAATGGTAGTGCAAGTTTATATATGACAAAGATCAATAGAAAAATCATACCTACTATACAAGGGGACACAATTAAGTGTGACATTGTTTTTTCTGGTGAAGGAACAATTCAGGAGAACAATACGAATTTAGATCTTTCGAAGCCAAAAAATCTTACTCTTTTAGAACATGTATTGGAAAAACAGTCCGATAAGGAAGCTCTCCAAACTATTAAAAAGGTTCAAAAACAATACGGAACCGATATCTTTGGATTTGGAGAAGCCATTCATCAAAAATATCCATCCGAATGGAAAGGGTTAAAAAAGAATTGGAGTAAACAATTTCGAAAAGTGGAGGTTTCTGTTCATACAAAGCTTACTATTCGGCGAGTAGGACTGACTGGACCACCGTTGCAGTTGAAGAAAAATGAAATGAAAAAATAAGGAGGAATATAGAGTGTGAGAAATTCGATGAAAATCTCTGGCAGGCAAATCTTTTGGATGATGTTCACATTTGAAGTGGGACAATCACTCCTTCTAGTTATTCCAGCGACGATTCGTACTGTCAAACAAGATGCGTGGATCTCGATTTTGATTGCAGGAGTGATAGGGGTTGCTCTTACTTTTTTGGCAACTACACTTGGTTCGCTTTATCCGAAACAAACTCTCATTGAATTTAGTCAAACTATTCTTGGTAAATGGCTAGGAAAGCTACTGATGATTCCTTACTTCTTTGGGTGGTACATGATAATTTGGATAACCGTCCGTGAATTTGGTGAATTCATTATTATCGCTTTGTTTCATAATACACCTTTGTGGGTCATTGTCTTTACTGCGATGTTATTGCTCATTTTTATCATTTACCAAGGAGGGGTGGAAGGTATTGGACGTTTAAGTGAAATCATAGGGCCAATTGTACTTTTAATGATAACGTTTGTAATCATTTTGAATGTTGGCAATATGAATTGGGATTATATGCGGCCTATTTATCACGATTCTGGCTGGCTTCCCATCCTTAAAGGTTCCTATACCCCTGTAGCCGCATTTTTTGGAGAGGCTGTTATGATGATGATGTTCGTTTTTTTTATGGATAAACCAGAGCAAGCGTCATCAAGGGCGATGTTGGGGGTAGGATTAGCCGTTTTCATGGTAACAATCGGAACATTAGCGGTCATTTTAACATTCGGTCCGAATTTATCTTCAAGTTTTTTGTATCCGGTTTACGATTTGAGCCGATACATATCTGTCATGGAGTTCATTCAAAATGTGGATATTTTGATAGTTATTATTTGGTTTTTTAGTATTTTTGTGAAATTGGCGTTATACATGTTTATCGCTTGTTATGGAACAGCACAAATATTTCATTTGAAGGATTGGCGAAAAGTAGCGTTAGTTCTTGCTCCTATTTCGTTTATCATAGCTGTGTCAGTTAAAAATATCCAGACATTTACCCATTATTACTACATATTTTTCGTAATTCCAATTGCATTTCCTATTTATGAGCTAGGGATTCCTTTACTGTTATTGGTGGTTGGCAAAATTCGAAGGAAATATGCATAAACCCAATCGGTAATATGTTTGGAGGGCAGGTATACTTTTAGGTTTTTGAATAATATAAAAAGAGAAAAATCCTACTCATAAGTGTAGGGTTTTTTGTTTGTATATTACGTTACAAGAGTTTCCTTATTTTCTTCGGAATGTCTTTTTTAGAAATCTATGCAACAGAGCCTTTATAGTAAGAGTATCTTGTTGGGGATAATCAAAAAACGCATATCGCAATATAAAAATTCACTTTAATACTAAAGGATACATGACAACGATTCGTATAAATTCTTCTCAATAATTGAAAATAAAATCAATCCAGATTATTATATTGTTATTGTAATTATAAATGTAATTACATTTTATTGAAGGAGGATACATAGATGAAAAACTCAAAAGGCTCGATTGAATCAGAGATAAGCAAAGCAATTACTCACTGGGAAAAGGACTACCTAGGACGCGGATCTATATCCGTTAAGACAGATATATTGCGGGATATGATTATCGTAAATTTACAAGGTATTTTAACGCCGGCTGAATATACTGTTTGCGAAACAAAAGACGGTATGCTAACGATAAAGAAAAATCGTTCGGAGCTAGTTGAATCTGGAATTGAAGATTTGAAAGAGATTATTCTAGAATTAACTGGAGAAAAAGTGAAAAGCTTTCATACGGATATAAGCTCCCGTACAGGTGAACGAGTAATGATTTTTAAATTGTTTAATAATCTTGAGGAAAAGTTTTAAAAATAAAAAACAGCTTAAGATTAGGGGGGAATAAACTGAAAATGTAGCGGGAGGATTCAGAAGTCTACAAGTTTTGCGCTTTATTTAACTTTATTAACATGCTAATAATAAAAATTAAGTTATTTAAATGTAATAAAGCTTAACTCGAATTACTCTAAAAAATTAATAAATAAATTGACAAACTGCTTAATATAGTTTATCTTATAATTGTTTTAAAAAATTAATAGATGCTTATTTTAACTGTTTGCTATAATTAAGGCTTTAGCATTTTTTTAATATGTAATATTGACTAAATGAAAAAGTTTCTTAATTGAAAGATAGCGCATAACATAAATTGATATATTGATTGCATAATCTAGGAGATCAGAGATATACTGTTATTTTTAATAGGAGTAATACATACATTACTATCCTCTATAAAATGGGAGCTCTTCAAAAAACTTTATTGAAGTTAGTTGAAGTGAAACCGACAATCTCCATAATTCAATGATGATATAAAATCATTGAATTATGGAAGTTGTCGGTTTTTTTTATGGGAAAAAACGATTCACTAAAAAGAGTGAATGAAAATTGAAATTTAAAAAATTATCTTAATTAAAAGGAATTTTTATAGGTTATTTTCGCTTAGAAGGGAGTATTTAACATGTTAATTTCGCTGAGTTCATCAACACTGTTAACATTATTTTTTATGGCGCTTAGTGCTTCTTGGCTAAGTGGATTATTGTTTTTAAATGCAAGGATGCCTTTACGTTTTGTTCATATCCATATTGGTATCGCTGCTTTGCCTTCATTGATTTCTTTACTCGCACTTGTTAATAACAATGGAGATAGAGTTGTAGGGCCTTGGCATCTAGATACTTTAGCTTGGTTAATGGCTTTCTTTGTTCTTACAATTGGTTTAATCATTCAGCGTTTTTCTGTACGTTACTTAATGGGAGACCGCTCATATCGAAAATACTTTGTACTTTTTACATTTACTACAGGTGTATCTTCGGTTGCATGGTTAAGTGATGATCTTCGCTTAATGCTCATTTTTTGGGGAGCAACGCTTATAGGATTGGTTCTACTCATAGGGCTAAATAAAGGGTGGAAAGTAGTTAGCGAAGCAACAAAAATCTCTGGCTATTTATTTACAATAAGTTGGATTGCGTTGCTATCAGCTATCATTTGGCTTTTTCAAGTAACAGGACAGTGGCAATTAACATCAGTTTTAACGAATGAAAATGTAGCGCTACATGGAACATTGGAGGGAACAGGAATTAACTTATTAATTATATTAGCGGTAATGATTCCAGCAGCACAATGGCCTTTTCAAAGATGGTTAATTGAGTCTGCTGTTGCTCCAACTCCTGTTTCTGCTATTATGCATGCGGGTTTAGTAAATGCTGGTGGTATCATGTTAACTAGATTTTCGCCTCTTTTTCATGATGATATTGCACAAATCATTTTACTTATTTTCTCTAGTATTTCTGTCTTAATCGGAACAGGAATTAGTTTAGTCCAAGTTGATTATAAACGTCAGCTAGTAGGTTCAACTATTGCGCAAATGGGATTTATGCTTATTCAATGTGCATTAGGCGCCTATTTAGCGGCTGTTATTCATTTAATTTTACATGGTTTGTTTAAAGCTACACTGTTTTTACAAGCTGGTTCTTCAGTGCAACGTTTTGGGGTAGTGAATCAGTCTAATGAAAAAATGCCCAATTTATGGATTATATTCGGGCGTGTTTTAGGATTATTTATAGCAATTACTTTCTGGTTTATGACTTCTGGAGAGGGATATCAACTAGTTAGTGCGTTAATCTTAGGCTGGTCACTTTACTTTTCATGGAAACAGCTTGTTGTTTTTGGAGAGGGAAGAATGGGACGAATTGCTGGCTTAATTGTTTTGATTGGATTTTCTCTCATTTACTTTACTGTTCATAATTCTCTTTATAAATGGTTGCATACTGACATTTATCAAAGTGTTCAACCTTCAGTTCCAGCCGTTATCTTTGTTATATGTATTTTACTATTTAGTAGTGCTATTAGTACTTTCGTTACTCGTAATCAATCTTCTACTTTATTCGCTGTACTTTATCTTTGGTTAGTTCGAGTAGGTGAGGCGAGAAGAAAGTCAGTAGAAAGTCACCCAAGCTATCTGAAACATTATGTATCAAAGGGAGGTAATTCGTGATGAGCATAACGTCAATATTAAAGAAAAATACAAACATTGATATGCAAGAAAATAATATAAATGATTTAGTTGCATCTGCTAGCCGAGTGATTGCACCACTTTGGCCTATCTCTACGTTTGCAGCTCACCACCCTTGGATGGGACTTGAAAAGCAATCATTTGAACAAGTCGCAAATTGGTTAAAAGAAGCTCGTAATGTGGATATTTATCCTAGTGCCTCCATGATTCATTCGGCAAAAGCGAAAGGTGAGATTGAGGAATCATTTTTACAAAGTAGTTTGTCTCGTTGGCTGGATTCACAATCTTTTCATATTCCGCGAGAGAAAGCAGAGCGATTTTGCCAAGCAGCTTTAAAGTTAGAGAAATTACCTTCTAGTCTATTATCATCGCCAGAATTAAATAAACTGGCAGACGAAATGAGTTATATAAATACAGGGAGTATGAAAGCCTCTGTTATGCAGCCAATAAGTTCGCTTATAGAGAATCACAATAGTGAAAACCTATCTGATATTCTTAATTATCATATCATTAAATGGTGTAAATTATATCTTGATGACTCCGGATCAAGTTGGACGATGCCAAATCGAGAGAAAGGTTTTTATCGTGCATGGCAAAACCTTATTAAATTTGATCCAGCGCTCAGTAAAAATGAGCGTAAAGTTTTAAAAGATTGGCCACAAGATGCCCAAGTAGCTTTAGCGAGAGCATTATTTGAACTAGGAATTTCTGAATCTAACATACAAGCTTACCTTGAAGGGCACTTACTTTCTTTGCCTGGGTGGGCAGGAATGATACGATGGCGCTCACAACAATCAATTCAGGAACAGGAACTCCTAATAGAATATTTAGCAGTTCGAATTTCTATGGAGCTGGCTATTGCAAAACCTTATTTACCTTTAAAACATCAAAAGGTTGAGAAAAAAGTTGCACTCGTCCCGCTTATAGCTTCTTGGATCTATTGGGGAGATATTTCAACACGGGAATGGTTACAAATGCCTGCTGCTGAACAAAGCGAATTGTTAGCATTTGCATATCGTTTTGATGAAAATATTCGCAGAAAACTTTGGCTCGAAGCTTGGGAACAGACGCATGCAGAGCAATTAAGGGAGAAGATTTCTTCTAAACAGCGTGTAACTAATGATAAAAAGCATGTATTAGCTCAATTAGCATTTTGTATTGATGTACGTTCAGAACCGTTTCGTCGCCACTTAGAAAAACTAGGTCCGTTTGAAACGTTTGGAATAGCTGGTTTCTTTGGATTACCAATTGCGACTAGTGAACTAGGTAGTAATGACAGCCATCCTTCTTTGCCAGTTATATTAAAACCGAAGCATCAAATAAAAGAGCTCACAGATGAAAACGAATTTAAATCTTATGAGCAACGTAAGAGGGTAGGCAGTTCGGTGCGTTATACATTTAAAACGATGAAACAGAACGTACTGACAAGTATGGCGCTACCTGAGTTAAGTGGTCCTTTACTTGGTCTACAGATGGTGACAAGAAGCTTTGTCCCAAGAGGAGTTGGTGGTTTCATTCGTAACCTTCGTAAAACTATGTTACAAAAACCTGATACAACATTCTCGCTTAATCATGTTCATGACACAAAGGGCGAGATACCTATCGGTTTTACGAAAGAAGAAAAAGTGAACTATGTGCGTCAAGCTTTAAAAATGGTGGGACTGACAGAAAAATTTGCTCCTTTAGTTGTAATGTGCGGACATAGTAGTCAAAGTACGAACAATCCTTATGCTGCAGCACTTGAGTGTGGTGCTTGTGGAGGAGCAGCAGGAGGATTCAATGCAAGAGTTTTCGCTACTTTATGTAATCTTCCAGAAGTAAGAGAGGCGTTGTCTGCTGAAGGCATTAAAATTCCTGAGGATACCATTTTTGCAGCAGCTGAACATAAAACAACAGTGGACGAATTGGAATGGATTTACGTCCCAGAACTTTCGGAAACTGCGCAAGAAGCATTTGATTGTATTGAGTCAATTATGCCAAATGTGAGCCAACATGCAAATAGAGAGCGTTTAATGCAATTACCTAATTTTAAAACGGAAATAAACAATCCTAGTAAAGAGGCACATCGATTTGCAGAAGATTGGAGTGAAATACGTCCAGAATGGGGATTAGCTCGTAATGCATCTTTTATTATCGGACAGCGTGAATTAACTCAAGATTGTGACTTAGAAGGCAGGGCTTTCCTTCATAATTATGATTGGAAACAGGATGAAAGTGGCGATATATTAGCTAACATTATTGCAGGACCAGGAACAGTTGCGCAGTGGATAAATCTACAATATTACGCATCAACTGTAGCTCCTCATTATTATGGTAGTGGAAATAAAACAACCCAAACCGTAACGGCGGGTCTCGGTGTTATGCAAGGGAATGCTAGTGACCTGTTGCCAGGCTTACCTTGGCAATCTGTTATGCAGTCAGATAGTGAGACGTATCATTCACCACTTCGGTTACTAATTGTCATTCAAGCACCTATTGAATATATAGAACGTTTGTTAAATAATGATTTCACATTTCGAGAAAAAGTTCAAAATGGATGGGTTAGACTTGCAAGTGTTGATCCAGAGGGACGCTGGAAAAACTGGTAACAATTATTATTGTTACTAGCTTAAAAGTTTCATAAATACAATAATGAAGAAGGAGTGCTCCATATGAATTCAAAGAATAAAAAAGTTTTATTATTAACAGACATTGAACACGGAATAGAGCCTAGTATACAACAAGTAACTAACATTCACCAAGAAAACATGTTGACTATACACAGCTATGATTCTGTAATTGTACATCCTTATGGAGATATAATGAGATCTATTATTATTGCTATTTATCAAGAAAATGTTAAAGAAATTTTTGTTGTCGGAATAGAGGATAAAGAAACGTCTTCAGTTAATCTACAAACTCAACGTGATTTCATAAAAGATAATATAGAATTAGACTATCTCTTTAAAAATTGCATGCCTGAATTTTTAAGTGGTAGCCTTAATCAATGGCTGAGTGGACAAAAAAATGTTAGTGAAAATATTGAAAAGAGTATAGATATGATTCGTCATCATCCATTAGTACCTTCTGATATTGAAGTTCATGGTTTCATAATTGATAGAACGGGTGAAAAAGAAACGGTTGTTAAAGTTTCTGCTAATAAAGTAGTGAAACAAATGCATTCTTATGTGTAAGTTATCGATAGATAAGCAACTTTTATTTGGACTTGTGTCCTTTACAAAGAGCAAAAGAAATCTTCTATAAATGGAGATCTTTTGCTTTTTTTGTTTGGATTTTTAATGTGTTTTATACGAGACACTTAATACATAACAAAATAAAAATATATAAATTTTTGCATGAAAATTTAAATGCGGATTAGCAGGTGATAATAAAGTTAATAGTAAAATAGAAGTGTATATTGTGATTTATCCCGCTTTAACGGGCAGCCCTATTGGTGAGGGCTGATTAAAGTTTCACTTTATTTTAAGGTTATTATGAAAAAGAATGGAGATTCTTTTGTTATGAGAATAAAACAGTTAAAAACTAAAATGATATAAGAATAATTTTGATAAGAAGTATATAGTTAGAATGATTTGGAGATACAGATGGGGATATAACTATTTTATTTAGGATGGTGCACTTAAAATGGATTTACAGAAAGGGAAATTCTATTGGAACACAACTTTTTCTAATACACCTTCGTATCCTCGTTTGGACGAAGATATAAAATGTGACGTACTAATAATAGGAGCAGGAAGTTCAGGTGCTCAATCAGCATACTATTTGAGTGAATCAGATTTAAATATTGTTATCGTTGATAAAAGAAAGGTAGGACATGGAAGTAACCTTACAAATACAGCACTTATTCAATATTTAGGAGATAAGATGTTTTTTGAACTTGTAAATACATTTGGAGAAGAGTATGCAGTTAAGCATATGAAATTATGTGAACAAGCTATTAATGATATTGAATATGCTGATCAAAACTTGCCTTATTGCTCTGATTTTAAACGACGTGACAGTTTATATTATGCAAGTTATGAAGAGGATATAAAGAAATTAGAAAAAGAACTGTATTATTTACATAAGCATGATTTTAAAGCGACTTGGCTATCAGAGGAACAAATTGGACAGAGATATCCATTTAAAAAACGTGCAGCTATTTATACGTATAATGATGGTGAAATAAATCCTTATAAATTTACACATAGTTTATTAAAACAAGCTTCTAATAAAGGAGTTCAGATTTATGAAGATACAGAGATTGTTGGCAAAAAGTTAGAGAAAGAATGTGCTGTTTTTTATACAAAAGGGGGCAATTCTATTACTGCCAACAAAGTAATTGTGGCTGCAGGATATGAAGGTTTGGAATTTAAAAAGGAGAAGAACGCTACACTGATTAGCTCATATGCAATTGTGACTAATCCTGTGGAAGATTTATCTTCTTGGTATAAGCGTACTCTTATTTGGGAAACTGCGAGACCATATATTTATATGAGAACTACTGCAGATAACAGGATTATTATAGGTGGATTAGATGAAGATACAAACATTGCTCAAGAAAGAGATTCAAAATTAATTCATAAAAAAGAGAAATTAGTAAATGAATTTAATAAGCTCTTTCCAAATATAACAGTTGAACCTGAATTTTATTTAAGTGCTTTTTATGGTGGTACTCATGATGGTTTACCTATAATTGGAATGTATGAAGAGTTTCCAAATTGTCACTTTATCTATGCATATGGAGATAATGGATTAGTATATAGTATGGTACTTTCTAAAATTGTTCGAGATGTAATTATTAGCGGTTCAAGTCCGGATTTGAATTTATATTTACAAACTAGACCAAAACTAAATGAGTAAGCTGCACGTATGCAAAATCATAGTATTTAGGGTACCATATAAAAAGCGCTATTTTAAATGCATTAGTTTAATGTGACTATTTGTTATGTTTATGAATGCTTAAATAAAGCATTCATAAACAATATTATTTGTTAAATCCATTCATCTTACTAAGTTCTGTTATTTGTATAATCCATTCTTTTTTTAGGTAGGGTAGAGTTGCTTGGATATTATGATATTCCCATTCTTCCTCAATGGTAGGATAAAGGTTAAATAAGTATTTTTCTTCATCATTTGTTACACTTGCTTTAGGATTGCCACTAAGTTTAAAATAAATGTCGCACCATCCGCTATAGTTTGTTAACATAAATAAAAAATTAGGACATGTGAATTCGATGAGGTATATTTCTTTCTCTAATTGAATATCTGATAGTAATTCCCTTGCAGTTTCAAAAGTAGGCTTCTTTTGGTAACCATTGCATGAATGCCATGCCCAAATGGGTAAATCTATAATAAAGTTAATACTATTCTGTTTCATATGTCTTACAATGTATTTATATGCTGTGATATCTTCTTTACTAACAAACATAGGATTGGCTATAAGCTTATCTTCATTCAAAAGTGTATTTATAGCATTTTGGTTTTGAAAAGTCCATAGGATTGTTGAATCAATAAATGTATTTAAGTTTGATTGTGTATCAAATTGTTTTCTCATCTTTCGCTCCATTTTCTTTTTTATTTTGCAGAATTAAGAATAAATATGACTAATCGTACAATAAGAAATACCTATGCTAGATACAATTGTAAATGCTTATTTAAAGTAACAGCAAGGAATAACCTTTTTATATAGAGTGTACAATACATGCAAAACAGGATTAAAGAAGATTTTAAATATAATATGAAATAGTACAAAATAAGAATTTGATATATCTTTTATATATAAACTATTAATTGAAGTTTGTAATTACACATTATAGTTAGTATACTAACTATATAATTAGTGTACTAACTATATTGGAGGTTATATGAATAATTTAGGCTATTTATTACACAAGGTAAGTATAATGACGAAAACAGAATTATCAAATCAATTAAAAGAATATAAAATAACAGCTCAGCAATGGTCTGTGTTAAAGGATATATCTCTTTATCCAAATGGAACCACCCCGGCTATGATTGCTGAAAGGCTCTTAGCAGACCGTCCAACAGTAACCGGAATTATACAAAGATTATTGCAAAAAGAATGGATTCTTATAAAACATAATCCTAAAGATAAACGGTCACATTTAATATTTTTAACAGATGAAACTAAGGCATTAATACAGGAGATAGAAAATGTAAGCGATGAAGTTATAAAAAATGCTACAGCTAGTATTCCTAAAGAGGAAGTAGAAAATACAGTTCGAGTTTTGCAAAGTATGATTCAAAATTTACAAAAAAATAAAGGGTGATTAAAATGATTTTAGTAACAGGTGCTACAGGGAATGTAGGAAAAGAGGTTGTAAAATGCCTAATAAAAAGAAATGCTACTTTCAAAGTCACAACGCGCAGTAGAGAAACTGAAGGAGTGTATTTTGATTTTGAAAACCCCTCATCTGTAAAGGTGGCTTTAACAGGTGTTACTAAAGTCTTTCTAGTAAGACCACCACATCTAGCTGATGCAAAAAAGTATTTCCAGCCTGTTGTAGATGCTGCAAAAGAAATAGGTATAAAACACATTGTATTTTTATCTTTATTAGGTGTAGAAAAAAATCCGATAGTACCTCATGCTAAAATTGAAGCTATGATAAAGTCTTCTGGGATCCCTTACACATTCCTAAGACCGAGTTTTTTTATGCAAAATTTATTATCACAACATGGTGATGAATTAAGAAATGAAAAAATAATTGAAGTACCTGCTGGTAAAGGGGAAACAAGTTTTATAGATGTACGGGATATTGGAGAAGTTGCAGCTAAAATATTAACCGAAGAGGGACATGAATTTAAAGCCTATTCTTTAACGGGAAATGAGGCATTAACATATTATGAAGTTGCTGCTATTATTTCAAAAATAATAAATAAAGATATTACTTATACAAATCCAAGTATATTTAAATTTAGAAAAAGAATGATTCAAAAGGGACTTAACAGTGACTTTATTTGGGTTATGATTGGAATATATACAACTGCAAAATTAGGGTTAGCTAAAAAAGTCACATCAGATTTATCGAATTTACTAGATAGAAGTCCAATAACCATGGAAACGTTTGTTTATGATTACAAAGAATTATTAATATAATAATGCAAAAGCAAAAAAGAAGATTATTCACATAAAGAATCTATTATGTTTTAAGAGTAAGAAAGGATAGCCATGCAAAATAAAATTATCGTTATGTTTCAAAAAGATTTTCGCTTATATGATAACCCAGCTCTATTTGAAGCTGTTCAGTCTGGTGAGGTTCTTCCTATATATATACAAGATGAAACTTTTTCAATAGGAAGTGCGGCAAAGTGGTGGTTGCACCATGCTATAATAGATATAAAGAAGCAACTTGAGGCATTGGGTTCTACTTTAATAATCCGCAAAGGAAATACACAGGAAGAAATACTTTCTCTCATAAAACAATTAGATATAACGGCTGTATATTGGAATAGTTGTTATGATCCAGACAGGTTAAAATCTAATCAAAAAATGAAAATGATATTAGAAGATAAAGGTATTATTTGTAAGGAATTTAATTCGCATTTATTATTAGAACCGTGGATTATAAAAAAGAAGGATAACACTGAATATAAGGTGTTTACACCTTTTTACAATGCATTTCAAAAGCAGGTAATACCTAAACCTACTAGCAAAGTGCAGAGTATAAAGTGGGGAAGCTCTTTACCAGCAAGCTTATCTGTTTCAGAATTACACTTGTTGCCGACTATACCGTGGACATCTCATATGGAAGCAATATGGGATCCGACAGAAGAAGGGGCATATAAAGTATTTAAGAAATTTTTCTCTAGCAAATTAGCCTTTTATAGTGAAGGAAGAGATTTTCCAAATCAAAATGCTCATTCGATGTTGGCGCCATATCTTTCATTTGGCCAAATACCAGTGAAGTTAATGTATCACTACTTAATAAATAAAAGTACCGAAAGACAATGTAGTCTTTTTGAAAAACAAGTGATTAGTTTTATACGCCAATTAATTTGGAGAGAGTTTTCTTATTATTTGCTATATCACTATCCGTTTACAGTATATAAACCTCTTAATAAAAACTTTGAACATTTTCCATGGAATAAGGAAGAGGAGTTATTAAGAGTATGGCAGAGAGGTGAAACTGGTTATCCGTTTATTGATGCGGGAATGCGGGAGCTTTGGCAAACAGGTTTTATGCATAATCGGGCAAGAATGGCTGTAGCCTCTTTTCTTGTAAAGCATTTGTTAATTTCGTGGCAGGAAGGAGCAAAATGGTTTATGGATACACTACTAGATGCGGATATTGCAAATAATACAATGGGATGGCAATGGGTTGCTGGAAGTGGAGCAGATGCATCACCGTACTTTCGTATTTTTAATCCTATCACACAAGGAGAAAAGTTTGATAAAAATGGAGAGTATATAAGAAAATGGGTACCAGAATTAAGAGATATACCGAATAAGTATATACATAAACCTTGGGAAGCACCTGAGCATATTTTGCAAAAAGCCAATATAAAACTTGGTCATACATATCCTTTGCCAGTTGTTGATCATAAGGCAGCACGGGAGAGAGCACTTTGTGCATATAAAAGTATGAAAGAACTTGTATAAAATAAATGAATCAATATAAATTTCATATGTAAAGGTTACAATGCAAAGTATAGGAATATCTATTTACACATTAAAGTTTTATTCATTGAAAGAGCACACGAATCAAATAGAGTTTCTAAAACCTTCTATTAAAAAAGGAGAATGTTTATGAAAAAATCTAGTATTATAGTATTTTTACTAACATATGGTTTGTTTTATGTTTCTAGTATTTTATTTCCTATTGATCGTGCTTGGTATGATGCGTTAGAAAAGCCGTCTTGGACACCTCCTGGTATGACAATCGGCATAGTTTGGGCTGTATTATATGGACTCATTGCATTATCAGTTGCAATTATTTACAACAAATATGGATTTAAGCCAAAAACATTTTGGTTTATATTCCTTTTAAATTATATGTGCAATCAAGCGTTCAGCTATTTTCAATTCAGTCAAAAGAATTTGTTTTTAGCAACAGTAGATTGTTTACTTGTCGCTATTACTACGTTACTTCTCATAGCGGTTTCTTCCAAATTATCTAAAGTATCGACATGGTTGCTAATTCCGTATTTTTTATGGTCTGCATTTGCTACATATTTATCTTGGACAATTTATAGTATAAATTAAAGACGGAACTAAAAACTTGAGCATAATAAAAATGCTCGAGTTTTTATGTGTGTTAATGATAATCTAAAATATGGAATATATACATCTTAGGGAGGTCATCCTTGTGAAGAAATGGATAAAAATTACGCTGTACTCTTTACTAGCTATTTTAATTATAGGAAGTATTACTTTTTTGACTTGGTCTCAGTTTACTTATAAACCGACGAAAGAGGCTTTGTCGTTAGTAGATGATAAAAAAGATGAAGATAATATCGTTTTTGGAGCGAAAGATGCGAAAGTAGGGGTTATTTTTTATCAAGGAGCTAAAGTAGAAGCTGAGGCTTATAGTTACTTAGGAGAAGCTCTTGCAAAAAATGGGCACTTTGTAGTAATGCCTAAGTTACCATTAAATTTAGCGATACTTGGAATAAATGAGGTAGACAGTGTAATTGAAAAGTATCCGGAAGTTCAAAAATGGTATGTTGCAGGGCATTCAATGGGAGGAGCTATGATTTCTAAGTATGCCTTCCAACATGAAGACAAGGTAGACGGGATCATTTTCTTAGGTTCGTATCCTGCAGATGACTTTTCTACAAAATCGATTCCAATGTTATCAATTTATGGGGAAGTAGATGCTTTAGCAACTGTAGAAAAAATAGAGAACAATAAAAAGTTAATGTCGAAAAATAAAACTATGCACATGATAAAAGGGGGCAATCATGCTCATTTTGGCATGTATGGTGAGCAAAAAGGTGATAATGCTAGTTTAATTACGTCAAAAGCACAACGAGATGAAACAGTGAAAGTAATTGAAGAATGGTTATTGAAACAATGATAACAAATTTAATAAATCTACCGAAAGAATTTTCCCGACGGTAGATGGGAGAGATAATAAAGAGCCAAAACGTACGAATTGGCTCTTTTATTTATTTGCTATCTCCAATTGTCCCCTTATTTTCTCCGGAATATCCTCTTTAGAAATAATATCGTAAGAATACACATACTTTCCTTTCACATGAATTTTTAAGTAAGTTTTTCTTATAAAATCATTAGGGGTGCTAGTTCCTACTGTATATTTTTTCTCATTCCCTGATTCATCAACACCTTTTATGGTGTACATAGCTCGTCCTTTATGATGATAATCTGGAACACCATATCCTTTCGCAACGGCGTATACATTTTTTTCTTCAGCAATCGGATTAAATCTGTCTAAATCCCCGCGTAATATGAAAGGTAGTAAGTATATAGGGAGGCCTATTCCTAATATGCAAATTACAAATTTTCTCATTATCGTTTCTCCTCTTGTTCATTTACATCATTCAGTATAGAAAAAAATTCTTATAAATATAGAGGGAAATTCCTTAAAGTTTTTTTAATAAAGTTTCACCTTGTGAAAAAAACTAAATAGAGCATTAAGCTTACGGAATGAATAACCAAATAACTTGTTTTCTTTATTTTTTGATATTTCTTAAGAACCTATCAAGAAATAAGTGAGTTTTAGTATTTAGAATAAATGTATCTTACAGTAATAAGAGAATTATCTAAATAAATGATAGTGAGAACAATTAAAGAAAACATCTAGTGGGGTGCTTTTTTCTTTTGAAACAGAGAATCTCATGGGTCGGTTACATGTAATTTAGTGCTGTGCTTCTAAGTCCTTGGAAAATTCAATGATAAAAAAGAGGGGGAAGGCATTTTTTATTGAAGTTTGTTAATGATAGATTTTTAATTAGTTAGGGGGGATCGTAAAATAGATTATTAATCTCTTTGATAATTTTTATTTTCCTTATAGTTGGCATACTGTATTAGAAATTTTAAATTTTGAAAGGAGAATCAATAAGTATGGGTAAGAAAAGAAGAATAAGTAATAAGTTATTACTTGTCGGTGCAATTTTTACAATAGCAATTCCCTCAGTTTCATATGCGGAGGAAGTAATTTCACCTGAAAATTTTAAGAGTTCTTCAAATTTGTATGAGGGACGGAATACGACAGTATTGAAAACAAGCTTATATCCTGATACATATAATTATCCGTTTAACCAACAATTTATTTCGAAATTAAAGGAAGCAAACACAACTATAAAAAAAGTAGACAAAAGAGATGATGAAAATCCTATTATATCTACTACTCTTTCATTTATTCGCCATATGAATAGTGAAGATTATAAATCTGCATTTGATTTAACCTCAAGGTCATTACAGAAAATAATATCCAAAGAATGGCTGAAGAGCTATTGGGAGGGACTCCCAGTGCAATTACAAGCAGGTTCTTTTATAGAAATTGGAGAGGTTACACAAAAAGAGACAAATCCTGTTCATACAAATGTGGAGATTCAATTAGTTTTTGAAAAAATGACTGTACCTTTACTAATTAAACTAGATCCATCTGGAAAAATAGACGATTTTCAACTCAGCATGTCGTTTAGTCCTGTTGCAGAGCGTCCATCATATAGTAAGCCTGAATCATTTGTTGATAAAGAAGTAGTAGTTGGAAGTGGTGCATTTCCATTACCAGGAACATTGTCGGTTCCAAAAGGAAATGGTCCTTTTCCAGCGGTTATTCTTGTTCAAGGATCAGGAGCAACTGATCAGGATGAAACAGCGTTTGCTTTAAAACCATTTCGCGATTTAGCTGAAGGTCTTGCATCGAAGGGAATTGCTGTCCTTCGCTATAATAAACGAACGTATGAACATGGGTTGAAAACACAATTCAGTCCCTTTTATACAGTTGATAAAGAGACAACAGATGATGCTCTTCTTGTAACTCAATTTCTTAAAAATGAGCCTCTAATAAATAAGAATCAAATATATATTCTTGGTCATAGTCAAGGTGGAATGATGCTTCCGAAAATGATTGAAAAAGACCAAAATAAAAATATTGCTGGAGCAATTGTAATGGGAGGGCCAGCTCGTACAATCCAAGACGTTGTTTTAGATCAATTTGAGTATCTTTTTTCTATTGGAGCAATGAACCTGGATCAATATAAATTCTACAAATCGCAATTTGAATTATTAAATGATCCCAATTTCTCTGGGCAGAATCCCCCAAAAGATTTTTACTTAGGATCAGCAGTATTTTGGGATTCTATTCGGAAAATTAAAGCAGCAGAAATGTCAAAAGAACAAAAGACACCACTTCTTATTATTCAAGGAGAAAGAGACTATCAAGTTCAATCAAAAATCGAAATTCCTCTTTGGAAAGAACAATTAAAAGAACGAGATAACGTTGATTATCAGCTATATCCAAAGTTAAATCATTTCTTTACAGAAGGTGATGGAGAAATAAGTAAACCAGATGAATATTATAGTCCTGCTAATATTCCTGAGTATGTTATAAATGATATTGCTGCTTGGGTGCAAGGAAAATCGCAATTAAATTAGTAACTATATGTTTTAATAAAGACTTTCTTTCTGTCATCAAACTAGAAACATTATTAGATTATATGTTTTTTAGCACTCTTTTTAAAAGAGTGTTTTTTTATTTTCCTTTGATTTAATTAACGAAAAAAAATATGTTGTACTCCTTTTGTAACGTTTTTTAAATAGAAATTTTCTATAAAACAATGGGCTTACCTTCCAAACAAAGCGTTATTTGTAACACTGTTATCAAAGCAAAGTGTTCGTGACATTTCTATGATATTCAAAAGCATTAATAACCTATTGTATGAAGTTTTTTGAAAATTTAGGTTTAACATCTTTAAAATAGGTGTATTACATATTACATAACAACTAAATAAAAAAATCTAAAGGAGGAAAGATACCATGTATAAGAATGAAAGAAAACCGGTGGTTTATGAATATCAAAATGAACAGGAAGTAGTTATGAAAGTAAAAGAGCTAGAATTGCAAGGGATTCACCAAGATGACATTTACGTCTTAACACATGAAAAACATATAACAAAAAAGATTGCAGATGATACAAACACAAATACGATTGGAGTAAAAGAACAAGGATTGGGCACAAGTATTATCAATTTTTTCTCCAAAAAAGGAGACGAACTTCGAAATCAAATGGAAGAAATGGGGTTGTCGAAGGAGGAAGCTAATTTATATGAAGAAAAATTAGATCAAGGGAAGATTTTACTCCTAGTAACAGCTGAAACACCAACGGCGAGTGATAGGCAGCTGCAAAACTATCATTCTCTCTAATAGCTTGCAACATCTGATAAATAGATAAGTTAATTGTTTTAGGTTGTAGCATGGAAGAAAATAAAAGTAGAGAAGGGTGAGAAAAATGAAACATACAATATTTAAGTATGCTGTGATTGGGATTACGACCGGAGTCATAGTCTCCCTATTAAAAAAAGAAAATCGGAAAGCTATACAAACAAAAGGAAAAAGCATAAAAGAAAAACTACAAGAAGGAAACATAAAGGAAACATTAGAGAAGGTAACTGAGACAAGTAAACAATTCTCTGCAACTGCAGCTAATGTTGCAAAACAATCATTACCACAATTGCTTACAGCCACACCAGTTGTCATTTCTACCATTAAAGACTTAACAGAGAACGAAAATAACAAAAAGAAAACAGATGAAAAGGATTACGAAATAAATGAAAATAGTAAGAACTTAGATGGGGAAAAAACGAAAAATGAAAAGAAATATGTGAAAGAAGGGAAAGAAGAGAGTGCCTAGATGTAACTCTAAAAATAGAAAGTGAGGAAAAAAGTATGAAATCTCTGTATGCAATTGATGTAGGAATTGGCTTTACCAAAAGGGCATATCGACAGGATGTAGATTCTGAGATGACGATCAAGAGTGAAGCTTCCACACTAGCCCCTGTACCTAATCATGCTGAAAGTGAAGATTTAACAAAGGTAAGTTTTATAGACTTAGATTTTGCATACTATATGGGAAATGAAGCACATCAATCTGACGCTTCGTTTCTTCCTCCATTTGACGAAGAAATAGAAAATTATTATGAAAGCGAACGATTTAAACAACAAATATTTGGTTGCATTGCAAAGGATTATAAAGAAAATGTCGTGTTACCTCTAGTTGTTACCGGGCTTCCCATCACTTGTTTTGGTAGTCAGCAGGAGCAATTACAACGTGCACTAAAAAAAGAAACTTCCGTGCAAATTGATGGGAAATTTATTAATATTACGGTGGAAAATGCTTTGATTCTTCAGCAACCGGTCGCTTTACATGCCTATTTCTTAAAAGAGGGAATCATTCAGGAACGAGATCGCATCTTAATTATTGATGGCGGATTTCGTACATTAGAAATGACAGATATGAAACAGAATCTCATTTTAAATCATTATGAGACGGAACTAGGATGTAGCAAGCCTTTGAAAAATATTAAGAATATCGTGCAGAATCATACGGATGAAAGTAATCAATTGCATATTAACGACATGCCAAACATATTAGAAAAAGGATATGAATGTCGAGAAGAAAATCATGAGACAAGTCAGGTTCATACTTTGATTCAAAAAGAGTTGGATGCACATTTCCAAGACGTCATGCGTGTATTACAAGAACAATTTAAGTTAGAACAGTATGATACTATTATTTGGACAGGAGGAATAGTAGATCTCCACAAAAAACGAATTGAAAAAATGCAAGGTGAAATTTCTTCTTTCCGTATGGTAGACGCTTCGAAAGAGGCTGCACTTCATGGATACTACATTATTGGGAGTCAAGTATTTGAAGACATCACAAATCAATCTGCATATGAATCCAAATTATAATAACGACTGAAATGGAGTTCGTTGAATAGACGTGCCAAATTATGTAGCTTCTTTTCCACATATAATAAATTATTTATAAGAAAAGATAAAAAGTGCTTGTATAGAGGAAATGTTTAAAATTGAGAATAAAAATAACTAATATATAGGGGGTCTTTCTTTTAAAAGAATAAGACCTCCTATGCCATTTATTATCTAAACACTTTTCCTCCAAGATATGAATACCTACATACAAATTTCATATTACGGATATGATTCGATCAAACATAAAACTATTTAGAAAGGAAGAATAATATGGAATGCATAAAAATGACGAAATGGAGTTGGTATCATGTGAAAACTAGTGAGCTTGAAAAACTTTCTTCTATAATCCCTCGTGATATAACATCTTATTTCTCTCAATTTGTAAAGAAAATAAGTTCTCCTTGTGAAAATGGATTATATGTTTATACGTTATCACCAAGTCAAACTTGTGTATATGGTTCGTTTTTATATGATCAAGATAAAAAGGAGGCCAAAATTCAAAAATTTCTTCATTATTTCGTAGCTCATGGAATACTGATAACAGTTCAGGAAAAAGAGGAAGAGGACTTCCAAAAATTAATACATAATTTCCCTATGGGTACAAAAAATTGTAACACTTCCGCTGAAGGATTATGTGCTATCTTATCAATGTTTATATCTCATTATTTGCGAAAGGTTGACTATTTTGAAAACAATTTCAGAAATGTATTATGGGATTTTTATCATCATAATAACATAGCAGTTTTAGAAAGGATTTATCATATTCGTCATGAATTATTTATGAACACACATGTGTTTCGCTTAATACAAGAAGTGTTACAAGGATTGGAGGAAGCTTGGTTAGAAAAACTAACAAGCACCCTTTGTTATAAACAAACACACGTAAAATTAGAGCGTGGATTACAACTTGTTAAAGAGTACCAAGAAGAATTAGACACGATGATTCATTTACAAGAAGTTGTTTCTTCTCATCGTGGGAATGAAATTATGAAAGCTCTTACTGTATTAACTGCTGTGAGTACGCCTTTGACAGCCTTAGGAGCATTATGGGGTATGAATTTTAAATACATGCCTGAACTAGAATGGAAATATAGCTATTTAATCGCTCTCTTATTTATTATTTTCACAACAGGGGGTATGTATTTGTATATGCGGGTAAAAGGATGGACAGGTGATTTATTACGAGTAAAGAAAAAAAATCTTTTTTTAAATCAAATTAATCTTGTTTTATAAAACATATGATAGATATATGGTTAGTAATATTTATTAATTGGGGTAGTGCCATATCCTCACCAAGTTAAAATTTTGATGTCCCCGCAATGATAAAAATGGTGAATATTTATATGAAAGATTAGAGCTCTCCTTCTTGTAAGAGAGCTCTAATCTTTGTTTAAAAACTATATTATATACATAGGCAGACTCATCATCTGAAATTTGTTCCGATTCAATTTAGAATATGACAAAAGAGAACTTGCGTTAGACAACAAGCTCTCTTTAAAAGAAATAACGTAGTTGAGATACTTATATAGTAACAATTGTTTTCTTCTAATTCCATATGTCTTATGTTGAGAAATAAATTATAAGTGGCTTGATAACGCTAAAATGAATGATTGACATAATATTTTGACGATAATATAATAAATCTCGAATTCAAGATAACTTGTAAAGGATTGGGAATTATGAGCGTGATTAACGATGAGAGCCTATATTTAAAGTTATTTGTTATATTATGAAGGGAATTACAGTCAATCACTAAATGTATTGCAAAGGATATAAAAAATTATGGACTTAATCCAACTGAATTTGCAGTGCGTGAGCTACTATACAGTAAAGATAATCAGCTTATACAAAAACTTGGAGACAAAATATTACTTGCAAGTAGTAGTATCACGTACGCGTCAAATATTTCAGAAGGTATTGAATTAATGGACACTATTTTTCCTCAGCATAAAGGGGGATTCGGCAAATATTTGATAGTTTGGACTATATGGAGAAAAAATGATAATTAAACAGTTGAAAAAGTTAGGATGTTACACACAGAAATTGTAAGTTTTTAGAGGTTATTTCTGCTTAGTAATATCCTAATTAAATATAAATTAAATAAATAGGAGGAAAAATTAATAAATAGTAGTAAATTTATTGTAATGCAAAGTAAATAAATTATGTAATTGCAATTGATATAGTAAGAAAGATAGTTGTTATGTTAACGATATATATATCGTCCTTTTCATTATAAATCTTTCATAAAGCGGAGAGTGGGTATCAAGAATGGAATTACGTCATTTAGAGTATTTTATTCAAGTTTGTAATAATAATAGTTTTACTAAAGCTGCGGAAGTTCTAGGTATTTCACAGCCGACTTTAAGCCAACAAATCCGTGTGTTAGAAGGTGAACTTGATACACCTTTGTTTCATCGAGTTGGAAGAGGTATCAAAATGACAGAAGCGGGTAAGCTGCTATTTGATAAAGGAAAATTTATCATGCAACAATTTGATGAAGTTTATAATGAAATTTTTGAATTAAAGGGTGTAAAAAGAGGGGTAATTACTATAGGTGGTTTATTAGAGGATCTCACTTATTTAACACCTTATATTATGAAGTTTCAACAACATTATCCCAACATCGTAGTGAAAATTATAGAATCCGAAGTTGCTGTAAATCAAATCGTTGATAAAAATATTGATATAGGCATCACACGTAGTGCTCAAATTCCAGAGACATTAACAAGCACCCTTTTGTATAGAGAAGAGCTTGTCCTTGTCATTCCAAAAAATCATCCTTTGAATGAAACATCATTTGTTTCTTTTCGAGAATTAGTAGGGCTCAGTAGAATAATGGTTTCATGTAGTTGTCGTGAATCTATTAAAATATATTGTGAGAGTTTAGGGTTATCTTTATCTGAAGCAAATATAGAAACAAAATCTTCTATTTCTCTATTGAGCCTTGTATACAATGGACATGGGGGTGCCATAATACCTCTTTCACTGGTTAACTTTGTTAATAATGATACTTTGAGCATAGTTCGTATTATTGACCCGACACCAAGTCAAGATATTAATCTTATCCACTTTGATGATAAATTTTTAAGTTTTGCAGCACGTATCTTTATGCAGAAGTTAAATAATCCTGAAAAAGCATTAGTATAATAAAAATAATAATGATTATAGTGTGAGGATTAAACATGATACATAATTCTTGGGAGAAGACCTAAATTACAGTCAAAGGGCATTGGCTTTATATGTGTGGTGTGATCGATTCAAATGGGAATATCATTGACTTTTACTTAAGGGAAAAAGGGCAGACTTTGCAATGAGAGAAGGCTGTTAAAAATAAGTCAAGTTAATTAATTAGCTCTTCGATTTTATCACATAGTAATAGATTCCATTAGGGAGATATTGCTATTTCTTTTTACATATCCTTATTGCATAAAGAATACCACCGGCATTATACCGGTGGTTTTGACTTAGAAAGCAAAGCAAGTACAACCAATACCCCATTTAGTTCCATCTTTTCCTATTACGGTATGAGTGTGTTGATGGAGAGGGTTACTGCAACTATGTAACTTGTGATCATGGGCATCGTGAGAAAGTATAGTGTGGGCTAGGTTAGCACCACCATAACCATAAACTCCCGTCGGTGACCAATCAGGTGATGCTGGTGGCAATTCAGGTGATAAATTTTTAAATTCATCATTTCCATAAACAACCTGCCCACCCATAATGGTGAGTAATGATTCAAGGTTCTTGATTTCTTCTTCTGGCACAGTAAAGTAGTCAGCAGACAATACAGCAAGATCAGCAAACTGACCTACTGCAAGGGTTCCTTTTTTACCTTCATCACCAGAGAACCACGCACTTCCTTTTGAATATAATTCCAGGGCTACTTTTCTATCAAGTTTATTTTTTTCATCGTATATCGAAAGTCCACCAATGGTTTTTTCGGCAACCATCCAGTAAAGAGCGACCCAAGGGTTATAGCTGGAAACCCTAGTTGCATCACTACCGGCGCCAACAGGTATACCTAGGTCTAACATACGATAAATCGGAGGAGTACGCTTTGCAGCTTCCTTTCCGTATAAATCAACAAAGTATTCACCTTGAAAAGCCATGCGGTCTTGGATGGCAATACCACCATTTAAAGCTATTTCCTTGAAATACATTTATGCATTTTGTTTACTAAGATCTCGCTGCGCGCCCATATAGCTTCCAATTATATTTTGATAGCCTGGAAGATTGCTAGCAAGCAAATTGCCAAAACCTTCGACATCGTTGCGCCAATCACGTTGTAATTCGCAAGCTACGCTAAACCAGTTCATAAGTTGCACACCACTATGTGCCATACGAGTATTTGCAGCATCTGCTACTTGTTTACTGAAAGTTCCTGAAGCATCAGTAACAGCAAATACTTCATATCCAGCTTTTATAGCGGAAAGTGCAGGGAAAGCAACACAAACGTCAGTAACTACGCCCGCGATGATAAGTTGCTTTTTTCCAGTTTCTTCGATTGCTTTTACAAAATCATCATTATCCCATGCGTTAATTTGTCCAGGTCGAGCTATTTTTGGTACATGAGGAAAGAGATCAACCAATTCTTGCATTAAAGGTCCGTTAGGCCCGTTTTCAAAACTTGTTGTTAAAATAACTGGTAAATCAAAAAACTTAGCAGTATGAGCAAGAGCTAGAACATTGTTCTTGAATTCATCAACACCATAGTCACGTACTAGTCCGGACATAAGACCAGTTTGATGATCTACTAAAAGCACGACAGCATCATCTTTGTTAATACGAGAATAGAAATCAGTCATTATGTATTCCTCCTAAAAATTAAGTAATCGAAGAAAGTTTAAATAGTCGAATACTATCATAAGTTTCTTCGTTTATAACTAAGCTGACCAATAATATTGGTTATAGCAGCATTCACAGAACATGAAGTGCTATACAAATTTATAGTATTTGAAAACTGATTAATTAATCAATTCTAAATCATCTATAATTTGTATAGGTCGTAACTATAGTTGTTTTCACTATAAAATAGATTGGTTTTACCTATACATCCTATAGATAGAACAATATTGATAGTCACCTATTTTTGTTATTACAATTGAATATGAGTAATGTTCAGTAATTATTTTATGATGAAAAAGGTATTAGAGGGGGGGATTGTTCCAAAAGGAGAAAATGAATGCATTGGAACAATAGAGTTTCATACTTAGAGTTCACAACATAAAGGTGCATGAATAGGTTATGAGATTCATCCGAGTTATTGAAGAAAAGGATACATATTAGAATATTTTTTGGAGGTAGAAGCATGGCTAAAATTACTGTAGGAACCGAAAATCAAGCACCAATTGAGATATATTATGAGGATCATGGCACAGGAAAACCAGTTGTACTAATTCATGGTTGGCCGTTAAGTGGTCGATCTTGGGAATACCAAGTTCCAGCTCTTGTTGAGGCTGGATACAGAGTTATAACGTATGATCGTCGAGGATTTGGAAAATCATCTCAGCCGTGGGATGGGTATGAATATGATACCTTTACTTCTGATTTACATCAACTATTAGAACATTTAGAGCTTCAAAATGTCACACTTGTTGGTTTTTCTATGGGTGGAGGAGAGGTAGCTAGGTATATTGGGAAATATGGAACCAATAGAGTAGAGAAGGCTGTATTTGCAGGAGCTGTACCACCATTCCTTTACAAGTCAGCAGATCATCCTGAGGGTGTATTAGATGATGTAGCAATTCAAGGATTTGAAAATGGAGTAAAAAGTGATCGCCTAGCATTCCTTGATGAGTTTACGAAAGGATTTTTTGCTGCTGGAGATCGAACTGACTTAGTTAGTGAACCATTTCGACTTTACAATAGGGATATCGCTGCAGGTGCATCACCTAAAGGAACACTAGATTGTATCGCTGCTTTCAGCAAAACAGACTTCAGAGGCGATTTAGCTAAGGTTAATATACCTACCCTTATTATTCATGGTGATTCAGATGCGACTGTACCATTTGAATATAGTGGGAAATTAACACATGAAGCAATTCCTAATTCTAAAGTAACGTTAATAAAGGGTGGTCCACATGGGCTAAATGCAACGCATGCCAAAGAATTTAATGAAGCACTCCTATTATTTTTAAAGGACTGATTATAACTATATAATTGTTAATTGATAACTTATAAACAAGTTAAAATAAAGCTTTATAAAAGATGCTCTTGGATAAATCCAGGAGCATCTTTTTAAATGGTGATATTGAGATGTTAGATTGATAAATCTCCAGTAGTTTTGGATTGAATATTCTTCTTAACAGCTAAAATGTATTGATTAGAGTTTTTTAGATTTCTTAGAAGTATTGTTATATTACTATCAAGATAATATTTTGAATAATCCTCAAAAAAAGAAATGTTTTGTCAGAAAATAATAAAATTTTATTAATTTTTATAATTAGTTGAATTTTTATAGAAATAATTCTCTTAATATATTAAAATAACATCGTATTATGTCAGATTTTAATTATTAGGGGAGAGAAATTTTATGTTGAAAAAAATCATTCCAGTTGCTTTAGCAATAAGTACAGTTACTTTTACTAGTGTATTTGCTTTGCCTTCAGTACAAGCGAGTACAGAACCAAACCGCTACATAGATGTGCAAATGCTCGGTATTAACGATTTTCATGGGCAACTAGACACTGTAAAAAAAATTAACAATAAAGATGCAGGGGGAATTGAGTACTTAGGGGCTTATTTACGTAATCGTGAAAAACAAAATCCGAATACATTAAAGGTACATGCTGGCGATGTTGTTGGAGCAAGTACTCCTGTTTCAGCATTATTACAAGACGAACCTACGATTGAATTTCTAAATGATTTGAAATTCGATGTTGGAACGATAGGAAATCATGAATTTGATGAAGGTGTTGCGGAAATGAACCGCCTTATTTATGGTGGATACCATGAGAAAACAGGGAATTTTAAAGGAGCAAAATTTCCATATGTTGCCGCAAATTTCTATAATAAATCCACTGGTCGTTTATATTTACCACCATTCACTATAAAAAAGGTACAAGGAGTTCCTGTTGGATTCATCGGAGTCGTAACAACGGATGTTCCTAACCTTGTTATGCCTACTATGCTAAAGAATGTAGAAATTACAGATGAAGTTGAAGCTATTAACAAATCCGTAAAGCAATTAAAAAAACTAGGCGTTAAATCTATCGTTGTTCTTGCACATAACGGAGGTACAACAGATGGGAACGGAGTAACAAATGGTGATATCGTCCGATTAGCAAATGAGACTGATCCAGAAGTCGATGTTATTTTTGGTGGCCATAGCCACACTTATGTAAATGGAACTGTTAATAATAAACTTGTCGTACAAGCAAATTCATATGGTATGGCTTTTGCTGATGTTGATGTAAAGATTGATCGTAAGACACAAGATATTGTTGAGAAAAAAGCAGAAATTGTTACAACTTACCATGAAGGCATGGAGCCTGATAAAAAAATAAAGAAGAAGATGGAGAAATATCAAGCAAAAATCGCACCTCTTGTTAATGAAGTTGTAGGTAAGTCTATTGCTCCACTAGATCGTAAACTCAATACGGCTGGTGAATCTACTCTCGGAAATTTAGTTGCTGATGCCCAGCGTGCAACAATGCAATCCCAAATTGCACTTATGAATCCTGGTGGTATTCGTAATGACTTAGATGCTGGTGATATTACATGGGGAGAGATATATGGTATTCAACCATTTGGAAATCAATTAATAAAAATAAATTTAACAGGTCAAGACATTCGTGATATTTTAAATCAACAATGGCAAAAAGATATAACAAGAATGCTTCAAATTTCAGGTATCCAATACACTTGGGATGCGAACAAGCCTAATGGAGAAAAAGTAACAAGTATTCGCTTAACAAATGGAGAAGAAATCATTCCTTCTAAAACTTACAGCGTCGTTGCTAACGCATTTCTAGCTTCAGGTGGAGATGGATTTGTATCCTTTAAAAACGGTAAAGATGCTGAAACAGGACCAACTGATTTTGAAGCATTAGTAGATTATATAAAAAAATCAAAAGAACCAATTCAGTCTATTATCGATGGAAGAATTCAACAAATAAATTAGTTTTTATTAATCTCAAAAACAACTAGATTACCTGTGCGCTATACTCTTTAGTGTGCAGGTAATCTATTTTTTTGATTTGAAATAGTCTAACTGTGGCCAATGGGTATACCGTCTAGATGCAGAGTACCGAAAAAAATGAAGTGAACAAAAAATAACCCCTAAATTAACTCTATGATAAAGAGACTACAAACAATCAAAATTTGGAACTTCATATTAACCACGTTAATAATACATACTGAAATTGAATACTTTAGATAACATCATTTATAACGAATATCTATACATTATAATGTTATGCAATGAGGAATTTACACTACAATGGATTGAAGCTTATGTAGTTTTATATTCGTATAAGTGAATTAAGAATTTCTTAAGAACCTATTAAGAAATAAGTGAGTTTTAGGAATTAGAATAAATGTATCTTAACAGTAATAAGAAAATGAATGTTTTAAATGGAAGTTGGCAGAGTATGTCAAAAAGCTATAAGTAAATATTTCAGGAGGTTTTTTATGAAAAAGAAAATAATTATTGCAATTGTTGCTTCTGCTATAACAATGACTCATTTTGTAGGAAATACTTATGCAGATTCGAAAACAGAGTTTTCTGTTACAGCTCCCTACAATATAAATCAAATAGTGAAATGGTTAGAAGCACATGCAAAGCCTTTAAAAACAACTAATCCAACTGCATCTCTTAATGATTTGAAACCACTTAAGAATATGATAGGTTCAGCTTCAATTGTAGGTTTAGGTGAAGCTACGCATGGGGCTCATGAGATTTTTACAATGAAACACCGCATTGTTAAGTATTTAGTATCTGAAAAGGGCTTTACCAACTTAGTTTTAGAAGAGGGATGGGACAGAGCTTTGGAACTTGATCGATATGTTCTTACTGGAAAGGGAAACCCAAGCCAACATTTATCACCTACATTTAAGACGAAAGAAATGCTAGATTTACTTGATTGGATTCGGCAATATAATGCTAATCCAAAACATAAATCGAAAGTACGTATCATTGGGATGGACATTCAATCAGTAAACGAGAATGTCTATAATAGCATAATAGAATATATTAAAGCGAACAATTCAAAACTGTTGCCTAGAGTAGAAGAGAAGATAAAAGGTCTTATTCCTGTAACAAAGGATATGAATACTTTTGAAAGCCTTACGAAAGAAGAAAAAGAAAAGTATGTTTTAGATGCTAAACAAATTAGTGCTTTATTAGAGGGAAATAAAAGCTATTTAAATGGAAAATCTAAAGAGTTTGCATGGATAAAGCAAAATGCTCGTATTATTGAACAGTTTACTACAATGTTAGCGACACCTCCTGATAAACCAGCGGATTTTTATTTGAAACATGATATTGCAATGTATGAAAATGCGAAGTGGACTGAAGAACATTTAGGGAAAACCATTGTATGGGGACATAATGGACACGTTTCGAAAACAAATATGCTTCCTTTTATATATCCTAAAGTAGCTGGGCAGCATTTGACAGAATATTACGGAAAAAGATACGTATCTATTGGAACGTCAGTTTATGAAGGACAATACAATGTCAAGAATAGCAATGGTGAATTTGGCCCATATGGAACATTAAAATCGGATGATCCAAACAGTTATAACTACATTTTTGGACAGGTCAAAAAAGATCAATTTTTTATTGATTTACGTAAGGCGAACGGCGTGACAAAAACTTGGTTAAACGAACAACATCCAATTTTCGCTGGAATAACTACCGAAGGGCCTGATATACCAAAAACTGTTGATATATCATTAGGTAAAACGTTTGATATACTTGTTCAAATTCAAAAAGTGAGTCCATCTCAACTACATCAATAAATTTAGAATAATGTACCTTAATGACAACTTGAGAAGTGTTTCATATAACACTATGAAATTTGTTTTATATAGCAAGAAGAATAATCGTATTAGAAAAAATCAGCAGTTTAACCTGTTAAGAGTAAAACGAATCTTCAATATGTAAAGCACAAAAAACACTGAAGCGAAAAGCATCGGTGTTTTTTGCGCTTTTGGGCACAGATGCTACTTCGATCCTATTGTAGAAGTGATTTTGTATGTAAGGAATTTGTAAGGAATAGGTAAGGAAAAAGAGATTTTCATTGTGTAGGATAAAAATATAAGGAGGCGTGAAGGGGGGAACAAGTACGGCCTACATATAAAACAAATAATCAGTAACAAGAGTGTTTTGTGAAAATAATGAGTACAATGATTGCAAATGCATTGTTGCCTTTTCATCATTGAGAGAATGGATAGCTGTGTGGTTCGTATATGACACTGCTATTAACTATCTATATAATTTAAATAGAAGAGAGGAATTCTTTATGAAAACACGCAGTAAAATTACATGTGCAAGTCTAGCACTTTTAATAGGTGGAAGTTCCCTGTTATACATAACACCAACATCAATTGTAAAAGCAGAATCTACGCAAAATGTATCTAGTTCGTTACAAACAAGTACGAAAAGCGATCGTACTTCCGTTAAGAAAGCAATACGGGATGAACTGCAACTTGGATACCCGGGAATACTCGCTCAAATTTCTAAGGGTGGTAAAACTTGGAGTTATACCGCTGGGGTAGCGGATCTGAAAACTAAGAGACCAATGAAAGCAGATTTTCGCTTTCGCATTGGCAGTGTGACGAAAACGTTCATTGCAACGACTCTACTTCAATTATCTGGAGAGAATCGTTTGAATCTAGACGACTCCATTGAAAAATGGTTGCCTGGTGTCATTCAAGGAAACGGATATGATGGTAACCAGATTACTATCCGGCAAATATTGAATCATACAAGTGGTATTGCTGACTATATAAATTCAAAAGACTTTGATATAACGGATATAAAAAAATCGTACACGGCTGAAGAATTCGTAAAGATGGGGATTTCACTTCCCCCAGACTTTGCACCAGGAAAGGGTTGGTCTTATTCAAACACAGGATACGTATTACTGGGAATCCTTATTGAAAAAGTAACTGGCAACAGTTATGCCGAAGAGGTTGAAAATCGGATTATTGAACCGCTTGATTTGTCAAATACATTTCTACCTGGCAATTCAAGCGTGATTCCAGGTACCAAGCATGCACGTGGCTATTTGCAACTAGACGGAGCGAGTGAGCTAAAAGACGTTACTTATATTAACCCAGGTAGCTCGGATGGAGATATGATTTCTACTGCTGACGACTTAAACAAATTCTTCTCTTACTTACTAGGTGGCAAATTACTGAAGGAACAGCAACTAAAACAAATGCTTACTACAGTTCCTACAAATAGAGAGGGAACTGGATATGGTCTTGGAATCCTTGAAATTAAGCTTCCGAACGGTGTCTCGGTATGGGGACACAGAGGTGCCGTTCCAGGGTTTTCCACTTTTGTTGGTGGAACACTTGGAGGTAAACATACACTCGCTATCAATTCGAACAGTTTAAACATTAATAACCCGGAATTTTTTAAAAACATTTTACTTGCTGAATTTAGCAAGTAGACAAAAAGGAAAACTGGATAAATTTATCATTTGCAATTTCAATAGGAATGGATTAACACTTGAAATGAGTATAGGGGGGCATTAAGTATCTAGAAATAATCAAACCAATAATGAGAGATTGCTAAGTAAAAGGATTTGTTTATATATTCTATTCTCTCCAGCCGATTAAAAAAGTAACAGATATAATGAGTGATTATTATGTATACATTATTGCATTCGTGTTGGTATCGTCACTGATTATAAATTTGTATAAGGTGCGAAGTCTAATTTATGACTTCGCACTTTTGCTGTTTAACAGCCATTATTACTAAGCTATTAATAATAGAAAAAAGGAGAATGTAACTAGTTATGCAGATGAATCTTGGCACAGGCGTTATGTAGGAGGTTTTGCTGAGAATAAATTTAGAAGAATATATGAATTAGAGACATGAAAGCTAAGTGAATTTTAGTAGTTTTTATGTTCATGAGTTACTTGAAATTCTAGCTGTTTTGTATGCATAGTTTTTCCCACCTTGATTGATAGTGCATAGATATGAGTATTATATATATATTCATGTTACCGAGTATGCGTTAAGTGAGATTTTTTTAGAACTAAATACAGTGCCATCCCCTAATGGTGAAAACGGTATTTGAATATTGTAGGGCTCTTAAGTATTTTTTAGATTTTTAAAGCCCGGTCATTTTAACCAAAATTTTCATAGAAATACCTTTGAAAAGAACGTAAGTTCGTATATAATAAGAACGAATGTTCTTTTGTTGGGAGTGATAACCTTGTATGATTATTCTCTTTTACCGAATCGTATTATTCTTTGTGTAGACCTTCGTAGCTTTTATGCAAGCGTATCATGTATTAAAAAAGGACTTGATCCAAGATATACAAAATTGGCTGTCGTAGGGGATGTGAATCAGAGCGGATCAATTGTATTAGCAGCAACACCGCCATTAAAAGCGTTAGGAATAAAGAAGATGGCTAGATTTTATATTGATGTTTTTTTAGGAGTTAAATTAAAGTTAATAATTATACCAAAGGTTATCTTAATTTTTCTCAAAAATAGAAAAATGTTTAGAGCGAAATTAATTGAAAAGCTTAATCTTTTTGAGGATTTTTAGAAGTGGGGAATATAGATGTTATATGTAGATCAAGATATGAATAAAAAACTTGGGACACCGTCTCATGCTCATCAACTTAAGTTTTTGAAGTATCCTCAAAACGAAGATTTTGTATATACTGTTTATTTTGATCGGTTTGAGTTAAGTCATTTTTGTTAAGTTGATGGTGATGCATTGCTACCCATTATACAATAAAATAACAGACAACTAAAAAAGTTGCCTGTTATTAAAGCCCTTGGATAACGGAGGGGAAGTCCGTTAGGAAGATAAGGAAAATTCCATTGCTAGTAGCTTATAAAGAGTATGTACAAAATAATGTTTGGCAGACATCGTTTTAAGATGTCTGCTGAGTAAAGCGTTTAAAGCGAAGAGTGCCAGTTTGAATAGACTACAACCGCAGCCCAAGCGGATTAAGGATAGTATGTGTAGATATTTATAAAATATACAAATTTTTTTGAGACCTTGGCAGACAACTATATGAGCTGCCTACCTGTAGGTTTCATGAGTTTGACCGGAAAACTAATTGTATTCCTAGTCATTTAAAGAGTGAAATCAATAGTTTGAATGGCTTAGGAATAGTGTGTGCAAGTATTATAAAAGTATGTAAAGAAAAATATCCATGCTACAAACAGCACAGAGCACTATATAATAGTGCTCTGTGGAAAGCAAGCGTTATAAGTAAAAAACATTCTATACGATAAGATATCTGGCTCGTTTTAAATATGAAAAAAGTTGATATTTTTAATGCTAATAACAACTAACAAAAAGAAATTGGAGTTTGCTTACTGCTATATAAGATATAGTAAATTTGTTATTTATTGGTTTATCACCTGAAGAAAAAAGGGAAGATTGGATCATCCCTTTTTAGTTAGCCTAAAAAGTATAAATACTTTCTAAATATATAAATCTAACCGCGATACGGCATATACCAAAAGTCTAGTAATCACTGCATTTTATTGATTATACTGGGGTTCTTCTTGTTGAACCTCCTGAACACGTGGTTCTAAAGAATCAATAATTGTCTGTGCTTGCTGAGCTGCATTTTGATACAGTTGTTTTGCTTGCTGATTGTCAGTATCAAGAACAAATCCTTCTAAACTTACTTGAGCACTTTTTAATCCAGAAATAGTTTGTTTAAGCTTAGTAATTACTGTCATAATTAAATTCCTCCTTATAATCATGGATTCACTATTTAGAATAGCTATTTTCTACCAAAAGTATGTTTTCTAAATTTTGAATTTCTTTTATAGAGTTAATACATTGACTAAGAGTTTAAAGATACTAATGACGAATCGGGTAGAACAAGCTGTTCAACAACTAAGCGAAGTTTAAGTTATAACAAAAAGAGGGGCAAGCCTATTTGGAGCAGCTATAGAATCATTAAGAATAATAAAAAACTCGTGACTAAAAGACGAGTTTTTTATTATTCGTGATAGTTATTGGTTTTGATTACCTTGTTTCTTTTGATTGTTAGGCATAATTTCATTGGCAAATTCCATATTTGCCAGGTTTACTTTGGATGGAACGAATGTTCTTGTCGTACTTTGAACACCTTGGAACAAACGTTGAATAGGTCTCATCATATTTGAATTACGCGTTGCTGCTACACCAAAAATTGTTCCTAATCCTAGTAAAGAAATCCAAATCCACCCTCTATTAGTATTTCTTCTATTACTAAACAATTTAAATATTTGCTGAGTTCTTCTTCCAGAATTGAATAATGACATCAAGAAGTTAAGAATATTCATTTTTTGCCCCCCTGTAATAATAATTAGGAAAAAGAAACACTAAGTTCAATTTCACATGATTTATGTTGCAATATTTTATAGAAATTTATGATGCCAACTTATACTAATACTTATTGATTTTTTTTACTGAAAATCCTAAAATTCCCTAAATATTTTTTGTTGAAATATGCAAAATAGTTTTATCACAAATTCTAAAAAAGGGAAATGAATACAAAATGAAAAGTTATGTATTATTATTTTGGAATTTTATTGATCCAATATATTATAAATTCACTCGCTTAACTTATATTCATAACGGAGCTTACAAGGAAAATATTTTACGTGTGAGACTCACTCGTTACAAGGGAAAACATGTTATTCTTTCTGACGGTACACAGATCAATAAGAATGATATCTTGGTTAAAATTCATTTACATAATGTTCGTTTAATCAATGAAATGAAATCCATCAAAAATGATATTACAAAAGGGCGAATTATTTATCAACATGTTAAAAAATCCTTGCCTAGTCTTGGATCATATATTCAAAATCATTCTAGAACAGATGAGATTAAAGGGATAATAGGGATTTCAATGTTAAACAGAGGAGCTGACCGATTAGGTTTTGAATTTGTTTCTATTTCTAATCCTTTCTATAAATGGTTTAAGTGGTTAGCATTTATACCAATATGTTTATTATCTAATAATGATTCGATTTTCAAAATAAGGAAGAACAATATATCTGCCTCACCAAAATACTTATTTATGTCTAAGGAAAATTTATTACAAATATATAATTGTGAATCTCGAGATGAAATTGCTAAAAGAAAATGTTAATTACTTTTGTTAAATGGTCAATGAGCTTTTATATACTACATTAAAAATGATTTGACAGTAAAATATAAAGGCTGCTAACTAGGTCCGTTAACAGCCTTTTCATTTTATACTGCGGGTAGGGGTAGTTCTTTATTTTTAAATGTTGATATTGATAATTGATGCAATGTAATTTCTGGTCGACTTCCAACTCGAATATTTACTCCTGTTTGACCTAGCCCTTCACTAATATAAAAAGGTTTTCCATCTTGCGTATGGAGCCCTTTTATAATATTCATTCTTGCAAGCTTACCCATTTTCGCAAGATGATAGGCTTTGGGATAACAAATTTGCCCACCATGGAAATGACCAGCTAGTAAATAGTCAAAATGATGTTTTTTCATATGAAGAACAATATTTGGATCATGAGTTAATACTAAATTTGTTCCTGATTTAATTTCTCTATAAGAAGCTGCTAAATCACTGCGTTTCGTGCTGAAATCATCAATACCAATAATATTTACACGTTTATCTTGAACGTAAATAACATAGTTTTCATTGTGCATGACCTTGCAGCCATATTGTTCAAGTGTTGCTTTTAACTTTTGTAAGTCCTTTTCACGTAACACATAATCATGGTTACCGAAAACAGCGTATATACCATGCTTTGCATGTAATTGATTTAATACTTCTAAATATGGCGTAAGTTTAGGAATCGTACGTTTACGGTCAAGGAAATCTCCAGTAAGTGCAATCAAATCGATTGATTCATCTTTTAGCTTTTCATAAAGCTGAGCTGGGGAAATAGATATATTTTCGAGATGCATATCGGAAAGGTGTAGAATATTTAGTATCGGATCATACCCGTGGATTTGCTTTTGAATTATTTGAACTTTATTTATCACGACATCGGTCGTGCTTTTGTGAGCTTTTTTGAATAGATAGAAGAGAATAATAAATAAAACGGATAGTAATAAAATTTTCAATCACATCACTCCTTCTATAAAAATTATACATGAAAACCCCTTTCATTTTGTATGTAATTTATGGAACGAAATCCATCGTAATTTATTCTAGATAGTTGCCAGAATAGAAAAAAAGAAGTACCACATAATAACAGAAATGAATGAAAAGACACATCGTTAAGTGGACTTCAAGAGGTGATTTATGGAGCAACATTCAACACAAAAGACTATCTTGTTTTTGCCATTTTTGCAGATCCCATCAGGCCATCATCAAGTTGCACATGCATTAATGGAAGGAATACAAAAGGATCAATTCAATATAAAATGTGATCAAGTGGATATTCTCTCGTATAGTTACGGAAGAATAGAAGCATTGGTTTCAAATGTTTATTTAAAATGGATCAAAGAATTCCCTGATTTTTATAATTGGATATACCAAAACTCTGTCTACAAAAATGTCGAAGAGAACAAACGTTATCGATTATATGAACTTCTGTTTGTACCATTCATGAGGAGATTAATAAGAGATAAACAACCTGACCTGATTATTTGCACCCATGCTTTACCTTCCTATATATTGAATTATTTGAAAGAAAAAGGGGAACTAAAGACACCAGTTATAAATGTATATACGGATTATTTCATTCATAGTTGTTGGGGAATTGAACATAATGATTTTCATTTTGTACCGTCCCATCATATGAAGGAGTTTTTAAAAAAGAAGGGCGTAAACGATGAACAGATTTTTATAACGGGAATTCCTATTCATAATAAAATAAAAAAACAAAAAGAATATATAATGAACACTGCTTCTTCTGCATGGTCAGTTTTAATTACTGGTGGAAGTTTAGGAGTTGGTGCAATAGAAGATTTAATTCACCAAATAGGAACGGAAACAAAAATTCACTTTTATGTGCTATGCGGAAAAAATGACAATTTATATCAAAAACTTCAACAATTAAAGCGAGATAACATCACACCTTTAAAATATATTACATGTCGGGAAAAAATGAACAAACTCTACGATCAAATAGATGCAATGGTTACAAAACCTGGAGGAGTAACAATCAGTGAAAGTTTATTTAAAAGAAAACCTATCTTTATTTATCATGTATTACCCGGACAAGAGGAAATTAATTTACAGCAACTAAAGAAGTTGGGTGTGATTTTCCATTTGAATAAATGGAAAGATGAGAAAAATACAATCGAGGAGCAACTTCACTCATTTTTTCAAAACAAAAATCAGCTTCAAGAGTATCAAGACCGTATAACAGAATATCATCGACAGCTTATCACGAAAGAACCCTCACAAATTATAAAGGAATTAATAACGAAAGGATAACGCTTAAGTACTCAAATCGATTTTTAGTATGCAGCATTTTTTGAAAGTTACTTTTCTCTTTAGAGAGCAGTTAGGAATGATTTTAGATTGTTGAGGTGATTACATACATGCCAATGTTGGATGTGGAAGGTAGTAGTCTGTATTATACCGTTAAGGGTGAAGGGCTTCCTATTGTTTTTATTCATCCTCCTGTACTTACTTGTATGAATTTTGAGTACCAAATAGAGGAATTATCCCAAAAGTTTAAGGTGATTGCTTTTGATATTAGAGGAAACGGAAGGAGTCAATATTCAAGACAACCGATAACCTATCCACTAATTGCCCAAGATATTAGACGTTTATTGGATCATTTAGAAGTCGAAAAAGCATTCATATGCGGATATTCGACAGGAAGCTCTGTTGCATTAGAATTTTTGTTAACTTATGCTGAAAGTGCTATAGGGGGCATTCTAATTGGGGGAATGTCCGAAGTGAGGGACGGATATCTAAAGAATAAGATTTCACTAGGCGTGAAACTTGCGAAAGCAGGGGCAGTTTCATTTTTAGCATTGTCTATTTCATGGGGTAATTCAAATACACATAAATTGTTCAGAAAGATGTTTAAAGAAGCTCGAAAAGGAAATGCCAAAAATATCGAGCAATATTATAGTTATAGTTTACAGTATAATTGTACCAATCAACTTAGAAATATTCACCTTCCGGTTTTGTTGGTTTATGGTAAGAAAGATAAATTATTTTTTGATCATGCGAAATTACTGCATGGAAAATTGCCATGTAATGAATTAGAGTTCATTGATAACGTAAAGCATCAAATTCCTACAAAAGCAGCGAAGGAATTAAATGAAATGATTAAGCAGTTTGTTTATGTCCATACAGGGATGTATAGGAATGAAACGTTTTCTTTACCGGTAAGAGAATGAAAGTCTTGAGAATAAAGTAAAACGGTAATTCATCTTGTTAACGTTTAGAACTAATAGGAAGAAGCATCTAAAAAGATTACTTTTTGTAATAATTAATATAGGCACGTCTTCTTACATTGCTCTTTATATTCATTAACAGATTTTCTTTAACCCAAAGTGACTAGAATAAAAACATTTGAAAGTTGATGAGAAAAATATGTTTTACATTCAAATTATTAGTATGCATTGTGAATTCATACCTATTTGATTTTATCTATATATTATAGACAACGCTTTCGAAGTATTAAAAAGAATAAATTTTTTTGGATAATTTTAAACTCCAATAGGAAACACTACAAGTGAATATCAATTTTTGGGAGGTTTCCATATTGAAGTATAAAAAAATGATTTCTATATTTATGACAAGCATATTTACAGTAGGTTTACTATTTGGCTGTAATACAAACCAAAAGGATGAACAGGAACCAGATCCAACGGAGGAACCTTCTGAGCAAAGGAAGGAAAATCAGAATGATAATCAAGGGCCTTCTAAAGAGGGAAATAATAATGAGTTAAACCAAAAGGATGAACAGGAACCAGATCCAACAGAAGAGCCTTCCGAGGAAGATAAGAAGAAAATGAAAAATGAGTAATTACTGATTAATAAAACTTGTACTATAAAATATAAATTTTGGTGGTAAGTAATTCCCAGTATAAAAAGCCACTTTTCTTGAACTGCACCCCAATTGTTAGACAAAGTCTAACAATTGGAGGTGGTACACTAAACTGGACACTAAGTTAAGAGAAAAAGGTGATTCAGTTTATGAGTAGAAAAGTCTATGATCGTCAATTTAAAATGGCTGCAGTTCAGCTGGTACTGGAAGAGAATATGTTTGTAAAAGAGGTTACCAAAGAATTATCGATTCATTCTAATACTCTATATCGTTGGATAAGTGAGTATGAAGAATATGGGGAAAGTGCGTTTCCAAGCTGTGGAAGCGCACTTTATCTTTCTCAGTATGAAATGAAAAAGCTCAAGCGTGAGAATGAAGAACTGAGAAAAGAGCTTGATTTACTAAAAAAGTTCCAGGTCTTCTTGAAGAAAAAGAATGTGCAAGATTTCGATATTTAAAAGAAAATAAACACAAATATAACATCAAAAAGGCTTGTAAAACGTTAAACATCTCGCGATCAGGTTACTGTATAAAACAGCATTAGGTAACTGAGAGAACAATAATGCTTTATATACCGTAAATAAAAACTTAATTGCAAGAGCAGCCACTTGAGTCTTCGAAGCAATAGGACTTTGTAGTTATGAATGGAGCCAAACCGATATAAATATAATCAGAACGAAAATAATCAGTAGATATTTTAGAGATTCCATGACATACTCCTTTTAGAAATTAGTATGTGTGAAAGAGTGATAAAGCATCCATTCAGGTGCTTTATATTTTGGAGAAAGAGATGACTTACCATTATTTGATTAAGGCGTTCTATCACATTGCTATCAAGCTAATAAAGCAAAATCCCCCGATTATTTTCAAGATGGAAGTATTAAGAAAGGTACAGAGTATATACAGATAGATATAGGGGTCTTAATGAACTCTCTTCACTCAGGACAAACATGTGAAATTATTAAGTGTAGAGTTGTAGAAGAAAAGGAACATGCGGTTCATTATTAATGCCCCGCATGTTCCTTTTCTTTACTACATTTCAAATGCAAGGTTGTACTTATTATTAAGCTTCTATAAACTTAAAAATGCCAACCTTTAATCTCTTAACACTAATATTTCTTCTAAGTACTATAAAATATGGGATTTTCTTTTTGTAAAACGATAAATAATAATTGTTGCGATTATAACGAAGACCACACCAAAAATAGGAATTGTATACTCTTTCATAATAACTCCTGCTTTATTCCAGTGCTCGCCTAATTTCATACCAATATAAATATATAATACTGTTAGTGGAAACATTGCTAAGAATGTATAAATTGAAAACTTCCATATATTCATCTTAGCCACTCCACATGGAAGTGAAATCAGAGTACGTACACCTAGTACACAAAACGTCTAAAAAAGGCAACAATGGGGCCGTGTTTTTCAAAAAATAAGTCAGATTTTTGGATTTGTTCCTCTTTAATAAAAAAGTATTTTCCATATTTAAGTAACAATGGTCTACCACCATAATAACCTAGCTTAGAAAGGTCTCATAGTTTTAATTGTATTTTAGCGATAGTGCCGCACTGTTAATAAGATTAGTTCGGGCTGATAGTGCTTCCATTTAAACCAATTTTCCTTTTCCATACTAATCACGCACCTTTTTGAGAGTCATACTATCAGTATGTCCAAGTTTAGGAGATTACTTGCAAGGGTCTTGGAATTTTTGCACAATACTTAAAATTATATTTTTAAACATCCAAACTAAATATTGTTTTTTTACCATTGAAGTGATATTATCTTTCCTTTATCCTGCATTAATGGACAATAAAATCTCCATCTCAAGATTCAGAGAGAAGCAAAGAAGGTAGGTGAAGGATAACTCCCCATAAAAAAACGATTGGCGCCAAAAGGTTAGAATAATTAATAGATGTGTATAAAGAGCCAACAATATTTTTTGGCTCTTTTCTTAGATAGAAAAATAAAAAAATCGACTTTTTTATGAGAACGATCACTTAACATATAAAATTCACATTTTTTACTTTGGTCCCTACAGATATTAAACGAATTTGAATTTGTTAGCGATATGATAAGGCTTGTTTCCCTAATGCATCCCAAGACCGAATGAAAGTTTCTTGATCCACCTTATGTGCTTTTTTTCCACTTAAAGGATCATTAATATAAATGTACCCGTCTTCAAAACCTATAAGCACAACAGCGTGTAAATCCAAAGGAGCTGTGATTTGTTTGTTCCCATGTTTCCAGGACTCCCATCTATCCGGAACTTTGTAATCTCCTGTCGTCCAAACCACTACAGGTTTACTCATTTTAATTTGAGCTAGTACATCATTGAAAGTTTTTTCTGTTAAGTTCACTGTGCGATTGGGAAGATATTGTTCCATCAGTTCTTGTAGTGGTTGAACATAAACAGCATATCCCTTATTTTTACCAGTTATATCTCCAACGAATCCTTTTTTAGGATCTCCCCATCGAATGATGTCTCCGTTTTTACTCATAGATAGTGGGGCATTATCTTTTTTGATACTGTTAGCTAACTGCATTTTATTCACTTTAATGCCAGCGTGTTGTAATACCATCGCTAAGCTCGTAACTTCGCAGCCGTATTTCAGTTCAGGTTTTTGTGATATTAATGGCACATCTAAAATGACCTTTTCTTGGACTGAAGGAACTGGTGATTGTTGTGATTTGTTTTGAGATGTAGGATATTTCACATTTTTTGTTAATCCCCTATTTTCATATCCAACACTAGATTCATGCTTTTTAACGGGAGATTCTTTAGCAGAACAGCCTGTTAAAATTGAAAATAGGATATACAAAGTCAGAAATTTTTTCATATTATTCACCCTCATTATGTAGTTCAATACATGTCATAATATCTCATTAAATATCGTTTTTTATGAATTGTGTTCTTTCATTCCTCATAAAGATATTCAATATTAATGTAATTAATATGGGAATATAACTCAGATGCATGTAAAAATGAGTTGTAGAATGTTAATGATTACCAAATGATAATTTACTCATGTCGGCTCAAAGGTTTTAATTAAAAATAAGTACTGGAGGTGTTTTAATGGGAAATGAAATGCAATAATTTAAAGCTGATTTTTTTAAGCCGTATCACATCCTTTGCGAATAGGTATTCTAGAATTATTGTCAGAGGGGGAAAGAAGTGTAAATGAAATTCAAACTATCCTTAACAAAGAAGGTTCAGTTGTTTCCCAACAATTAAGTGTACTACGTTCATAAAACATTGTTGTTGGTACTAAAGATGGAAAACGAGTTTTATATTCTCTACGAGACCCTATGATTGTAGATTTACTAGTAGTTGCACGGAAAATTTTTAACAACCATTTAATCGATACAATTTCAATGTTAGAAGAGCTAGATGAAACAGAAGATGAAACGATGGGTAAGGAGGGATAGGTTGAACATTAAAGTTAAGAAAGAAGATATCATCCAACATGGAATTGAAGTATTTCGCTCGATAGGAGCTTATCATGTTTGTAATGTTTGTATTAAAAGTGGGAATTCTTGTTGTTTTTCATGCCAGCATTCACAGGATGGAGTTGGATGTCAAAAGAGAAATACAGCTTGGTTATGCGGGATTCAAAGTTTTTTATTTAATCAAATAGGGTTACTGGACGCATGAAATAGTTTCTGGAGTGAAATCCCAGGACAAATGTTTCGTAGAGATAGTACCCCAGATAACGTAAGAATTAAATCGTTTATAGATATGAAAAAGTTAGATAGTCGAAGTGGGTTACTTCTAGTAGAAAGGTTAAATTCCTACATAAAAGAAGGAGGAGATATAGGTAAATTAGAACGTCATTTAAGCAAAACGTATAACCAATATTAGGCTAATGGTCTCTTTTAATGAGATAAAAAATGTCTGTATGGGGTGAGGCAACGATTCCTTCTTTTTGGCCACTCACAAGCATAAAGTAAGAGCGGTGGATATGAAACAACCTCTCTTACTTAGATTAACCAGCTACTTCAATTTGAATAGGTGATACAGATATATCAAATTCAATATCTGGAGGACGTCGATTAGAATCTAATCGATATTTTCCAAAGCGGTTCACATGAAATGTTAAATACGGACTTAAATCAGATAATACTTCCGCATCAATTTTATTGCCCTCTTGTATATATTCATGAAGAATCTGTGTAAGTTGAAATACATTATAAAAAATTAAACAATTAGCGATTAGATGATTGTATTTAATGATTTTTCTTTGACGTTCTCGATTATTTTCTGCAATAATTCCTTCACCACTAAAGAATAACCACTTTGCAAACCCATTAAAAGATTCACTTTTATTTGTAGCTGCTTGAATTGTACTTCTCAATTTTTCATCAGATAGATAATTTAACAAAAATAAAGTACGAATTGTACTACCTAATTCTCGAAAAGCTTGATATAACTTGTTCTTTTTACTATATGTATTTAACTTATTTAAAATCTTGGAAGGATGAAGCCGTCCCATAAGAATAGCGTTTTTTCGTTATGAGAATACAAACTAATCTCAGCTTGATGAGGATAGAAAAGAACTTCTATAAGTATTATTAATAAACATGCTATACAGCTCCCTCTATATTCACTCTTTTATTCATTCTTTTTTAACAATCGATTATGTAGTGTTGAAAGGATGAGTAATGCGAGAATCGAACCGACTAAGGCAAGCGACATATCCCATTGTGCATCCCAAACGTCGCCTTGTGTACCTAAAAAGTCTTTAGCTGCCGTTCCTCCCTTTGTTATTTTAAATGCTATCCATTCAATGATTTCGTATAATGCAGCAATAGCAAGCGAAAAGCTTATACTAATCATCACTAACCAAGGGCCTTTGGTTAATTGAGTTTTCCGTAATAATATTTCTCTTATCACAATTGTAAACAAGCCTTTTATCAAATGTCCAAATCGATCGTAGTGATTTCGATTTAAGTCAAAAACATCTTTTATCCAATTAAAAAGAGGAACCTTTGAGTATGTGTAATGACCGCCGACGAACATTATAATAGCTAGTACTGCAATAATGATATAAGAGAGAGTGGTAAAGCGAAACTTATTGTATATTGCAATTATAATGATTAGGCCAAGAACGGCAGGAATAGCTTCCGCTGCCCATGTCGAGTATCTTGCAGGCTTAATAACAGACCATATAAAAACTGCGGTAACAACCAATAATGAAAATAAATGAATCATTTTACTTGTGTCTCTTATCATTTTTTTCCTCCTATTGAAAGGCTTTCTGCTTAAAGTATTTGAAAAAACACAGTTTCGTATACAGAGTACTTAGAACCGTTTGCCTTATTTTACACTTAAGAACAGCTTTTTTAATGAGGAAAGTGATTTTATCTAGTAGATATCCAGAATGAAAATAGACATATTCACAGCAGGATTCGCTTACCTAAACTTAATTATTATTTTTCAGTAAGAATAACATTTACAGCCTTCGTAAACTGCTCTAAAAGGTGTAGAGCTGCTCTATATCAATGTCAAGAGAATATAGGGGAATTTACTTTCTATAAATTTTTGTATCTAAACTAAAAATGTACATAACCAGTAGGGGGAGCATTATCACGTTAAATATGTTCGATTTGCAACTATATATTATTGATCGATATATAACTAGTAGAATAATAAGAAAGGACCTGCACACTACATATTTCTCTTTCGCGAGGGAATGATATGTATATAACATTTCAAAAATAAAGGAGAGCATCTGCATGAATTACAAAATGTTTAGGGCTATCAATCGTCTAGCTGGTCGTAATTCAACTTTGGATACATTTATGATATTTATTTCACAAAAGGCTCGATTTCTGTACATTTTTTTATTAGCCTTAATGTGGTTTAGAGACAATTCCTACAAAAAAATTATTTTATTTGCTGGGGTATCAGTAGGGTTCTCATTATGTATAAACCGTTTTATCCAGCTGTTTTATTTTAAACCTCGTCCGTTTGTTATACATCGTGTTCGTTTACTTATTCCATCAAAGAATAATTCTTCATTTCCTAGTAAACATACAGCCGTTGCATTTGCCTTAGCAACCTCCGTCTTATTTCGCGAACGTTTATTTGGCTCAATCATGTGGTTTTTAGCAATTTTGACAGGGTTCTCACGTATTTGGCTAGGACATCATTATCCATTTGATATCATAGGAAGTGCTTTCATAGGAATCTTAACCAGTATTGCTATTGACAATACTACATATTTATATAATTCTTTTGTTACTTGGATTATAAGTGTATATAGAAAATTAATTTTTGTGGATTAGAGACAATCCTAACGATATCTTTGATAAATCACAGCACACAATCTTGCACATTTTTTACTAAAGTAACTTTTCCTCGAGATATGTTTTGCGATAAACCAGAGACATTTAGTCAATCTCTTGATTATTGAATTTGATTCTAATTTGATATAAAGGAAAAAAATGTTGGAAAAACTTTAGCATATTTTTTTCTTTAGGCGGATGATAATAACATAAATCTTTATTTGAAAGGAGCAATAATCACTTGAAGAAAAGAAAATATCTATATGCTATTATGCCTACTATTTTATCTGTAGGTTTCTTGTGTGGCTGCAATGGCGTTGATGAAGATGAGCCAGAAGAACCTTCTGAAGAAATTTAAGAAAAGAATAATCAATAACAGGATAATGTAAAGATTATCATTGGCTGATAGCTGATTCTTAAATATAGAAGAACCTAATTAGGGTAGAGCGATATAGAGAGTAATTCAATAGAAATAAGACAAGTCCCAAATACCTCTTATACCGTATTTTATTAGATAGGGTACAAGAGGTGTTTTCTGTTTATGGGTACATTTCAGAAATTTATACAGTTTCTTCTTATTGCCTAACAATTGTCATTGTAACCATGCTACTTACCTTTTCAAAATACTCATGCTAAGCATCCTGATTTTAAAACAAAAAATTTTTAAAATATAAAATGCCACAACGCTTCTTTATATTCAGAAAAATTTCTAAATTCATTTTTATCTTAATTTGTTTAATCTTTTTTGGTCATGTCAATAATGGATATGAAATGAAAGGATGATAGGGATGAAGTGGCTTGTAATCGGAATTGTTCTATTGCTTATTTTATTTATATTATTGTCGAAAATATCGTTGAAAGTTACTTTCTTATATTCAGAAATGGAAAAACAGTGTTTGCTACAAGTGAAAATATGGAAGATTCGATATACGTTTGATGTGTTAGAGAGAATTGAAAAACAGAAAAAAAAGACTGGACAAAAAATTGAAAAAGCAGAAGAGGAGGGCGGTATTGAAAATAAAGTAATGGCACAGCTCGATAGCATTGGAGACATAGTAAAAAAGTTGCAAGAGATTCACTCTATAATTAAAAAATTTCTTAAAAGAGTGAAAATCAATCAATGGAGATGGTATTCACAAATTGGAACAGGGGACGCAGCTAGTACGGGAATCGTAACAGGGTTTGCGTGGTCTACAAAAGGAATGGTTGTCGGGGTTGTTGGAGAATATATGCATATTATTGATATACCAGTGCTTGAAATTACACCTGTGTTTCAAGGAAAAGGTTTTGCATCTAAGTGTGAATTAACAGCGTCATTTCGGATTTATCGATCGATAATAACTGCAATTATGTTACTGATATTCATGAGGAAACAACGATCTATTGGTATAGAAAAACCTGTTCAAACATAGAGGCTACAATGGAACATCCAATTCAAGGGTTAATAACAATAGCTGTACAGCAGCATTTAAAACAAATGACTGATGTAAATACAATTATTGATGACCCTATTAAAACATTTGATAGAAGCTGTTTGGTGAAAATAAAGGTCTTTAATTTTCGAAACTATTTAAGTTTTTTAATACTGTTATGCATGTTTGAAATAAGCATTCGCTTCTACGAACGACTTTGTTAATGGCAAAATGGTTTTGCTTATTCATATTTGGATTTGTTTAATCATAAAATAAAAAAGATAAAATTCACTCATTTCGTTCACTCCCGGAACCCTTTTAAGTGCTTCTGTTTGATGAAGTGCTATTTATTTTTCGTGTCTAGCTAAGCTAGACACTGCTCATCGGTGAAAGTCCAGTTTAGGTGATATCCGACGTTGTAATTCTTCAAAATAATTGTAGTTCACCTTGAATTGAAAGAAAAGTGTAACTTTCGGTTTTGAGATACAAACTTATATTAGCTTACTAGCAATGCTAAGAGATATTTTAATAATAATTTTTTTGTAGCATGCATTCTTTGTATAGAGCATATACATCAAATGAAAATCCTTATGTCAAAATCAGCTGGTCATCTCCGTAATACCGCAAAAAGAATCCTCATTGAGGGTTCTTTTTGTTCTACATTTATACCTAATTATAAAAGGGCTTATTTCCATTTAACAAGACATCCTCTACATATCATACAATATTTTATACAACGCCTACTTGCTTCTTCTTCAGAACTATAGTTTTAACTCCTACAAATAATATGAAGGAGAGAAAAAAGAATGAATTATTATAATAATTCATATAACCACAACAAATGGTACTATGGTTGAGAACCTTGTTACTTGAAAATACGATATTTTCATAATTAATTGAAAGTCGTGGTATAAGTACGAATAAACCTATGCTTATTGTTAATTACAAGCAAAAATTTTTCAATCATATTATTTATAGTTAGAACATTTAAATTCATAATGTAAGTATGTATATCTTATTATCTGTTGATAAACAGGTAATTTAGCGAAATGCTTTAAGTTAAAAATAGAAGCTAATAATATCGAATACTAAACTGTTTCTTTGTTAGTCTTCATAATGGTTTATATGAAAAAGTACTGTTAAAAAATGACTTCTTTAGTGGTAAGATAAAGCCTGTTTCCCTAATGCATCCCATGATTGAATAAAAATATCTCCTTAATCCTTTATGCACCTTATCTAGGAGTATATAAATAAATCGCTCTCCCTTAAATTTTCCAATCATAAATTCACCCCAACTCACAAATTATAATCATTGAATTGATATTCTCAAGGGGGCTTCATTCAATGACTGTAATTACAAAACTAAAGCAAACTGTTTCTGGATTAAAAAGCGCACAAGCTAGCTTAGAGGGATTCGCTCTTGATACGGATAACCAACAAGCAAAGCAACTTTTCCAAACAGCTGCGCAACAAACACAAACGATTATCGATTCTTTAAACCCACGTGTTGAAGAAGTCCAACAAGAAGAACCACAATACTCACAGCAATAACGGATTAGCCATGCTGTGAAATAGAAAAAGGATGATATGCAGTCATCCTTTTTCTATCACATTACATATTGCAATAGAAATGGAATGATAATTATGCGAAAACTCGGCCTCATAACCGCATTATTTGCCCTTCTATTTAGCTCTTTTACCGGATGTGATAATAGTCCCTTAGATAAAAAAGTGAAAGAAGAAGCAAAACGAACGGAGAAAGAGAAAGGTCCCAAATTAACAAAGACGAGTACGGAATCCTTTAATCAATCTATATCACAAGGGGCCAAGAAAAGAGCTCTCGCTATGGATGAAATTATAAAAAGTACAGCAGTAAATTCAAATTTAGATCTCTACATAGCAGTTACACCGGAACATCATGAAAGGTTTGGATTAAAACCTTTGCGTAAGAAGCTTCAAAAGCAGCTAAGTGATGAGCACCCTACTTTCGATGTTCGTGTAAGTACAGATAAAAAAATCTTTATGTTGCTCGAAAAACTCGAAAACAAAATTAAGAAAAAAGAAGTATCTAAAGATGAAATTAATAAGCAATTAAAATTCATTGGTAAAAAAATGGAGTCTAACACTTAACGCTTTTTAAAAGAAAAGGAAGAATCGCAATGTCTAGTAAAGATAAAAACTTAACCCCTGTACAACAGGAATATAAAAAATTCGAGCAAGAACGCGAACCGAAGCGTCCTGTCTTAAAAAATTGTATAAAAGCCTTTTTCGTTGGCGGTTTTATTTGCTTCATCGGACAACTCATTTCTACGTTTTATATCACATAGTTGGATTTCACTGAACGCTCAGCAGGAAATCCAACTGTCGCAACTCTTATTTTCATTTCCATGTTACTAACTGGATTTGGGATATACGATCGTTTCGGACAGTTTGCCGGAGCGGGCACAGCTGTACCTGTCACTGGATTTGGCAACTCCGTTATTGCCGCATGTATCGAACACCGAACGGAGGGTTTTGTCCTTGGTGTTGGCGGTAACATGTTTAAACTAGCAGGATCGGTTATCTTATTTGGTGTATTTTCTGCTTTCGTCATCGCACTTATTAAAACGATTCTTGTTCAATGGGGAGGGCTATAAATGTTACAAGGACACCGAACATGGGTATTCGAAAACAAACCAGTTATTATCTCAACAGGTGTAGTCGGTGGCCCCTTTGAGGCAAAGGGAAAAATCCCTGAAGACTTTGATACCCTTCATGAAGATTTATGGCTCGGACAAGATTCCTACGAAAAAGCACATAAAATTTTATTTGAAGAAGCTTGTAGCCGCGCTACTGAAAAAGCAGAACTTCGTAAAGACGATATTCAATTCGTACTCGCAGGAGATTTGATTAACCAAATTACGCCTACGAGCTTTGCATGCCGAACACTTGGCACACCTTATTTCGGTTTATTTGGCGCCTGCTCTACTTCTATGGAAGGCTTAGCACTCGGCGCAAGTATCGTAAATGCGAAAGACGCAAAATATTTATTAACTGGTGCCTCAAGCCATAACACTGCCGTAGAAAAACAATTCCGCTATCCTACAGAAAAAGCCACCTACTGCACAGTGGACAGTGACTGGAGCAGGAGCCGCTATTTTGAGCGATACTGGACACGGCCCACAAGTAACATCTGCAACGATTGGGCGAGTTGTTGATATGGGATTAACTGATCCATTTAATATGGGAGGTGCGATGGCTCCTGCTGCTGTCGATACAATTGAAGCCCATTTGCGTGAACGCCAAATCGATATGCCTTTTACTACGATTTAATCGTAACAGGCGACCTCGGACATGTAGGACGCGAAATTGCTTATGACTTACTACATAAACATGGAACAAAAGTGACGAGTGAACAGTTTCAAGATTGCGGGCTACTCATTTATAGAGAAGGGCAACCTGTCATAGCTGGTGCTAGTGGCCCTGGATGTTCTGCAACAGTCGTGTACGGTCACTTATTAAACCGAATGAAAAGAGGAGAATTCAAAAAAATACTTGTCGTTGCGACAGGCGCTTTACTATCTCCACTTACATTCCAACAAGAAGAAACGATTCCGTGTATCGCTCACGCCGTTTCGATTGAATTTGGAGGTGCAACGCAATGATCTTTTTCTGGGCTTTCGTCATAGGTGGACTCATATGTGTAATCGGACAACTTATGTTTGATGTCGGTAAACTTACACCCGCTCATACAATGGCAACACTTGTTGTTGCTGGAGCTATATTAGATGGATTCAATTTATATGAACCATTAATTGATTTCGCTGGAGCTGGGGCAACCGTACCTATTACAAGTTTCGGTAATGCCCTCGTTCACGGTGCAATGGAAGAAGCTGCAAAACATGGCATCGTTGGCGTCATTACCGGAATGTTTAAAGTAACGAGCGCCGGTGTATCAGCAGCTATTATTTTCGGGTTCATTGGCGCATTGCTATTCAAACCGAAAGGATAAGGAGTGTTTGTATGACTGTTATCGCTAGCGTAAAAACCTGTCTTTCTAGTTTAAGGGGCGCTCAAGCAAGCTTAAGCTCCCTTTCGCTAAATTCTACAGACGACGAAGCAAAACGCGTATTTCATGAATGTATGTTAGAAATGGACAGTGTCATCACTGATGTAAAGGATAGAGTTTTAGTATTAGAACGTGAAGAACCTCAATATAAAGGGTTTTAAGTAGAATGGAGGAAATGACTATGCCTCACCTACCCGAATGGACACTCGTTATTCTTCGCTCTGTATTCATATTAATTATTTTATTCACTATTACAAAGTGCTTAGGGAAAAGGCAAATCTCTCAACTTTCCTTTTTCGAGTACGTAGCTGGAATGACAATCGGTAGTATCGCCGCTCAAGTATCTACAGGGCTAGACCAAAAATTTTTCCATGGCGTCTTTGCCATACTTATTTTCGCCTCGGTACCTTTTTTTGTCGGAATTCTTTCCTTAAAAAACAAAGCTGCTAGAGATTTGTTTGAAGGGAAGTCTACAGTTTTAATAAAGGATGGCAAAGTACTGGAGGATAATTTAAAGAAAGAAAAATATACAAGTGATGAGTTACTTGAACTTCTTAGAGGAAATGGTGCATTCAGTATAGCTGAAGTTGAATTTGCCGTACTAGAACCGAGCGGAGAATTAAATGTATTATTAAAGAAAGATTCTCAGCCGCTTACTGCAAAAGACCTTGGATTAAAAGTACCAAACGAGAAGGAACCACAAACTGTTATTATGGATGGAAATGTACTAGATGAACCTCTTTCAGCAAGTGGGCATAACCGTGCTTGGTTACATTCTGAGCTAGAAAAACTCGGTGTTGTCATTGAAAATGTCTTTCTCGGTCAAGTTGATTCATACGGACAACTTACTATCGACATTTATAATGATAAACTCCAAATGCCTTCTCCTCAAAACAAACCTTTATTATTAGCATCTTTAAAAAAATGCCATGCTGATCTTGAACTATTTTCTTTAGAAACGAAATCAAAAACGGCAAGTGAAATGTATAGTAAAAATGCCCAACAAATTGAAGCTATTTTAAACAAGGTAACCTACCTTCTAAGGGAATAAAAAAGGAAGCTTTCACAAGCGTCCTTTTCTCAGAGTGTCAGAAAACCTTTTAAGGTTTCCTAACACTCTGACATTTTTGTAGATTTTAGCAAATGAAAACAATAAATAATGATAAAAATTAGAAAAATAGCCCTTCATCTGACCCTTTTTGCACTGGTGATTTTTGTTGTAGGAATAAGGGATGAAGAAACTGATCTAGTTAATCTACAAAGTCAACTTGGTTCCATAAAAGATAACATAGAACTGGACTATCTCTTTAAAAATTGCATGCCTGAATTTTCAGGTGGTACCCTTGATGAATGGCTAAATGGAAAAGAAAATGTTAGTGAAAATATCGAAAAGAGCATTGATATTATTCGTCACCATCCGTTAGTACCGTCTAATGTTAAAGTTCATGGTTTCATGATTAATAAGATAGGTGAAAAAAATACAGTTGTTAAAATTCCTACTAATAAAAAAGTAGAAAACATGAACCAATTCAACTTGTCATGTTGCTATTCTCTTGTGGAAGAATAATTAACGCTAGAGAAGGTGGATTTCTACCCTTAAATTAATAACTAAGCGAATAGTTAATAGCCGATTTCCTATACGATAAGGAAATCGGCTATTTATTTGACCAATTTTTCTTAGCAAAGAAAATTCCGGTTGTTATGTATTATTTTCGTAGTTATTGAAGGCAATGTCACAAATAGTAACAAAAACATTTGCAATAAGAATGCTTGGATTTGCTTATGTAGCATGTGGGAAACTTGATGGATGTAGAAAGACATAAAAGTCTAAACTAAAATCTCATGAACAAATGTTGATAAATAGCCATTATCATAAATTTTGTCGATACTTTTATGTCTCAATAACAGGACAAGAAAGTCTAAACTTTTTGAACATACGACAAAAAACTCTAAACTACTTAGCCAGTAATAAAACAATATGTTTTTGAGACTTTTTTGCTTTATAGAAGTTTTTATTCGCTTCATCTACATGTACTAAGTCAAGGAAGGAAGACAAAATTAGACTACACCTCAATAATGAGGTATACAAATCCAAGCGATTGTCTATCGGATTTAGTAACAATTGTTACTAAAATTAATTCCGTAATTTTTTCCAGTTTGCTAACATAGGATTTTCTTCTTGTACGATTTTTTTAACTTTTATTATGTTTTCATTATTTTGGGGATTTAAGTCTGGCTCGAGAAATGAGCTAAGGTCGTCCAAATTCTCAAAAGCCTTCTGATTTTTCGATATAGATATTTGATTTTTTAAGCCATACTTTGCTCTATATTTTTCAACGCCACTATGATGGGCCATTTCTAAGGTCATTTTTTCATATTTTTTAATAGTTCCTTCCAGTTCAGATATTTCAAGTTTTAATGATTTAATTTGCTTCTCAAGTATATCATTTTGTAATTTAAAGTCATTATTTTTGGTTAACGATTCATGTAGTAAATTTTCACATGTTAAAAGATGTTCTAAAAGTTTGGGTTTATCATGAATATACTTATCTAAAATATCAGAAAAGTTAGGTATTTCGTGACTATCACCTGATTCTGACTCTATTTTGATAGTAATTGGTTCGTTTGCTAGATTAATTATTTCTCTTCCCCAGTTACTCCAAACATCTTTATTATATGTAGAGGGAAATTCATCGGGTTTTATTTTATTCATTTTTTCTGAAAATCTTACTAAATGAGAGATTCTAATTATTCCCGAAGGGTTTCTTTCTCTGTAAAGATAAACTAATTTCTTTAATCTAGTTTGTTCCTCCGGATTGTCATATTTTCTTTTACGTCCAGCACCTTTTGGATTTTTTAATTTGCTCAATTATCTCACCTTTTATTCGTAAATTTTTGAAATAAGCAAAGCATAATCATGAATTTCACTGTTTGTTAACTTAGACTCTCTAGCCAGTTCAGCTAGTTCTAAAGGGTTTACTCTACAAGATTTATATTCTATTTTAATATCTTTATAAATTCTCGATAGTGTTTGTGCTCTAATTTTTAGTTTTTTGTTGTATTCAGTTTTTAATTCAACAATTTCTTTAAAATTACTTTCTATTTCTTCACGAGGGATCCAATTTTTAGAGCAGAAAATGCAAATTCTAGATTCACATCGTCTTAATTCATCTGTGCAATAGCCAATTTCGACTTCCTCTATATACTCAAACATTTCCTCAGGCGCTAGGGACCTGTTAATTAAATCCTTTATTGCAAGCGTGGAGTGATAGTTTGTATCCCTAGATGAATTTGTTAAACGATTTAATAATGTTGCTTCATATGCCTTGGAATCTATAAAAAATTCAATATGCTTTTGATAGTGGTATTGAGATTCAATATGTTGATGACCAGCCATACGTGCAATAGTTAATGGGTTAAATCCTTGAATCATCATACTACAAATTGCAAAATGTCTTGTGTCATTCGGTTGGATTTTGATAATTTGTTTCTCAGCAATGAATTCACTCAAATCATCATTAGATCCTAATTTTATTACGCTATTTTTTTCTTTTAGCCAATTTAATTTGTCTATTGGTGCCAGATCATATATATCCTTTACAACTTCAGAATAAAAAGCATGTAATAGATTATTAAACATATAAAGAACAAAATAATTTCGATTTAATTTCTTACGCTTTGATTGTGTAGGATAGTTCAATGTACTACGATATGCAGCAGCTGATATAAGAGTGTTTGTTTTACCGTACGGGTCTGAAATGTGAATATAGCGTTCTATGAGATTGTAGATCTCTTTAGAAATTGATAGAGTATTAGGTACTTCAAAAGTTTTTGATGTAGCTTTTTGTTTTTGTCTAGGTAAAGTTATAAAAAAATTATTACCTTGAAGAGATAGACAGTTTCTTCTAATAGAACAAAACTCAGAAGGTCTCATTGGTATGACAGATGTTAATTTCCACCACAGTAAAACTGGAAAAAACTTCAGTTCTAATTTTTCATCCCAACTTTTAGAGAATGAAGTAAGGATAAAACTAAACCTGATAACGTCTTTATAAGGGGGGAGGTCTCTGGTGTTAGAAAAGAAAAACTTAGATACTATTGACCGTAATTGGTTTGAAAACAATTCCATTTTAGATTTAGTTACTTGACTACCATATATATAGTCTAGGAAATTTATTCCGGATATTAAAATGGGGTATCGAATTGATAATTTAAATTCATTTAAAGAAGCTTCTATTTCATCAATATCAAGGCATGATAAATAATTTGTAAGAAGCAAAAAATTTTTTAAGTTATTTAAATACGCTGTTGCAGAACTAGGTGCTACTGTCAGTAGGTAATTTAAAATCCAACACTTGACTTTAATTTTAATTTCAGTATCCAAGATGTCCTCAAAATTAAAATATTTATGTATATTTATTTCTTTGTTATTTATTAAAACCCAGGAATCATCATCAAATTTTCCATCTAAAAAAACTTTGTTTAAAGTAAGTTCTGCAATAATTTCTTTTGCATTTTCAATCGAATGCTCTTTTAGAAATTCATCCTCCGAAAATTCCTGAGGATAATTAATTCCATACAAGTTATCTTGAATTTTCATTTGTGACAAGAAAAGATCACTCCTCTATAAGGACTAATTGCTGTACAAAGGCATTTTCTCCGCCAGTATAAAAACTAAATACATAGTCCTCACCAAATTTTTCGATTGCTTTAATAAGAAGGTTTTGTAATTTGAAAATAGTATTTTGTTCTCTTTGTTTTACTCCATTTTTGTTTGTATTTTTATATCTTTGAATGCTATCATCAAATTCGTTGAATATGGAGGTTAGAGCATAAACATTATGTACTGCAAAGGGGCATTGATTACAACTAAACATATTAGATGGTCTATGACAGTTAGGATAAATTAAACATTGTGCGTCTAATTTTTTTGATGGCATATGTCCTAAATACATTTTTCGCATATATTCGAATGCTTGATTTGGGGTTAAGGATAAGAGTTTATCCATTAAATTTTGTTCTTCATCGTTCATTACTTTAGATAAAAAATAAGAAAAGTTTTCAACCTCAAATGGTTCGAAAAATCGTTTAAGTTGGCAAATGTCTAGTGTTCTTTGGGATAACGTACTTTCACGCTTATCTGTAAGAAGTTCAATTAAATGGTCATATAAAAAGCCAAATTCTCCTCGAGAAAATAAATGTAGAGAGATTTTATTCCCTCCATCACTTATGTATTCCTTTGTAACTTCAGTTTTATGTTTACGTAATTTCATCACTAGTTCAAACGCTGAATTGCCTTTCCCTTTTTTCTCTTGAATAGAATAAAATAAATGTTCCATCAATGAACGGTTAGCAATTAAAGGAGAAAATTTAATATGTTGTAGCTTCATATTTCTTTCAAAAAAATGATTAAAATCACTCCCTGTAATAGTATTTTTCTTTTTTCTTTCGGTCGTAAAGTCTATTATTGTTGGAATATTAGACTCCCGTCTATGAAATTCACAAATACACAATGCAGTTACCATTGGTTCAAGTAGATCAAGATTGCATGTAAAGTCTCTAGGCATTCCGTTTTTAGCTGTAACTAAATTATAACTACGAATAATATTTATAATTTTTTGTGCCTTAGGTTTAGTAATTTTATGATGCTTAAGCCAATCGATATTAGGTATACCAATAATTTCAGGTTGTATAGGGGGGATTCGAAAAACATCACTAGGTCTCCAAGCATTAGTTAAGAGTATCATGACGAATAACCATAAATTTGCATACTGTTTATCAATAATGGCTTGGTGTAAGTGTGTATCGAGTTTCTGTGCATACTTATAAATTTCTAGCCAATCATCAAAAGAAATTTTTTCTTGTTCTTTTTTAATCCTTTGTTTACGTGGATTGGGTAACTTTTTTAATGAATATCTACATAATCTTTCTTTTTCTATAAAAGTTAAGATCCTCCATAAACAGGTTTTATGATGTGTTGAGGAGCATTTCTCAATAAATAATTGTACTTCAGTATTATCTAAAAGATAGAGTTCTTTTTTGAGGGGATATTTAATTAAATATTCTATCGCAATTAAATATTCTCTTTTATAACTGTTTAATGTATCAGGGTTAGCCTGTTTTGCTGAAAGATTCTGCTCGGCAAAAGATTTTAAGAGAGCAGCTGTTTCTTTAAGGCTTTCAGGAAATTCTCTTAAATCAATAAATGATTTTATATAATCGCTAAGGCTAAGCTGCGATTGCTCAAAAATAAGGTGAGATAGTTCTGGGTTATCTAAAAAGCGTTGTGCTTCTTGTTTATCATATAGATAACTACTTAAAATATTGGTGAAAAACTTCATGTATAATGGTACCTTTATAGAAGTAATAGGGATATGCTGAAAGTCATTTTGTACGTGCAATTTTTTTAGTAACTCAGCACGTGTATAATATCTTTTTTTCAATTCTATTATTTCCTCTAAGTAATCATCGACTTCTTTTTTGTTTATTTTCCAAAACTCTTCTTGATTAATTGGTTCTACATAATCCTTAAAAAGGTTCTTATATTCAGGTTTTTGCAGCAGTTTATATAAGGTTTTTTCTGTTCTTGAACAAAGGGGTGCGATACCTTTTAAAGTATAATAGTTATAGATAGTAGAAGGGACATTGGGATTCAAAGAGTAAGCCTCTTCTATACTCTTTAAGTCATATCTTTCTAAAAGTTTTAATGCTTTTTCTTTTTTTATGTATATTTGTTTATTTATAATGAGTTTGTCATTGTTTGAAAAAACTGAAAGTAAATGTATATGTGAAAGTTTTAAATTACTTTCTATATACTCTAGCTTCAAATACTTATTTTCCAATAAATCTAAAAATGAATGAACAGACTCTTTTGTTATCCAGAATGTATTGTGGCCAGAATTTTCATTAATTATTCCATATTCGGTTTTCCGAAAGGTTAAAAACCCTTCTTCAACTAGAGCCATAATTGAAGATAAGCTACTTTCAGCGTATCCAAGCATTTTTTTTACTGCAGAAACTGAATAATGTTTTTCTAAAAAGACCTGTTCTTCTGCGGTGACTGCTTCTAGTTCTGCGATAGGGTAATACAAGCCACGTTCACTAAGATTAGGAGGAGCTATAATAGGATTTAATTTTTTAATTTTTGTATAATATTTAATTCTAGCAAATCCAAAACCATATCTTTTATTAGCTTCTTTTGTGGAAATGTGAGTAGAAAATATTACTCTTTTTTTATCTAAAGCATTTCTAAAGGTAAGGGAAGAATCTTTTGTGATAAAAATATACTTTCCGTTGATCGGAAAAGTTAATTGTATTATTTCAAGAAGATGAAATTCCTCAGGGAAATGCAATTGAAGATTCTGAACGCCAGTATACTTCGGGATCTGTGCAAATTTTGTAAAATCATTAATATTGAAAGAAGTATCAATTATTCCTTTTTCATAATCTAAGTATTGTAGTATGGAATCTTGCTGATAATATTTTCCGTTAAACTTAATTAGGTTTAATTCTGCTAACCGTCTAACTTTATCTGGACTGAAACCTGTTAACTCAATAACCTCTTTCTGTATTAGTAACCGACTCAAAATTTACAGCATCCTCTCTTAAAATTGAATTTATAAAATTATTGTTATATTGCTGTGCTAGACTAATTGATTCTTCATCTAAATTATCGTTGGTGCTCATGTTCTCTTGATACATCTGTTGTAAACCTTCTTGTATTTCTTCACGAATTGCTTCTTTACTCATATAAACAAGGGCAGATTCAAGGCTTTTATCTCCTCGAAGAATAGCTAACTCAGCCGGACTTTTAACGATCTTTGCCATCAGATTAGTATATATCCGACGACCAATATGTGTCCCCCAGGTATTAGATGAAAGTAGAGAGAAATAAGCAGGCATTTGATTTTTTACAGTCATTAAAAAGTTGCGCTTAACCTTATTAAAACGAGCATCATAAGTATCGCCACTCATTGGGTTACCATTATTATCAATAAATAGTGCATTATGTCTGTTCAATTTTTGTAATGTTTCTAATCGTATCTTCAAACTTTTTAAAATAGGGACTGAAATAGTTGGGATAACTTGAATAGGTTGTATAGGGAAAATTTTAGTATCTCTTTTAACTGAGCAAGATGAAATATCATTTAATCTTTCCCATATATAAGGTTTGTAACCTATCCTAACAGACAAACCATGTTCTCCATTAGGACCGATTTCGCGAAGATCACTTCGTAAGATATTAACAACTTCACCTCTTCGTAATCCACCAAATATTTGTAGATAAATCCCAAAAGAAATTTCTGGCGCTACCAAATCAGCTACTTCTAATAATAAAATAATTAATCTGGGGTGAGGGAAGTGCTCTAGTTTAAATTCATTTCTTGTAACGTTTTTTGCTGGGAGTGAAAAACCATTTCCAATAAAGATAGAGCTAATTATTTCTTTATTATTTGCTTTGTATGTATGCTTTTCAATAATATCTGCTAATGCTCCTTGAATGATGTGGTGATCTTTTAAGAATTTTAAAAAATACCTTAAGTACAGATCTGCATGTTCTAAAGTCCCCCTAGACCTGTATACGCTATTTCTATCTTTCTTTTTTTTATACTTAGTGGTTTTTAAATAATTCAAGAAATCAACACCATGTGATAAGGTAAGGTGTTTGAAAGAACTTACTTGATAGGTACTGTATTTTTCAATTAATAGCCAATTTAAGAACTGTACAATGACATCAGCAGCTCTTTTTTGAGAATTAAAATTGTGATCTGTTTTACCATAGCGTTGTTTAATAAAATTGGTTGTAGGGTGAACTCTAAAAAACTTAGTCTTAATGTCTTCAACAACTATAGTTGCATACTCCACTTGATAGTCATTTCCAATATCGACACATGCTTTTTTCACGCTGAACTTAATATCTCTATTATTTGGATCCAATAGTATCCCCCTTTAGTTATCTAACCACTACTTAAAGTCCTCCTAATTGATTAATCTCTTAAAATATCATCTTGAGATAAATTAAGTTTATCTGTAAAGTATTTATAAATCAATTATTTGTTCAGAATCTTCGATTAAATGTTAATTATTAGAAAAATCGCCCACATAATCGTTTGTACGAAATACCGAAGCGACCAGATATTATTATTGTGAATCCAATTATGCATACGTATATGAAATGTTCAACTTTCATAACGGGTTTGGCTTTGCAGTATGTCGCGCCGGAAGATTTTCATCAATATAGTATCGATGAATTTTTTATGGATATGACTGCAAGTATTCATTTGTTTGCCAGTAATCCGCGCGAATTCGCATTAAAGTTCAAGCGAGAAATATATGAACGTACAAGGATTGAAAGTACGATTGGTATAGGGCCTAATTTATTATTAAGTAAAGTAGCGATGGATGTAGAAGCGAAGAAGAATAGGGATGGAATAGCGCAGTGGACGTATGACGATATACCCGAGAAGTTATGGAGTATTAGACCGCTCAGTAAATTTTGGGGTATATCGTATAAAACAGAGATGAAATTGAATCGAAAAGGTATACATACCATTGGAGAATTAGCTCAGTATCCTTTGAAATATTTAAAGCAATCATTCGGTGTAATAGGAGAAGAATTACATCTACATAGTAACGGAATTGATTTTAGTAGAATAGCAGAAAAATACGTTCCAGCAACAACATCTATAGCGAAAAGCCAAATATTATTGCGTAATTATTCGATAGAAGAGTTCATAGTTATTTTATTAGAGCATATAGAAGAGGTTTGTTATAGGTTGAGACGAGAAAAGAAATGCGCGCAAACAATTCATTTTTCAGTTGGATATAGCAAGGAATACGGTGAGGGAATAAAAAAGGTACATACGTTAAATAGAGCAACAAACTTAACGATGGATATTTATAATGTTTGTACATATTTTTTATATGAACGGCATACAGGAGAGCCGATTCGATCAGTAAGTGTTTCATTAACAAACCTTATTAATGAAGGGGAAGAGCAAATTTCGCTTTTCGATAACATTATACAAAGAGAAAAAGAAATACGATTAACGAAAGTTATGGACGAAATTCGAACACGATTTGGTAAGAATAGTATTTTACGAGGTGTTTCTTACACAAGCGTCGCAACAGCAAGATATAGAAATACATTATTAGGAGGGCACAAATCGTGAAGAATGTTAATATGCCAAAAGGAAGAGGTATGGTAAAGTGGCAACCGTTTGCCAGTATGCCGGAGCAGTTCGCAGTTATTAAAGAAATGGTAAAGGAGCAAACGAAAGCCTCGCGTCCAACTGTAACGCAAGATGCAAAAGAAATGATTGAAAATAAGCTATTAATTTCATTTTTAGGTGAGGAAGAGGTTTTACTTACATATTATAAAGATGGTTATTTATATAAAAATTACATAACAGTAGTGGATATTAATCCATTAATGGAGACGATCACTTGTACGGATGCTTTTTGTAATAAGCGCACTTTTAAGTTTTTTGATGTAATTGAGATTGATTAAAGTATATTTCTATGCAGCAGGCGTATTTTTTTAGCCTACTGCATAGAAAGGTCAGTTACAGTATTAGGCTTATACTAAAAATAAGACACCCTTTATTACCATTGACGATAGTTGCATTTTAGATGAAAGAATGTGGGGAAACACCCCCCGTTAACAATAGAATTAGCATTAACATTAACAGCAGTTATAGGGTTTCTTAAAATTATGCATATCAGTTGTTAGAGGGTGCGATATTTATTTAGAAAAAGCCGTTTTAGATACTAATAGATATAATTAAGAAAAGACTTAATGACTAAAGAAAATAAGCATTTTACACTTCAATTATAATAGGGAGGATCATTGGTTTTCTTTTTGTATGTGAGTATATAAAGTGACCAAGTGATTCTCGTATTTCTCTTTTTAGAACATTCCATTGATTAATATGTGCTTTTTGTAATCTGTTGACAGTTTCTACAACTAATTGATTAATTTTATTTAAGAAATCTTCTGAGTCCCGAACATATACAAACCCACGAGAAATTGTATCAGGGCCAGAAATTATTTTCTCTTCTGTTTTACTCAAGGTTATAACTATTACAAGCATACCATCTTCAGAAAGTTGTTTGCGATCGCGCAATAAGGCGTTTCCAACATCTCCAATACCTAAGCCATCTACATATATATTACCCGCAGTTATACGTCTTGTTTGCATAGCAGTTTGATTTTTAATATCAACAACATCTCCATTGCCGATAACATAAATATTATCTTTCTTGACACCAACAGATTCTGCCAATTGACGGTGATGATGTAACATTCTAAATTCACCGTGTATGGGAATGAAATATTTAGGTTTCATTAAAGTAAGCATCAATTTTAATTCCTCTTGATATGCATGTCCAGAAACGTGCATTCCTGTTGAACTTCCAGATCCATAAATAACATTTGCTCCTAATAGATATAAGTTATCTATAATACGTGAAACATTACGCTCATTTCCTGGTATGGGGGATGCAGACAAAATGACTGTGTCACCTGGTAAAATATCAACTTGTCGATAGTTGCCACTAGATAATCGGGACAGAGCAGCCATAGGTTCACCTTGACTACCAGTGCAAAGTATAGCGACTTTTTCGGGTTCCATTTGATTAATCTCATTTGCTTCGATTAACATGCCTTCAGGTATATTCAAATAGCCTTGTTCTAAGGCGACAGAAACTACGTTCACCATACTTCTTCCGAGGAGGGCAAGCTTTCTATTTGTTTTTAAAGCGGCATCTACTATTTGCTGTACACGATTCACATTAGAAGCAAAGGTAGATATAATAACTTTGCTGTGAGCCTTTACAAAGGCTTCTTCAATTTTTTCGCCTACTAATCGTTCTGATGGAGTAAATCCAGAACGTTCGGCATTCGTACTTTCTGAGAGGAGAGCTAAAACTCCGTTACTTCCGATATTAGCCATTTTGTGAATGTCTGGATATTGATTGTTTATGGGAGTCAAATCAAATTTAAAATCACCTGTATGGACTACTGTACCTTCTGGTGTATGAAAAGCAATCCCGAGGCAATCGGGAATACTATGATTTGTTTTGAAAAAAGATAGGTTTATCTGTCCGAATTCAATTAAAGACTCAGAGTCAATAACAATTAACTGTGTCGAATCTTGAAGTTTATGTTCTTTTAATTTAATGCCGATTAAGCCTAAGGTTAATTTTGTTGCGTAAATTGGTACATTCAACTGTTTTAAAAAATACGGAATACCTCCAATGTGATCTTCGTGTCCATGTGTAACAATTAAACCTCGAATTTTATCTTTATTTTCTTGTAAATATGTAACATCAGGTATTATTAAATCTATGCCTAATAAACTCTCGTCAGGAAACTTAGAACCACAATCAATGATTACAATGTCATCTGAATATTGTATGACATACATGTTTTTACCAATTTCATTAACGCCACCTAAAGCAAAAATAGATAGTTTATCATTTATTATACTCAAATGAATATCCTCCTCTTAAAACAAATTTACTTGAATCTATGTAAAGGTTTGTAACCAACTATTCATTAATAGTTGGTTACAGTTATCTCAAAGACCCATATCTTTTAATCCAGGACTATGCTCATTTGGCATTTCAGGAAGTTCTGGTACAGGAAAACCTTTTGGCGGGTCAGTTACTGCTAATGTTCCTTTGTTTCTACTTGGTGATTCACCTTGGAATATTTCTCCTATTCTTGTTGGATCTAAGCTAAAATTAAATTGTGCGTTATGGAATCCCATGTCTACATACTTTCTGCACTCTGGGTATTTATTAATATCATAGTTCGGCACAGGGAAGAGTTTCCCCCATTCAACACCCAATGTCTCTAAAGCTTTTGCGAAAGCATTTTGATGAGCATTATCACGTACAATTAAAAATGCAAGTGTTTCTCTAAAAGTTTGATTGGAACTCATTTCATAAATTCGAGTTTTTTGAAGTACACCTGTAGATTCAAGTACTACGTTATCTAATAAATCGCTAATTAAATTCCCATGACTATATACCCAAGATCCATTCCATGGGTTGCCAGCTGCATCAACAGGCAATGAACTTTGAGCACCTACAATAAAGTGGTGAGGATTTGCATGTTTAACCGCTTCATCAAGTGGTGCGTTGTCAACACCAGCATTTCCTGGCGTAGGTTCACCAGATCCAGTTAATAGTTGATTAATTGTATGTTGTACAAGTTCTACATGGCTTATTTCCTCTAAAAAAACACCTCGAAGTAAATCGCGATATTGCTTCTCTTTACCTCTAAAATTTGAGCTTTGGAAGAAGTATTGCATCATTGTACGCATTTCGCCATAATGCCCACCTAATATTTCTTGTAAAACTTTTGCGGCAGCTGGATCTGGCTTGTCCGGCTTGATAATATTAATCAGTTCTTCTTTATAATAAAACATGAAGTACACCTCTTTTAAGTTAGTTAACATTGTTATCGTGTCCGCTAATTGGTTACTTAATACTCAAATTCATTTTTTTACCAATAAATCATGATCTCAAAATGCAAATTCTTTTGGAAATAACTATTTTCGATATGAGATGAAAATGGGGGAATAGCTACTTACAATTTAATAAAAAAGATAAGATTACGGAGTGTAATCTTATCTTTTTATTAAGAATAATAAATTGTATCTTCAAGGTTTTAAAATGACTTTTATACAATCATCTTCACGATTATTAAAAATTTGATAACCATAGCTCGCTTCTTCAAGGGGGATTTTGTGTGTAATAATCTCTTTTGGATCGAATTCTTTGTTTATTATTTTTTCAAATAGTTCCGGCATAAAATGAATAACAGGTGCTTGTCCCATTTTAAGGTTAATATTTCTAACCCAAAATGCTCCGAGTGGAAATGCATTATAATTGCCACCATAAACGCCAGTCATTTGAACCGTTCCATATTTTCTTACGGCTTTCGTAGCGATTTGAATAGGGCCGAGAGTTCCGCCTTGTAATTTTAATTTTTGTTCTAGAAATTCTAGTGGCGATTTTTTTCCATCCATGCCCACGCAATCAATGACTACATCGGCACCGCCATGTGTGATTTCCTTTAAATGTTCTCCCATATCGGGGAATTTTGTAAACTCAAATACCTCAACATTGTTAATCTTTTTTGCATAATTTATACGATAATCTAAGTAATCGACTGCGATTACACGCTTAGCACCTTGCATCCAAGCAAATTTTTGTGTCATTAATCCAACAGGCCCGCAACCAAGGACGATAACAGTATCACCTGGCTTAACACCAGCGTTTATTACACTCCAATAGGCTGTTGGCAAAACATCGGATAAAAACAGTAAAGATTCATCTTCAAGTTCGCATGATTCTGGTATAACAAATGGAGTGAAATTTCCAAAAGGAACTTTTAAATATTCTGCTTGTCCACCTGGATGGTTACCAAATTTCTCTGTATAACCAAAGTATCCACCAGAATCATAATGAGGATTGGAGTTATCACATTGGCTTTCCATTTCATGTTGGCAATAAAAACAATGTCCACAAGAAACGTTGAAGGGGATGACAACACGATCTCCTTTTTTCACTTTAGTAACATCTGGACCAACTTCTTCAACAATGCCCATTGGCTCATGACCAATAATGTAACCTGGAGGTAAAGGCATGTTGCCCTGATATAAATGTAAATCAGAACCGCAAATAGCAGTTGAAGTAATTTTTACAATAATATCATCTTTTTTCTCTAACTTTGCATCATCAACCTGTTTAACTTGTACTTGGTTTGGTCCTTGATAGGTTACAGCTTTCATCTCATATCTCCTTAGGAATCATTTTTCATAATTTATCTCGCTATTTGCCGGCTGCCCGTAAAAGCCCGATTGATGAGGGCTGATAATCACCCGGGGATGAACAAAACCCCACTGATTAAAATTTCACTTTATATGTATCTCCTGATAAAATATAAATTTTTAGTAAAGAGAAACCTGTACATAGTGTTGTTATGAAAGTATGTTATAGCAACTCTTCTTTCTTATATCTTTTGCCCTATTTTAAGAAGAAACTCAATAATTATTCATAATCTAATTTCCATAAAAAGGATAATTATTATTTCATAATTTGTCGCATATTAAAAACATCGGAGGTGAAATAATATGGCAAACAATAATAGTGGAAATCGTAATGAATTATTAGTTCGAGGCGCTGAACAGGCTCTTGATCAAATGAAATATGAAATTGCACAAGAGTTTGGTGTACAACTTGGTGCAGATACAACAGCTCGTTCAAACGGATCTGTTGGTGGTGAAATTACAAAACGTTTAGTTGCAATGGCTGAACAACAACTTGGTGGTAGAGCTAACCGCTAAGAGAATTCGTATAAAATAAAGCGAATATGTAAATCAATTTCTTTTGTATATGTATAAAAATAAAAACCCTTATAGTAAATGGATTCTCACTCAAAGATTATTGATAATCTTCTTTCATAATCTTTGGGTATTTAATTTGTAAACTACTTTCCTAAACAATAAACACGCAGTGTTGGAAAGGTGTTTTCCATGCATAGTAGAAAAGCTTTTGCAGGAAAAAGCATACTTAAAAATTTGATTTCAATATTGAAATCAATATTGATTATGATATTTTCGAAAGGGAGGAATTTAAAAATGGGTATTTTAAGTGGAAACCCTCAAAATGAACCGTTACATTACGGAGAAGTATTTGATATTTGGAGTTATCTTCTAGCCGCACAAGGTGGAATCGCAAGCCATCAAGTATTTATGAATCATACAGGTGACGAAGATTTGAAGAAGTTTTTAGAAAGCTTAATTGAAAATGATATGAATTCAGAAATAGAAGAGTTAAAAACTCTTTTAAAAGTTAATGGCGTAGCTTTACCGCCAGCTCCGCCAGAACGACCAGTTGCATCTATTGAAGACATTCCTCCTGGAGCACGTATTAATGATGCAGAAATTGCAGCAGCGGTTTCTACAGGATTAGCAGCTGGACTTGTGACATGTAGTCAAGTGATGGGAAAATGTCTTCGAGAAGATGTAGGGATGCTATTCGGACAATTTCATATGAAAAAAGCACAAGCAGGTGTAACTTTGCTACGTTTAAGTAAGAAAAAAGGGTGGGTAGTTCCACCTCCATTACATGTGAAAAACTCTGATCAAGCTTAATAAACAAAAATAAAAAAGTGGCATTGGCCACTTTTTTATTTTTTAGATGTATCCTCAACTTTGGATTTATTTATTGTAGAAGAATCCATATATTCATCTGACATTTCCATAGCATATTTATCATGATGAATATGATTGTGATTTCTTAATTCATCGTCGTTACGCAGTACTAACCTCTTCATATAAATGTGGAAGAAAACCTCTATTCCGCCAATGATTAAAGCGGCTAAGAATGAAGAAAGTCCAATATTACGAGTAGCATCTAAATTAGTAAACAAGTATGTTAAAAGCCAAATTCCGAAGAAGCTTAAGCCGAAATCTGCCATTGTAGCAATCGTATTTCCGTATTTAGGTAAAATGAAGAGATCGCCGATTAAATAGGCAGCTCCTGTTAAGAAAAGAGAAATGAGTAATACTCTAGGAATGGAAATGCCTTGAAAGATACTGAGTACGATAAGTAATACTGCAGTTATCGCTGTGTATTTAATTAATAAAGCAACAATATGTTTCATCATTTTCCTCCATTGTTTAAACGTATATGGAATAAAATATTTCATTAGAAACGGGTTATGCTTTTATATAGCGTAACCCGTTTCATTTTCTGATGGAGGCCTATTTATAATATCCCATGGCACGTATATTGTATTTCGTTCTCCTATACACTATTATGTTGGGCTTAAAGGGCATCAATTATACCTTTGAATTCACGGTCGTAATTACCAATTAATTAGCTATATATTTTAGCATGTAATTTAACATATTAAAGAAAGAAGGAGGTGAATGAACATGTCAAACAATAACAGTGGAAGCAGCAATCAATTATTAGTACGTGGCGCTGAACAAGCTCTTGATCAAATGAAATATGAAATTGCTCAAGAATTTGGCGTACAACTTGGTGCAGATGCAACAGCTCGTGCAAACGGATCTGTTGGTGGTGAAATTACGAAACGTCTTGTATCATTAGCTGAGCAACAACTTGGCGGTGGCGTTACTCGTTAATTTTATATATGAAATGGATATAAAGGAGAGGCATGCCGTCTCTCCTTTCTCATACATTTTTATTTGTTTAACTTTTAGACTCTCGAGGTTTTAAATACATAATGAATTTTTTGTGAAATAAAAGGATAAAAGATAAGAGGTTATATTTGATGCGAAAGGGGCAGAAAAAATGAAATATGAAGCGTTATTTACAGTTGAGATTTCTGTAGGAAGTGAGAAAGTAGCAAACCATAAAATAAAGGCACATGATGTCGTTGATGTTGTTGAAAAGCTTGCTGAAAAGTACTTAAGTAATCATGAGGGACATTCTCAAAATGAATAAAGGAGAATCGTAATATGACCTGTCATGATGTTAAGAACAAAACGAAAGAAAAAAAAGATTTAAAATGGTGGCAACTCTCACTTATTGGAATTGGTTGTACGATAGGAACGGGCTTTTTTTTAGGATCCAGTATAGGGATTAAAATAGGTGGATCTTCAATTATTCTTATTTTGATTTTAACTGGATTCACTACATATATTGTATTTGAAGCATTGGCAAAAATGGCTGTGGAAGATCCGCAAAAAGGATCGTTTCGCATTTATTCAAGAAAAGCTTTTGGAAATTGGGCGGGTTTTAGTCACGGATGGACATATTGGTGTTCGGAGTTGCTTATTATGGGCAGCCAGTTAAGTGCGTTAGGAATCTTTTCACGTTACTGGTTCCCTAAAATACCACTATGGATATTTGCTGCTGTATATGGAGTAGCGGCTATATTAATTATTTTTATAGGGGTAAAGATATTCGAACGTTTAGAAAAATGGATGGCTATTATAAAAATCGTTGCTATTGTGGGGTTTATTGTAATTGCCATTTTAGTTATTTTAGGATTTATAAAGGGTGGTTTATATAAGGCACAAATCCCGCGTAATTTTAAAGACTGGTTCCCAAATGGATTAAAAGGCACTTGGTCCTCTCTAATTTATGCATTTTATGCATTTGGAGGAATCGAAATTATGGGGTTAATGACAATAAGACTGAAAGACCCTAAAGATGCACAAAAGTCAGGAAGAGTAATGTTAATGATTTTAACGATTATTTACGTAGTCTCTTTAGGGTTGGCAATTATGATGGTTCCGTTAAATCAGTTTAATACGAAAGAAAGTCCTTTTGTAATAGCGTTACAAGACTATAATTTACCGTATGTGCCATTTATTTTAAATGTAGTATTAATTTTAGCGGGCTTTTCAACGTTAGTTGGTTCATTATTTGCAGTGACAAGTGTATTAATGAACTTAGCTGAAGAGGGTGATGCACCTGCGATGTTTGCGAAAAAAAACAAGAAGAATATCTCTTTTCCAGCTTTAATTCTTATCATAATGGGGCTTGGTGCTTCTATCCTTAGCGCTTTATTACTACCAAAAAATATATATGAATATGTAACAACTGCAGCTGGATTAATGTTGTTGTATACATGGAGTTTAATTCTTCTTTCCTTTTGGAGACTAATGAATCCAAAAGGGTGGATGCAGATAAAAAGTATTATTGGTCTTATTATGATTGCACTAGCTGTTAGTGGAACACTATTACAAAAAACAACGCGTTTTGGTTTCTTAGTGAGCTTGTTGTTTTTAGGAATAGTTATTATTGTTACTATAATTGTTCATTTTGTCTCACGAAAAAGGAATCCAGCTATATGAAGTATCTTTCTTTTCACACCATGAATAGTATGTCAGAACTAAATAATAGAAGTTATTGAAAAATGATTTGGTAAGTTTGAAAACCAAAATATAATCCATAAATAATAAGTGATATTCCAGATACTACTGTTATAAGAGACAATATACGTGTATTCAAAATTTTACGAAATATACTAGATGTACTTGCCATCGTAATATCCCAAATAAAAATGCCTAAAATAATCCCGAAACTATATAACAAAAGCTGCTCTTTATTATAGGAAGAAGCGGCTTTTGCTAATATAGAGCCGAAAATTCCAAGCCAAAATAGAATTGTTAATGGATTAGATAAGGACATAAAAAAACCAGAAAAAAAGCTTTTAATAACTGAATCATCATTTCTCGTATTACTAATGCTAATTTGATTTGCATTTTTTAAACTTTCGATACCTGTATAGATTAAAACAAAAGCGCCGAAAGACCATAAGAAAAGTTTTATAATATCTTTTTCGAGGAAATGAATGACACCTAAATAAATAAGTGCCATGTAGATGACATCTGCAAGTAAGGCTCCTATGCCAAGAATCCAAGCGTGAAAAAACCCACTCCTAATACCTTTTTCTAACTGTGCAGCATTAATAGGCCCCATTGGAGCAGATAATGATAAACCTAAGAAAACATAGCTTAAAAATATGCCCACGTATGATATGCTCCTCCCACTAAATTTGATCTATATTAAATCTATTCAGTGGTTAAAGTTTGTACAACTAAATAATAAAAAGTGGAGTGGGTTACTTATTTTTATGCAAGTATTTTATTATTCGAGAAAAGGGACACTTGGATGGAATTGTTTCATCATCACGTAAAAAATATTGTTGCCATTCATAATTATCTTTTTCACCATAATCTTTAAGAGAAGGGTGAATAGGAGCTTTGTCATAAGCGGCTAGACGTTGACGTATTAAGTTTTTTAGTTTTCTACTGCGTTTCTCAGAATTCATAATTCCCTGTAAAACCCACCTAGGAGTTAAAGCAAGCATCATACATGAAAAATGTCTACTTTGTCTATTGACATGGGCAGGTGTAGCGCAGTAAACAAAATATGATTCATTATGAAAGCAAAATTCCCAAGTGTTTTCCATAGGATCATTTGGAATGTGCATAGGCCATTCCATTTCGTCCAAACGGCTAGTTGTATTAAGTAGAGACCAATAAATATGTTCAAAATCTTCAACTGTAGTTTCTCGCAGTAAATCTATTGGTGTATGAATAAAAACAATAAGTGAAGCGTATTGCCCTGTGTCTCTAGAACATTCCGTATATTCTTTAAGTAATGTTGCAAAATCAGCGCTAGTATTCGTATCTCTAGGATCACCTATGAATCCGTACCGGAGGTGATTGGCTGTAAAGCCGTGTTGAGCTGGGATACAAGGGAACGGCTTATTTTTATCTGTCATTTTTAATTTAAAAGAACGGAAAGCTTCTTGTTGCCAATGTGGAAGGTTAGTAATATTTTTTTGTAAAGAGTCTTTATCATAAAGCATAGTCATCTTTTTATCCCTCCTAAGTCATAATATATAACCTATTAATTATTTAAAAATAGGTGACTAACACGGCTAGAATAATTATTTTTTAATCTATAAAAATAAAATGATTTAATGAAGAATCCCCTTCAATGTAGTTACTTTAATAGTTGATCTTTAATAACGTATAAATTTAAGTAGCTATAAAATTTGAAAAATATATAAGGAATATGTAGGTACAATGTTCACATTTATATTTTCTAACTAATATGGTTTATAACGAAACAAGAAGGGATGTATTATGATGGGGATTTTTAAGGAAGAAAAAATTAAATTTATAGATTGTAAAGGCGAGGAAGTCATTTTGAAAATCAAAATTAAGGATATAAAAAAGTAGGGAAGAGGAATTAAGGATACTTTATTGTGATTAACATAGAAGGATGAAAAGTAACCATGAATTAGATTGAAATGAATTCAGTAGTATAGGCCCTTTTTGAATTTTTTTGCATATTGTAGCATGAATGAATATTAAGGGGGAACGTCTATGTCTTATCCTAATCAACTAGCTTGGCATGAAACATTGGAGTTACATGAATTAGTAGCATTTCAAGCAAACGGTTTAATCAAATTAAAAAAATCAGTTAGGAATGTACCTGATCAAGCACTTCAATCGTTATATATTAAAGCTATAAATGCCATCCAAAACAATTTACAAGAGTTAGTACAGTTTTATCCATATGCTCCTGGATTTCAATCGCAACATCGTGATGACACTGGATTTTACGCTGGAGATTTGCTTGGGTTAGCAAAGACATCTGTTCGAAATTATGCAATAGCGATTACTGAAACTGCAACGCCTCGTCTTAGAGAAGTTTTAATCCGTCAAATAAATGGTGCTATACAATTACATGCACAGGTTTTTAACTTTATGTATGAGCGTGGTTACTATCCAGCTTATGATTTAAAGCAACTATTAAAAAATGATGTTCAAAATGTGCAAAAGGCAATACAAATGCAATATTAAAATGAAGATTTGGAAATTATCATGAGAGAAAAACTATAGTTTATTTATAGAGGATCAAATAATTAAGACTATATGATAATTTCCATTGTTAATAAATTAATTAAATGCTAAAAATATAGATTCATTCTAAAATATTAAAGAAATTATACTAGCGCTATTTTAGAATGGTGAATTCCTTAAAGCTTTTTTAGTGAGTTTTAATAAAATATTAAATACGCTTGAGAATAAGTATTTATATGATACATCTAATTGAATGTTATTTTCCTTCGGCACTAAGTATGTTTAGCACGTTTTTCTTTTGGGAAAAATAAGAATATACATTAGTGGAAAGGATAGGATTTAATGTTTACCAAAACCGATAATACAAGCTATTTAACCTCTTCTGTTTATTTGACCCGTAATCTATGGTCAGGTATCTTGTTTGGGCTAGGGTTAGTAGCTTTTATAGATGAAACTATTTTTCATCAACTGCTACATTGGCACCATTTCTATGATAAATCTACAACAGATATTGGACTCATTTCAGATGGTCTTTTTCATGCTTTTAGTTGGTTTGCAACGATTGGTTCCTTGTTTATGGTTGCTGATCTCCGCCGTAGAAATGCATTTTGGTTGAAAAGATGGTGGAGCGGATTAATGCTTGGTAGTGGTGGATTTCAATTATATGACGGTATAATTCAACACAAACTAATGAAAATACATCAGATTCGATACGTAGATAATGTTCTTATCTACGACGTAATATGGAATATAATTGCGACTGTAATGCTCTTAATTGGCATTCTGCTAGTTTTTCAGACAAGAACTGATGAAAGATTATTGAGAGGTAAAAGCTTAAATGAACAATAACCATCTTCATCATGAAATATGGAATGCACTGGATATTTTACTATTCGTATTCATTTTAATTATGTTAATAATTTATATAGTAGCCACGATTTTATCAAATAGCCATTACAAACGATGGCCGTTATATCGAAGTGTCTTCTGGATTTTAGGACTTATTTGTGTGGCAATAGCAGTTGTTGGGCCCTTAGCTCATCGTGCTCATAATGATTTCACAGTGCATATGCTTGTGCATTTACTCCTTGGGATGCTTGCTCCAATTTTTATAGCATTAGCCGCTCCAATGACTCTTTTTTTACGAACGCTCAATGTGAAAGCAGCACGACGTCTTTCAAGGATACTAAAGAGTAGGCCTCTACAACTTCTTACTCATCCAATTATCGCAACCTTACTTAATTTAGGAGGACTATGGATTCTCTATACGACTAGCTTATACTCGATGATGCACGAAAGTATACTTCTTCATTTGTTCATACATTTCCACGTTTTTATTGCAGGATATCTGTTTACCACATCAATGATTTATGTTGATTTAATATCCCATAGGTATAGCTATACGTACCGATCAATTATTTTAATAATTGCATCAGCTGGTCATGGGATATTATCAAAATACATATATGCTCATCCGCCTGCTGGTGTAGTTACTAAACAAGCAGAAATTGGGGGCGTGCTGATGTATTATGGCGGAGATTTCGTTGATATTGTTCTTATTTTTATACTTTGTTTGCAATGGTCTAGGGGTAGCAGAAAGAGAACAAAAGTTAATAATGTAGTAAGGGCATGGGATGTATCGGATTTTTTGAAACTAAAAACTTTGAAATGAAATGTAGTTAAACTGTATTATGGATTAAGTATGGTATGAACAAAATTTAAAAAAGTATGTTAAAAGTAAAAAGAGCAGTTATTTATTATGACTGCTCTTTTTTATGGTAAGAAGTACAACCTGGGTAAGAAGCAGGCTACACTACAGGTAGTGTTTGCGGAATATCGAGTTTTATTCAACAAGGATAGTTCCATTCTTAAAATAGAGAGGTCGCCTAAGGTTATTGTTTTCACATATTTTAACATTCTTTGACATTTTGATTTTGTGAGACATTTTAGTTTTTTGTTTAATTTATGTTTTTATCTACATATTTTCCATAATCAGGTGTAGCAATTTTATCAAATTCTTGAACCAGTGTATTGAGGCTTGTTGATAGCAATTCACCTGACATTGGTATCCCATGTCCAGTAATAGCGACTAGAGGCTTTAATTCTTCTAATTTAATGACTGATTCTTTAGCTGCTTTCCAGTCTGTTGTTAAATAACGAGGGGGTCCGCTTATTTCCTGTTCTTGAGTTATTACTTTATACAGATACTCCTGTTTCACTGTAACAAAAGCGTCCCCAGCAATTAAAGTTCGGTCTTTCTCTCTGAATAATGAAATATGCCCAGGAGTATGCCCTGATGTATGAATCCATCTAAACTCTGGCATATGGGGAACAGTTCCATCGGTAGGTAGTGCTTTTACGCTATTTCCTAAATCAATCGGTTCATTAGGGAACAGGGGAGACATTTTCGCTACCATACCACCTTCAACTGTTGGATCTGGTTCAGGATAGCTTTGTTGTCCAGTCAAAAACGGTATCTCCATTTGATGGGCATAGACTGGAACATCCCAATATTTAATGAGTTCAATTATTCCTCCAACATGATCAAAATGGCCGTGAGTTAAAATAATTGCTTTTGGGCGACTATTGGTACCAAATCGATTCTCAGCGATAGAGATAATTTCCTTTGCACATTTAGGCATTCCAGCGTCAACTAAAACAAAATCATCGGTATGCGGATTCCCAACAAAACATATGTTGACGATTTGAATCGTGTAGCAAAACAAATCAGGCAATACTTCGATGCCATGACCACTTTCAATTGAAGTTGCTGGAATAAACTTATAATCACTTCCATAATTCATCTCATTGTCCACTTTTTATCCCCCTTACTATATGTTAATACGACATTATAGTTCCCTAATTTCTCAAATCCATTTTGGAGGATTTGAGAAAAGAATGAGTGGGGGATTAAAAAAACAATAATTTACTCCTAGAATTAAGGTGGAGACATATCAATTTATATAAAGTGCAAACAAAAAATATTGATTGTAAAGTCGTAGTTTCTACTATTATTTTGAGTTTAAGTGTATATCTTTTAAGAGGATATACCAAGTTCTTTTATTTTGATAATTACTTGAAACTTGAATAGGGAAAACATGATCAAGCCCCCATTCTAATTCGTTTATTTCATTTTCAAGTCCTGTTGGATAGAGTAAAAGAATCTTAAAATTATTTTTAACAATATTCGATAAAACGGTTTGTAATTCTAGTGCTTCAGTCAAGTTTCCGCCCCATCTAACAAATAAAATGGATTGTGAATGATGAATTTTTTCGTAAAAGTTATCAATTCTTCGATCTAATTTTTGTTTAAAATCATGGTATGTGATGAACCAATCTTCATTTGGAATAACAGGGAAATCATGATAAGATGTTACGTTATATTTTGTGTCTTTTATAATATGAGAAAAAACAGGTTGTATCACACCATCATTAAACACAATATTTTGTTCCTGCATTGCGTGCATGTTTTTTAAATCCATAAAGTCTATAAAATTATTTTTCAATAATGTGTTGATAGAAGAAAGATTCGGTGATTCAAACCAATCTAGAGGACCTGAATATTTCCGCAGCCTATATTTTTTCAGATGGATAGCGGTATAACAATTTCCCCCTAAACTAATAACATCATCATAAATTCCTTGAAGTTTTTTCATTTCCAATACAATCATCCTTTTTTTGGGAAAATAGGAGAACTAATTCATTATAAATAATATATGTATGTATAAAACCTCCTGTGAAAAGGCTCACAGGAGGTTAAACTAAAGCGTATTTCGAGTTATATACTATTTGTCGAGGTAAGAATTGTGTGTGATAATTAATGGCGTGTTATAAAAAAGGAGAAAAACAGAAGTACATTGAAGTTAGTTGTGAATAAATTATAATTTAAAATTGAGCGGAAATAAGGAGCCCCAGTTACTTCATTATGCAACTGGGGCATTTTTTAATCTCTTCCTAACTTAATTATATCATGTAAATCAAGTTCGAAATAGACTGTTTCTTCTCATTTACTACTGTTACAATCAAGAACACATGAATAGTAAGGAGAGGTGCCAAATGAGTTCTTTCGTTCTCGGTTTTCAGGAAATAGAAAAAACACAGCTTTTTCTCGTTGGTGGAAAAGGATTGAATTTAGGGGAGTTATCCAATATTCAAGGGATACAAGTGCCAGAAGGTTTTTGTGTTACAACGGTAGGGTATGAACAGGCCATCGGAAAAAATGAAGCATTTCAAACTTTGTTGAATCAATTAAAAATGCTAAAAATTGAGGAACGAGATCAAATTGGTGAAATTAGTAAGAAGATTAGAGCAGTCATTATGGCGGTGGAAATTCCAGTTGATGTAGTGGAATCAGTAGCTCATTATCTCTCGCACTTTGGCGATGAACATGGGTATGCAGTGCGTTCGAGTGCTACTGCTGAAGATTTACCGTATGCCTCGTTTGCTGGTCAACAAGATACGTATTTAAATATTATTGGAAAAGAAAACATTTTGCAGCATATTAAAAAATGCTGGGCTTCTTTATTTACAGATCGAGCGGTTATATACCGAATGCAAAACGGTTTTGATCATAATCAAGTTTCTATATGTGTTGTCATTCAAAAAATGGTTTTCCCTGTGGCTTCAGGGATTTTATTTACTGCGGATCCGATTACTTCGAATAGGAAGGTGTTGTCAATCGATGCCAGCTTTGGACTTGGCGAAGCGCTAGTATCTGGATTGGTTTCTGCAGATAATTATAAGGTAAAAGAAGACGAAATCGTCGAAAAGGTCATCGCAACGAAAAAATTAGCCATCTATGGACGAAAAGAAGGCGGAACAGAGAGAAAGAAAATTACTCCTAATAAGCAAAAAGTTCAAACACTTACTGAACAACAGATTTTACAACTAGCACGCATCGGAAGACAAATCGAAGCTTATTTTGGTTGTCCGCAAGATATTGAATGGTGCTTAGTTGATGATACATTTTATATAGTCCAAAGCAGGCCAATTACGACTTTATATCCAATTCCAGAAGTAAATGATGGGGGAAATCACGTTTATATATCAGTTGGTCACCAACAAATGATGACCGATGCGATGAAACCATTAGGTTTATCCTTTTTCTTGTTAACGACTAATGCTCCTATGCGCAAAGCGGGAGGAAGGCTGTTTGTTGATGCTACGCAACAATTAGCTTTACCTGCTAGCAGAGATTATTTAGTAAACACTTTAGGGAAATCGGATCCACTCGTAAGAGATGCATTAACGACTATAATCGAACGAGATTATTTTATTAAATTATTACCGGATGAAGAAAAAGAAAAGAGTGCTAGTAAAAGTAAGCCACCAGTAAGTTCGCAACCAGAAATCGAAATTGATCCAGCAATCGTTACAGATTTAATAAAAAATAGTGAAGCATCAATCGAAGAGTTAAAGCGAAACATGCAAACGAAATCAAGGGTGGATGTACTTGATTTTATTTTGGAAGACATTCAGCAATTAAAGAAAGTATTATTTAACCCGCAAAGTATAGCGGTCATTATGGCAGGTATGAATGCTTCGGCTTGGATCAATGAAAAAATGGAGCAATGGCTAGGCGAAAAGAATGTAGCAGACGCGCTTTCTCAATCGGTACAAAATAATATTACGTCAGAAATGGGGCTAGCATTAATGGATGTTGCTGATGTGATTCGGCCGTATCCAGAAGTTATTGCGTATTTACAACATGTAGAAGAGGATAACTTTTTAGATGAACTTGTTCAGTATAACGGCGGAGAAAAAACTCGAGATACAATCATTGCTTTCCTAAATAAATATGGAATGAGATGTAGCGGAGAAATCGACATTACGAAAACGCGCTGGAGTGAGAAGCCAACAACCATTATCCCAATGATATTAAATAATATAAGAGACTTTGAATATGGTGCGAGTAAGCGGAAGTTTGAAGAAGGACTGCAAGAAGCTTTGAAAAAAGAAGAAGAATTATTAGACCGATTGCAGCACGTGCCGGATAGTAAACAAAAAGTAGAAGAAACGAAGCGAATGATTCGTAATATCCGTAATTTTATTGGCTATCGTGAATATCCAAAATACGGTATGATTAATCGTTATTTCATATATAAGCAGGCGTTATTGAAAGAAGCTGAGCAACTTGTGCAGAGCGGTGTCATTCATGAAGTTGATGATATTTACTATTTAACTTTTGAAGAGCTTCACGAAGTTGTTCGCACGAAGAAACTAGATTACGAAATTATTCATAAACAAAAAAATGATTATAAATTATATGAAAAACTAACGCCTCCGCGTGTAATGACGTCTGATGGAGAAATCATTACAGGTAAATATAAACGTGAAAACCTTCCAGCTGACGCGATTGTAGGCCTGCCTGTTTCTTCAGGAGTGATTGAGGGAAGAGCTCGCGTTATTTTAAACATGGAAGAAGCGAATTTAGAAGAAGGAGATATATTAGTTACTGCGTTTACTGATCCTGGCTGGACACCATTATTTGTATCTATAAAAGGATTAGTCACTGAAGTCGGCGGGCTGATGACCCATGGAGCGGTTATCGCACGTGAATATGGATTACCAGCAGTTGTCGGGGTAGAGAATGCTACGAAATTAATAAAAGATGGGCAACGAATACGGGTACATGGAACAGAAGGGTATATTGAAGTGTTGTAATGAAATAAAAGATCATCCGCTATAAATAGTGGATGATCTTTTATTTTGCAACAACTCATTTCTTTAAACCAGCCGCATAAAAAGGACCATGAACTGCGATTGTTGATAAAAAGCGAGCAATCTCCTCAGGTGTTTCTTTTTGTCCATTATTTAACCATTGTTGGATGACACCTATATGCGCAGATGCCATATAAGAAGTTAAGTATTATTGCGACACTTGTAATTGGGTTTGGTCTTACATGGATTGCGGATGGGATGGTAGGGTTAAATATCTCGAACTTCACGGATACAGCTCTATTCTTATCCATTACTTCTTTTAGTTTCTTCTTAATGATATCTGCGGTACTTTCATTAGTTGGGCTAAAAGGGATCGGTTTATTCGCTTTATTACTATTCTTCGGGGCGCCGTTATTATCGTTAGCACCTGAGATGTTGTCTCCGTTTTATCAAGACTGGGTTTACTCATGGTTACCAATGAAATTTATGATTGAAGGCCTAAGAGAAATCTTCTTCTTCGGAAAAGGGTTAAGTTGGAATACTCCTGTTACTGTACTCGTTTGGATTGGTATAGTAAGTATGGTTACTATATTAGCAACTGCACTCAAACGTAGTGTAGTAAAAGGGCATGAAACAGAATTGAATGCTTAAAAACAAGCTGTTTCACTAATTAGTGAAACGGCTTGTTTTTGATTTTTTCTCAATGTAAATGCCTGATTGTTGAAAAGTGTATTGTTTAGAATTAAGTCGGAATCTCTAAAAATCGCGTACGTTCCAAACAATCTCACCACGTTCATCATCCCACGTACTGTGATGACGCTTAAATCCTATCTTTTCTAGCACCCGGAGGGAAGCGATATTCCAAGCACCTACAGTCGACCAAAGTCTTTGGCGCCCAGTAGCAATCGCTGCGTCCAGTACAATAGATGCCGCCTCAGTCGCATAACCTTTACCATGAACGCTACGGAACAACTCGTATGCAACCTCCGGCTCTTCAATTGTGGAACGTCCAATAATTAAGCCACAGTATCCGATGAAATCACCTTCATTGCGCCTTCGAATAGTGAGAAGAGAAATGCCATTTTCGTCTGCCTTCTTGCGCATCTCAATGAGCCGGTTACGAACGGAATCAACGGCTGGAATGTCCACGCCACGTTCGCCAATTAATTTGCTCAGCCAAACGGAATCGGATTCCTCCCACATACTAAGCTCAAGTCTTTCGGTTTTCAGCTGGAAGGCCATAGTTTTAAATAAAGATGGCATAGTGGTACCTCCTAGTTATATGACTGGATTCATAATAGCTTCGCATCTCAACACCACATCTGGTTGGAAACCTGATTCATTCGCGAATTTATAGCAACAGCGTACAAAAAAATAGTGATATTTTATCCGCTATTTGTCGTGTAGTAAAATCCCCACTGAATATAGTTTCACTTTATGAATAAGCAATTCCTTTGCAAAATAGACCCTTTTCTCAAACTTTTCTTTCAATCTAAAGCCGTCCCGTTATATACATAGGCTCCTACTATTTCTAAATGCATAAAATGTTAAGCGAAAGTATGAAGGGATACGATGTATAATTCGAATTATTATGATTGGTATAGACAAAATGATAAGTTGATTAGTGATATTGAAAAAGCTATAAATGGAGAGTATAGCGCTATAAGCTGCTATGCAAAATTAGCGAATATGGCTCCAAATCAAGTAGAACAAAAATAAATTTTTGAAATTCGTAATGATGAAATAAAGCATTTCCACAACTTTGTACAAATTTATACGAACTTAACTGGCAGGCAGCCGAAAGCACAAATTACTGAAAACTGTTCGAATACGTATTTACAAGGATTAGAGTTTGCTATACAAGATGAACAAAATCATGCAGTATGGTTTTTATATTACTTCCTGAAGTCGAAGTGAGCATTAAGAATGAACGGCTAATGTGGTGCATATATTAGAAAACATTTTAAAACGTAGTGCAACAATTGAATAAAATATTTAGAGGAAGTTTCTAATTCATTATATATTCATAGATTTGCGGTGAAACGGAAGTATAAGGGGAACGGAATTGGCGAATGGATTTTACAGTGGATAGAAGAGAATGTACAACATGACAAAGAGTATTTGAAGTTAGATTGCGTGGGGCATAATCGTACGTTGAATGATTTTTATAAGAAAAATAGTTTTGAATATGTTGGGAGTACGGATGGGCTTAGTAAGTTTCAAAAGAAAAGGAGAATGTGAATGCATCCAATTAATGTAAGTTTAGTTAAAAAGTTAATACAGGAACAGTTTCCTGAATGGGCCCATTTAGAAGTGAAACCTGTAAAGTTTAGTGGGCATGATAATAGGACGTTTCACTTAGGGGATGAGATGAGTGTAAGATTGCCAAGTGATGTGGCATATGCACCGCAAGTAGAGAAAGAAAATAAGTGGTTACCACTATTAAGTAAGGGGCTTTCTTTACCGATTTCTACCCCACTTGCGAAAGGAAATCCGTCTGAAGCGTATCCATTGCCTTGGTCTATTAATAAGTGGATAGAGGGAGAAACAGTTACGAAACAAAACGTTCGGGATTTAAATGAATTTGCGGCGGACTTAGGATCTTTTTTAGTAGAATTGCAATCTATTAATGCGAGTAACGGACCTTTAGCTGGAACACATAATTTTTACCGAGGCGGACTTATATCTGTATATGATGAAGAGGCGAGAGTTGCTATTGAAAATAATAAGGATGTTTTTGACGAGGCATTATTAAAGCACCTTTGGAATGTAGCACTTAGTTCAACATGGGACCGTAAGCCAGTTTGGATTCATGGAGATGTAGCACCGGGGAATTTACTCGTTAAAGAGGGAAAACTTTGTGCTGTAATTGATTTTGGTATTTTAGGTGTAGGAGATCCTGCTTGTGATGCAGCGATGGCGTGGACGTTTTTTGATGAAAATAGTAGAAATGTATTTAAAGAAGTATTACGCATGGATGAAGAAAAGTGGAATAGAGCGAGAGGATGGGCTCTTTGGAAGGCGTTAATTACATATGATGCGAATAGGGATAGTAATGAAAAAGTAGCAGAAGAATCGTATCGTATCATTCAAGTGATTGTGGATGATTATGAGAGGTAATAGAAAAGCCTATTTTAAAATAGGCTTTTTCATATGATTAAATAGTAGAAATGGAAAGAAGGAATATAACATAATTATACAGAATATTTAGATAATAGGAGGTGTCGAATTTTGAGTGAAATTGAATTAAAGAGTAATGTAATTAAGACAGGGCGAGAGAAGGGGATTATTCTTCGGTTTATACTTGCTAGTCTCGTTGGGGTGTTTATGTTTTTCGTTCCTGTTACGATAAACGGTGCATCGTCTATTATGATTGATCATATCGTATCGTGGATTAGGGCTTCGGTTCCAGGCGTAGTACCTTATTATGCATTGTTCGTTATGGCGATTGGTGCGATTTATCCATTTTATACGAAGAAATGGAATGCATCTATCGTAGACATTTGTTTTTCTATTTTAAAAGTAGTTGGCGTTGTTTTTGGCATATTATATTGTTTAAAAGTAGGACCAGCTTGGTTCTTTGCGCCAGATGTTGGACCGTTTTTATATGAGAAGCTAGTCATATCAGTAAGTTTGCTCGTTCCAATTGGCTCGGCGTTTTTAGCGTTATTAGTCGGATATGGATTGCTTGAATTTATCGGTACATTCTGTCGTCCGATTATGAGGCCATTATGGAATACGCCGGGGAGATCGGCAATCGATGCAGTTGCGTCCTTCGTTGGAAGTTATTCGCTTGCTCTCCTTATTACGAATCGCGTGTATAAAGAAGGAAAGTATACGACAAAAGAAGCGGCGATTATCGCTACAGGATTTTCTACAGTATCCGCTACATTTATGATCATCATCGCAAAAACATTAGATATTATGCATTTATGGAATGTTTATTTTTGGACTACACTTGTTGTAACATTCATCGTGACTGCTATCACCGTAAGAATCCCGCCCCTCAGTAGAAAACCAGATACATATGTAACAGAAGAAGGGTTCCCAGAGCCTGTTTATAAAGAGAAAATGTTAGAACGTGCTTGGGAAGATGCGTTAGAAGTATCAAAATCTGCACCGAGCATTATGAAAAACATTGCAGTGAATTTAAAAGATGGATTTATTATGACGATGGGAATTTTACCATCTATTATGTCAGTAGGATTAATTGGTATCGTCTTAGCGAAGTTCACGCCAATATTTGATTGGATTAGTTATATTTTCTATCCATTTACATGGCTATTACAATTACCGGAAGCAGAATTAGCTGCTAAAGCCGCATCAGTTGGTATTGCAGAAATGTTTTTACCGTCATTATTAGTAGTAAGTGCACCACTTGTGACAAAGTTTGTTATTGCAGTTGTTTCCGTATCATCTATACTGTTTTTCTCTGCTTCCATTCCTTGTATATTATCAACAGATATTCCGTTAAAAGTATCTGAACTTATTATTTTATATGTGCAGAGAACGATTTTAACGTTGCTTATCATTACGCCGATTGCTTATTTGTTGCTTTGAAGTTTTAATAAGATAAAGTTATAAAAAAGAAGCCGTCTGTAAAAAGAGGGCTTCTTTTGTTTAAAAGCGGGATATTTTTATTTATTTTTCGTATATGACGTAACGCTTCTTAAGAAGATTCCTAGTCCCGCAAAAAAGAACCCTAAGCATAATAAGCTGCCTGGCGTTCCCCAAGTAATTTGATCTAACATTTTTTATCCCCTCCCGTTTATCATTATATAGGATTTATTGGAAATTATGAAAAGCTTCTTTTTTAAGGGTTACTGATGAGTCTTCCTACCGTATAATACGAGAAGAATATATTTGAAAAGAATTTTTTTATTATATTTTTTTATTCTTATAATACGTTTTTAATTCTTATGATATAGTAACAACAAAGGGGGCTTACAAATGGAATTTATTCACGAAAGAGCAAAGTTGCGGTTAATGGATAATACTGATGTCGAAACTTTGTTTTCGATTGTAGAAGGAAATCGGGATATTTGGGCGTATTTAATCTCTAAAACGGATAGTGTGCAAGATATGCAACAATACGTTCAAAAAGCGATAAAGGGTTACGGAAGAGGTACTCAAATACCTTTCGTAGTCGTAGATCAACAGACGAATAAGATTGTAGGAAGTACACGTTTATATAATATTTCAGTAGAAGATAAGACAGTTGAGTTAGGGCAAACGTGGTATCATCCGAGTGTGCAACGTACGAGTATAAATACAGAGTGTAAGTATATGCTTCTCCAGTATGCTTTTGAAAAACTGCATATGCTTAGGGTACAAATTAAGACGGATGCAAGAAATGAAAAAGCACAACGAGCAATTGAAAGGTTAGGAGCAGTAAAAGAGGGTGTGCTTCGAAATGAAAGAAAATTACCGAATGGTTATGTGAGAGATGCGGTGGTGTACAGTATTATCTCGAGTGAATGGCCAGGCGTAAAAAAACAATTGTTAGAAAAATTAGAGTTATATAAAGAAAAGTTATAATTCGTGTTTTGAAAGGTATATTGTTCGTGATATATGAAAAATATACCTTTTTTCTTACAAAATGCTACTTTATTTTAATTCCTTTTGTTTCATCGTTCCCTTCTGAGAAAAAATTCGTTACAATGTAGTTGTATGGTAATAAACTTATGAATTTAAAAAATGTAATGAAAACCGCAAATGAAAATGAATTGATAATCCTCAATTTTAAATGAAAACCCTTTTATATATAAATAACAAGTAAAGTTCCTTCTTTTAAATAAACTCAAACAAAACGATTTGATATAAATGTTTTTTATAGAAGTATGGATGATGTACGGAGGCAATTACAAATGAAAGAGAATAAGAAGAGTAAGAAAAGACGAATCTTTCAAGTATTTTTACTAATGATTTGTTCTGCTATTTTATATGTAAGTTATGCAGCTTACGATATTTGGAGTTATCGTTTTAAAGCAAATGATGACGTGAAAACGGATGCTGGTATCGTACTAGGAGCAGCTTCGTGGAACGGAAAACCATCTCCTGTATTTAAAGAAAGAATTAATCATGCGATTTCTTTATATAAGAACGGAAATATTAAAAAGATTATTTTTACAGGTGGTACAAAGTTCGAGGCAGAACTTGAGGAAGCACGTACTGCAAGAGTATATGCAATGAAACAAGGTGTAAAAGAGGAAGATATTTTAATTGAAACTAAATCCCTTTTCACTGAAGAAAATTTAAAAAATGCGAAGCAAGTTGGAATAGAGAACGGAATACGCACATACACGATTGTAAGTGATCCACTTCATATGAAACGCGCAATGAGAATTGCAAAACATATTAATATTGAAGCGTATGCTTCACCAACGCCGACATCAGCATATAAAACGTTAGACACAGAAATTCCATTCTTCTTTAAAGAATTATTCTCGTATATTGGATATGTAACCTCTTTGCCATTAAAGGCATTGAAGGGAGATTAACATAAGAAAAGAACCTATCCTTAAATAGGAACTTTTCTTATTAGTCAAAAACATTGTATTTTTATCGGAATAGTGAAACAATAGAGAGGTAGCTTCATATAATCATAATGAAAAAGTGAGCGGTTGATGAATCGAACATAAAGGAGATTATAGTATGGCACTCTCATTTGTTGAAACAGAAGAACAATCTTTCATTATTGCACAAATAAATAAATTGATTCCGAAGTTCATGGAAAGGGAGCATCAGCTAAGTGAATTAGGATCATTTCCGTATGAAAATATAAATGATTTGAAAGATATCGGATATACGAAATTAACATTACCGAAGGAATTTGGTGGTAGTGCGATTTCTTTATATGACTTTGTTTTATTTCAAGAGAAAATCGCGGAAGGCTGCGGAGCTACTGCATTATCGATTGGCTGGCATCTTGGCATTGTGAAAGAGCTAGCGGAAAATCGCTCTTGGAATGATGAGATGTTCAAATGGTTTTGCGAAGAAGTACGTAATGGTGCGCTCTTTAACAGGGCAGCAACAGAACCGAAAACAGGGAGTCCGACGCGTGGCGGCAAACCAGAAACAATAGCGGTTCAACAAGGCGAGAAGTGGGTTATAAATGGAAGAAAAACTTTTACAACGATGGCGCCAGTACTTGATTATTTTATTATTTCAGCAAGTATGGAAGGCCAAGAAGAAGTTGGTGAGTTTGTTATTCCAAGAAATACACTCGGTGTATCTATTGAAGAAACGTGGGATAGCGTTGCAATGCGAGGGACTGCTAGCCACGACCTTGTCTTACAAAATGTAGAGATAGAAAGTCGCTTTTTTACAGATATAAAAGGCGGGAAAGTAAAACAAAAGGGTGTTGGCTGGTTGCTACATATACCAGCATGTTATTTAGGAATTGCACAATCAGCAAGAAATTATGCAGTTCAATTTGCGGAATCATATAAGCCAAACAGTTTAAACCATTCTATTAGTTTATTGCCAAATGTTAGAAAATTAATTGGAGAATTAGAACTTGAGCTTATGCAGGCTCGTGTCTTTTTATATCAAATTGCGAAAAAGTACGATGAGGCAGAAGATAAACTATCACTGCAAGCAGAATTAGCAGCCGTGAAATACGCCGTAACAAATGCGGCGATATCTATAGTGGATAAATCGATGCGCATCGTAGGAGCAAAAAGTTTATCAGAAAAAAATCCGCTCCATCGTTACTATTTAAATGTCAGAGCAGGATTACACAATCCACCGATGGATGATGCAACATTGTCTATGTTGGCGGATGCGGCGTTTCGGTCGTAGTTTTTAAATTTTACATTTTATTGTTTGTGGATATTATAGTTGTTTTGAAAGCACGGGTTTGATTAGTAATCAAACCCGTGCTTTTTATGTGTATGAAGTACTTAGTTGAGATGTAGGTTTTTAATATAAATGATTATCATGGTTTGTGATTGTTTCTTGTTGAAAAATTCTTATTGTAATGCCAGTTTGGAGGCTGTATAAACATTTTTCGTATTTAATCCCAAATTAATGGTCTTTCTAAGTTTACCATTCGTAAATATTGTAAAAATTGACCTGCATGGACCGCATCATGATAGGCAATTCGTAATAGCATATCGCCTAAATATCGTTGATAGCCAACATCGCTTCTATCAATAAGTCTTGAATCTAGTTCGGCTATGCTTATTGATTGAACATATTCTATGAAGTCAGTAAAGTATGATTGTGCCAATTCAATTTCTTTTTTTACACAAGTAATCGGCTCGTCATCATACGTGATACGTATGTCGTTTATTGAACCGTTGTTTTTTATAATCATATGGTAGTAAAAAGTTGAACTCCATACATGACGAATCATCTCACCAAAAGACATAGCCTCAGGATCAGGCTTCCAATTAAGAAAATTATTAGGAAGAGAATTCCATAATTTTTCTGAGCGCCTTCTCGTTTCTTTCAAATTTAATATACTAAGATCAATTGCATTCATAATAAATTCTCCTTTACTATTAAACTTAAAATAATTGTATCAATTTAATAGTTAGGGTATCATCGAAATATGAATGTATATCCGAATATCTCATATATAGCTAAACTAATTGCTGAACCTACAAGAGCAATCATATTAGATTGTCTAATGAATAATCAGGCACTACCCGCTAGTGAATTGGCTTATATGGCAAAAGTGTCACATCCAACAATTAGTTCTCATCTTTCTAAATTAGTAGAAGGGAATTTACTTACAGTTGAACAACATGGTAGACATCGTTACTATCGACTTGCTAATCAAGAAGTTGCAGAAGTGCTTGAAAAGTTAGGGACAATCGCACCAACAGTTCAAGTTCGCTCTTTAAAACAATCAGGTCAACTAAAACAAATTCGTTATGCTCGAACTTGTTATGATCATCTTGCAGGCAAACTTGGTGTAGAGATAACTGAAAAATTACTAGATAGGCAATTTATAATTTTAGAGGATGGAGAATACATTGTAACGGAACAAGGTAAGAAATGGTTTCTGAATTTTGGAATAAATGTTGATGAGGCAGATACAAAAAGGAGGGTATTTGCAAAACCTTGCCTTGATTGGAGTGAACGGCGTTACCATATTTCCGGTTGGTTAGGGTCTGCAATTGCAAAACTGCTTTTTGAACAGGGATGGATTACCAAAACGGATAAGAACCGAGCTGTCCATCTTACAAAGAAAGGTGTAAAGTTATTGGAAGATCAATTAGGCATTGATATGAAAACTGAGGAAAGAAAAGCTTGAAATTAGAAAAGTCCGTCAAAATGACGGGTTTTTTTCATTATGGTAGGAGTGTACATGAATAATAGGATGTTACCAATAATTGTTGCCAATAAAAAAATCTTTCTTTTCATTCTTCTTTTTTAAGTTTTAAAGGAGAAAGCTAGGCTTCTTATTTTTACTAATGTTATAATAAGAAAAAAGCACGAAAAGAGGTCATCTCATGCTAGAGGTTATTGCAACATGTTTAGAAGATGTAAAACGAATTGAAAGCGCTGGCGGGAAGCGGATTGAATTAATTTCATCTTATACAGAAGGTGGTTTAACACCGAGTTATGCTTTTATAAAAAAAGCGGTAGAAGCGGTAAGTATACCAATTCATGTTATGATTCGTCCGCATGCGAAGTCTTTTACATATACGGAAGAAGAAATTGAAATGATGAAAGAAGATATTATAGTTGCACAGAAGTTAGGAGCAGCTGGTGTAGTATTAGGCGTATTAAGCGAACGAAATGAAGTGGATGAAGAGAAATTAGCGGATTTACTATCTGTTGTAGATGGAATAAATGTAACGTACCACCGTGCGATAGATGATATAGAAAATCCAGTAGAAGCGATGAACACTTTAAAGAAGTTTCATAAAGTGACTCACGTTTTAACTTCAGGTGGACAAGGAAATATAGTAGAGAATATTCCGGTGCTTACAGAAATGCAAAAGGTAAGTGATGGTCAAATTCAGCTTGTAGCTGGAGCTGGCGTGACGAAAGAAAATATAAAGCGATTGCTAGATGAAACTGGAATTTCGCAAGCTCATGTCGGTACAGCGGTAAGAGAAGGAAAATCATGTTTTTCTGAAATAGACCCTAATTTAGTACAAGAATTAGTTAAAATCATAAAATAAGTGCTTAAGAAAGAGGAGAAACGATGAAGGAAAATACGAAGAAAGAATTATTCTCTTGGGCTAAAACGATAGGTTTTACCCTTGTATTAATTGCTATTATTCGCGGTGTTTTATTTACACCTTCTTTAGTGCAAGGTGAATCAATGATGCCCACTTTAAAAAATAACGAACGAGTGCTCGTGAATAAGATTGGTTATAGTATAAGTGGATTAGATCGCTTTGATATTATCGTCTTCCACGGAAAAGAAGGATACGATTTAGTAAAACGAGTAATTGGTTTGCCAGGCGATACAGTTGAGTATAAAAATGATGTTTTATATGTAAACGGCAAAGCGATGGAAGAACCATATTTAAAACAGTTTAAAGAAAAAGCAGTAGGCCGTGTATTAACTCCAGACTTTACGTTAGAACAAATCACAGGAAAAACGAAAGTGCCAGAAGGCCAAGTATTTGTTTTAGGGGATAATCGTGAAGTTTCTAAGGATGGTCGCATGTTTGGCTTTATTTCAGAAGATGAAATTGTCGGAAAAGGACAAGCTGTTTTCTGGCCGTTGAAACAAGTAAGAGCGTTATAAAGTGTAGTGAAGTATGGGAGAGATATTCTTCCATACTTTTTTATTTGCTTAAAATCTATTGATTGAATTGAAAGAATATTTTATAATTTTAAATTATATGTTTGTTTCGAAAAACGGAATTTAAGTTCCGTAATTCGGAACGAAAGGGAGATAGAATGAGTATAAATAAAACGGCAGTTAAGACAATGGATATTTTAGAGTTGTTTTATGAGCATGAAGAGCTAAGTTTAACTGAGATGGTTCAGCTTACCAATATGCCGAAAACATCTGTTTATCGTTTAATTGGCTCGTTAGAAGAGATGGCGTTTTTACAAAAAAACGAAAAGGGGAAATATCGTTTAGGGGTCGTATTTTTACGGTTCGGTCAACTTGTTTCACAACGATTATCAGTAAGAAATATAGCAATTCCTTATATGAAAGAACTTAGAGATAGTTTAGGACAGGCAGTTAATTTAATAATTCAAGATGGTAATGACGCAATTTACGTTGAAAAGATGGAAGGTGTTCAGCCGGTACGCGTGTATACGGCGGTTGGAAGAAGAGCACCGCTTTATACTGGTGCATGTCCAAGAATTTTACTATCGTATTTCTCTGAGGAAGAGAAACGGAGATACATAGAGGAAGTGGATTTAAAACAGTTTGCAGATGGAACAATCGTGGATAAGAAACAATTGTTAGAAGTGTTGCAAATGGCAAAAAAGGAAGGCTATACAATTAGTTATTCTGAGTTAGAAAATCATACAGCCGCAATAGCAGCGCCCATTTTCGCAAGTGATGGAACGGTTGTAGCAGGCATTAGTATTTCAGGATTAGCAATTGAGTACAGCGAAAGTAACATTTCATATTTTATCGCTAAGGTGAAAGAAACAGCACATCGCATTTCGAAAGAACTCGGCTTTTTGGCATAGAAAGAGGGAGTAGGATGAAATTTTCTGCGTTAGGGGATCAAGCAATTATTGTTACATTTGGTGAAGAAATTAAGATGGATATATATGAGAAAGTACAGCGGTTATTTCAAGCACTGCAGCAACATCCGTTTGCAGGAATGATTGAGTGCGTTCCATCGTTTACTTCATTAGCTGTTTACTACAATGTATATAAAGTATGGAAGAGAAGTGAAAGAAGTGAAAGACCATATGATTATGTTCGCCAGTATATAAAGGAGCTTTATGATTCTAATAAAGAAGAAGTAAAACAGGATGTGCAACATATTTCTATACCAGTTTGTTACGGGGGAGAATATGGACCTGATTTAGAAGATGTCGCACATTATAAAGGTTTACAAGTAGAAGATGTGATTCGAATACATAGTGAAACTACATATTTTGTATATATGCTAGGTTTTACACCAGGGTTCCCGTATCTAGGAGGACTATCAAAAGAATTAGAAACACCTAGAAAAGAAACACCACGGTTACAAATTTCTCCTGGTTCAGTGGGTATTGGCGGGAATCAAACAGGTATATATCCACTTGAAACACCAGGAGGATGGAATATTATCGGCAGAACTCCTATTTCATTATTTAATCCAGAAGAAGAAATACCAACATATATTCAAAGTGGTATGTATTTACGATTTATCCCAATAACGAAGGAAGAGTACGTATCACTTGAGGGGGCTAAAGAATGGATGTAGAAGTTTTGCATGCGGGAATGTTTACAACAGTCCAAGATTTAGGGCGATCACATTATCAACAATACGGTGTACCCGTTGGCGGGGCAATGGATCAAAGTGCGCTTCGGATGATCAATATGTTAGTGGGTAATGAAGAGAATGAAGCCGGACTCGAAATTACGATTATGGGACCTAAATTGTTAATAAAGAAACCGACTTTACTTGCGATTGGCGGAGCAGACATGGAACCGTTATTGAATGGAGAACGTATCCCGTTATGGCGTCCCATTTTAGCGGAAGAAGGTAGTATGCTTTGTTTTGGAAAGGTGAAAAGTGGTTGCAGAGCGTATGTGACTTTTGCGGGTGGCATCCATATTGATCGCACTATGGGAAGTAAAAGTACGTACATACGTGCTACGATTGGCGGTATAGAAGGAAGAATGTTGAAAAAGGGTGACTACTTCCAAATTGGTGCACAACCAGAAATGGCGAATTGTTTCATTCAAGACTTACAAAAAGATGAGCGAATAAAAACGAAATGGGCAATTAGCAACAGCGTACTACCAAAGTATAAGAAACATCCTAAGCTTCGTGTCATAGCTGACTTTGAATATAATCAATTTACAGAAGAAAGTAGAAAGGCATTTTTTACGAAAGAGTATAAGGTATCTAATCATGCTGACCGTATGGGCTATAGAGTTGAGGGAGAAGTATTAAATAGGATTGAAGAAAAAGAGATTTTATCGAGTCCTGTTACATTTGGAACCATTCAAGTTCCAAATGGTGGACAGCCGATTATATTAATGGCAGATAGACAAACGACAGGTGGCTATACGAGAATTGGAAATATCATTTCAGTAGATTTACCTCTTCTTGCCCAGCTAAAGCCGGGGGACTATGTTTCTTTTGAGAAAATTACGCTTGAAGAAGCGGAACAATTGTACATAGAACAAGAAGTAAATATGAATCTATTAAAGAAATTCATCGCTTTACGAAGCTGAGAGCAGGAGGGAAATATCATGACTACAATTGATTTGAATTGTGATTTAGGAGAAAGTTTTGGCGCTTATAAAATGGGGAATGATGATAAAATTCTTCCGTTCGTTTCCTCTATAAACGTTGCTTGCGGTTTTCATGCGGGTGATCCGTCTGTTATGCGTCAAACTGTTGAAAAAGCTTTGGAGCATAACGTAGCAATAGGGGCGCATCCTGGATTTCCTGATTTAATTGGATTTGGTAGAAGAAACATGAATGTTTCAGCAAGTGAAGTATACGACTATGTATTGTATCAAATCGGTGCATTAGACGCTTTTTTGAAAGCAGCTGGCGGGAAGATGCATCATGTAAAACCGCACGGTGCTCTATATAATATGGCGGCGACTAATCCGGAAATTGCAGATGCAATTGCGAAGGTAATTTATCATAGTAATCCAAATCTATTACTTTACGGATTAGCAAATAGTGAGGCATTTATACAGGCTGCAAAAAAATACAAAGTAACTCTCGTACAAGAGGCTTTTGCGGATCGTACATATAAGCAAGATGGTACATTAACGAGCCGTACAGAAGAAAATGCGCTTATAAAAGATGAAGACGAAGCGATAAAGCAAGTACTTCAAATGGTGAAAGAAGGCCATGTAAATTCGGTCAATGGAAAGAAAGTAGTAGTTCAGGCGCAAACGATTTGTTTACATGGTGATGGGGAAAAAGCAGTGCAATTTGCAGAAAGAATATACAGAACATTCAAACTTAACGGCATTTCTATTTGTGCACCGAAGTAAAAAATGAGGGGAAGTGTTGGAATTGGTGAAATTAATCGGGATATTACTTGTTGCAGTGGGCTTTTTATTTAGATTAAATACACTTTTAGTAGTTATGGTTGCAGGTATTGTTACTGGTATGGTTTCAGGATTAAGTTTTTATGATGTGATCAGTATGTTCGGTAAATTTTTCATAGAAAATAGATATATGTCTATGCCAATTATATTAACATTACCGGTAATCGGAATTTTAGAGCGTTACGGTTTAAAAGAAAGAGCAGAAGCACTTATAACGAAATCAAAAGGAGCAACAACTGGAAGAGTATTAATGTCATATTTTACGATAAGAGAATCCTCAGCAGCACTTGGACTGAATATTGGTGGTCATGCACAAACAGTAAGACCGCTCGTTGCACCGATGGCAGAAGGAGCCGCACAAGGTAAATACGGTAAACTCCCTGAAAAATTAAGAGAAAAGATTAAAGCAAACGCAGCTGCTGCGGAAAATACAGCTTGGTTTTTCGGAGAAGATATTTTCATCGCAACTGGTGCTATTTTATTAATGAAAGGATTCTTCGATTCAGTAGGTATGCATGTCGGTGTATGGGATATGGCACTTTGGGGCATTCCGACAGCAATATCTGCACTTATTGTAAGCTGGATTAGATTTAGAAGGTTTGATAAATATATAGAGAAAACAATGAAGGCAGAAGGAAAAGAAGAGAAGGAGGTAATCTAATATGAACATCATCACAATGGATACAATCTATTATGTATTAGGGATAATCGTTGCCTTTATCGCTGTTCGTATCGCATTCGATCGTGAACATCCAAACAGATTCGGTTCTAGTTTATTTTGGGCATTGTTTGCAGTTACATTTTTATTCGGAAATATAATTCCTTCGTTTTACGTTGGTTGTATAGTGCTTACTATGGTCGTTTTAGCTTCACTAAATAAAGTAACAAAGTCTCAGGAAAAAGAAGTACCAGTACAAGAACGTGTGAAACATTCTGAGAAATTAAAAAATAAAATTTTTATGCCTGCACTTTTAATTCCTATTTTTACAATTATCGGTACGTTAACGTTAGGGAAAATTAAATGGGGAAATGTCTCTCTTGTTGATCCAGATAAAGTAACATTAGTTACATTAGCGCTTGGTGCATTACTCGCATTCGTCGCGGCAATGCGTATTACAAAATCAAAAATAACAACGCCTGTACAAGAAGGAAGCAGACTATTACAAGCTGTCGGCTGGGCTGTCATTTTACCACAAATGTTAGCAGCACTTGGTGGTATATTCGCGAAGTCTGGCGTTGGACAAGTTGTTTCAGACTTAGTCGGACAAGTGTTACCGACAGAGTATCCGTTCGTTGCTGTTATGGCGTACTGTTTAGGCATGATGTTATTTACAGTCGTAATGGGAAATGCATTCGCAGCGTTTGCCGTTATTACCGGCGGAATTGGCTTACCTTTAATTGTTCAAATGCACGGCGGAAACCCAGCGATTATGGCAGCGCTTGGTATGTTTGCTGGATATTGCGGAACACTGCTTACTCCAATGGCAGCAAACTTTAATATCGTTCCGGCGATGCTATTAGAACTAAAAGACAAAAATGCAGTTATTAAAGCACAAGTACCAATTGCTCTTTCAATCTTTATTATCAATATGTTTATTATGTATGGCCTAGTATATCGTTTCTAATTAGGAGGAGAAAACTATGAAAACAGTATTATTAACAGGGTTTGATCCATTTGGCGGAGAAAATATCAATCCAGCTTGGGAAGTAGCAAAAGGTTTGCATGAAAAAACAATTGGAGAATACAAGGTAATAAGCAAACAAGTACCAACTGTATTTCATAAATCAATAAGCGTATTAAAAGAGTATATAGAAGAACTAGCGCCGGAAATTATTATATGCATTGGACAAGCTGGGGGCAGACCAGATATTACGATAGAACGTGTTGCAATTAATATTGATGATGCAAGAATTGCTGACAATGAAGGAAATCAGCCGGTAGATGTACCGGTTGTAGAAGAAGGACCAGCTGCCTATTGGTCTGCACTTCCGATGAAAGCAATTGTAAAAAAACTTTGCGAAGAGGGCATACCGTCATCTGTTTCACAGACGGCAGGCACATTCGTTTGTAATCACTTATTCTATGGACTTATGCATGAACTAGAGAAACATGATAAGAAAATAAAAGGCGGATTCATTCATATTCCGTTTTTACCAGAACAATCGAGTAATTATCCAGGGCAACCGAGTATGTCACTTTCTACTATTAGTAAGGGAATAGAATTGGCAATTGAAGTAACGATGACAGTTGAAGTAGATATTGTAGAGATTGGGGGCGCAACGCATTAAGTAAAATGAATTGTACAACACCTCCTGTAAACAACTGGTATAATAAGAATAGGAAAATACATAGAGGTGATTTTTGTGCAACAATTTGAAGAAGTACGTTCAATTTTAGAAAAAGCGAAGAAAATTACAGTATTAACAGGCGCTGGTGCAAGTACGGAAAGTGGTATCCCAGATTTCCGTTCAGCAAATGGATTGTATGCTGATGCGAATGTGGAGATGTATTTATCAAGAGGGTACTATAACCAAAGTCCGAAAGAATTTTGGAAGCATTATAAAGAAATCTTTCAAATTAATACGTTCCATCAATATAAACCAAATCGTGGACATCGTTTTTTAGCTGAGCTAGAAGAACAAGGGAAAGATATTACGATTTTAACGCAAAATATTGACGGTTTACATCAATTAGGTGGCAGTAAGCATGTTATTGATTTACATGGAACACTTCAAACAGCACATTGTCCAAAATGTAAATCAGGCTATGATTTACAGTATATGATTGATCATGAAGTACCGCGTTGTGAGAAGTGTAATTTCATTTTAAATCCAGACGTAGTTTTATACGGAGATACATTACCGCAATATCAAAATGCGATAACACGTTTATATGAAACAGATATATTTATCGTTATGGGAACGTCATTAAAAGTACAACCCGTCGCTTCATTCCCGCAAATCGCAAAGAGGGAAATAGGGGCAACAACAATTTTAGTAAATGAAGAGTTAACAGGGCAAGAATATAACTTTGATTTTGTTTTTCAAAATAAGATTGGTGAGTTTGTTAAAGGGGTATCTTCAGTGAAATAAGTTATCTAAAAAAGTGAGGTATCTACCTCACTTTTTTATTTGAGTAATCGCTGTTTAAAGCGATATGAAAACATTTTGATAACGTAGTAACAACATCTTTATAATTTATAAAAAAGAGTTTGGTAGGTAAAATGGCAGAGTAAGAAGTAATATTTTCTTTAGCGAATACACAATCGTCATAAAGTAAGCTAATGTGTACCTGTTGTAAAGGTTTTATTTGGTTTTGTTTTAAGTATAAAACTAAATCATTATAAAGTTGCGTACTATACTCACTTACAGACCATTCTAATGAATGCTGACCTACTATGCTAGTCCACCATACTTTAAAACTACACAGTAATTCTTTAAAAGATTCCTCATTACATAATTGAGTGTCAAAAAGCTTCTCGTAAAATATATGATTCTCCTCGTGAAAAATTTGTAAATCATATCTGTCGTTAGCAGTTTGCTTACGAAGAGTCAGCCATAATTCTTTGAAGTTTGTTTTAAAGTCAGTGGAGAAATGTAATGTTTTTGTTATGTAAGGAAAACGAAAATTTTCTTTTTTTCCTTTTTGATTGAGATAAATATTTTGAATGTAAATCATAAAGTTTAAACAATGTGGCGTATTAGTATGTATGATAAACGAATCTGTCATTTTCGTTCTCTCCTTAAGTAATGTCTTTTATGAATCTATTTCTTTAGTATACAAAGAAATGTGAATTAATGGTATAAAAATCAATTTGTCCCATTTTTCTTTTAGAATAATATTCATGTTATTGTGCATTAAGGGAATGGTAATAAATAGGATAGCGAAATAAAAAACTGAAAATTAAATCTTTTATTTCTTTTGTAATTAATATAAAATTCTATATATATCATATAAATAAATTTGATACATAATGATTTTGCGTAGAAATGTTAATAGAATGAAGCGAGGGAGCGAAATGAGACAGAAAAAGGAGCAGAAAAAACAATCGAAAAAGAAAAAGACTCATATTCCATTTCGGTTAAATGTACTATTTTTTATTGTCTTTCTTTTATTTTCAGCTATTATAATTCAATTAGGTAAAGTACAAATCATTGATGGAGAAACGTATAGAAATGAAGTAAACAAAAAGGAAGATGTAACGGTAAGCACTCCCGTTCCTAGAGGGAAAATGTTTGATCGGCAAGGTCACGTTATTGTAAATAATAAACCATTGCGAACCGTTACATATACGAAAATGAGAGGAGTAGACTCGAAAGAAGTTTTACAGGTAGCAAAAGATTTAGCTAAGCTAATTGAAATGTCGCAAGAGGACATGGATAAGTTAACAGAGACAGATAAGAAAGATTTTTGGATGCAGTTAAATGAAAAGCGGGCAGCAGCGAAAGTAACGAAAGAAGATGAGAGTAAATTTAGAAAGCAAGAAATAGAAGGAAAAGAGTTAGATAAAAAAGTAGAAGAACTGCGCCGGGAAAGAATTACACAAGAAGAATTAAATGAGCTTTCAAAGGAAGATATAGAAGTATTAGTAATTAAAAGCAAAATGAATGCGGGATATAAAATGACGCCGCAAATCGTTAAAAAAGATGTAAGTCAAAATGAATATGCTGTCGTTAGTGAAAGGTTGGCAAGTTTACCGGGGGTAGATACAACAGTAGATTGGGAACGTGAATACCCAAATGATAAAATACTGCGCTCTATACTCGGTAGCGTTTCTAATGAAAATGAAGGGTTGCCAAGAGAACAATTAGATTATTATTTAGTTCGTGATTATAATCGAAACGACCGTATTGGTAAAAGTTACATCGAAAAACAATACGAAGATGCACTACATGGAACGAAAGAACAGTCTAAAAATATTATGGATAAAGCAGGGAAGATTGTTCGAACTGAAAAAGTGACTGAAGGAAAAAGTGGAAATAACTTGATGTTAACAGTCGATATGGATTTACAGAAAAGAGTAGAGGGAAGCCTTGAAAAGAATTTACGAGCTTTTCATGCTGCAGAGCCGATGATGGATCGTGCGTTCGTAGTAATGATGAATCCGAAAAACGGTCAAATTTTATCAATGGCAGGAAAGAAAATTGTAAATAAAGATGGCGGTATGCAAATAGAAGATTATGCACTAGGAACGATGACAAGTTCTTATGAGTTAGGGTCAACTGTAAAAGGTGCTACTTTATTAACTGGATATCAAACAGAAGCGATTAAGCCGTATACACATTTCTTTGATGCACCAATGTATTTTAAAGGAAGTTCTAAGCCGAAGAAATCGTGGAAAGAATTTGGGGATATTGATGATTTAAGAGCTTTGCAAGTGTCATCGAACGTTTATATGTTTAATACGGCTTTAAAAATGGCAGGCATTAATTATGTCCCAAACAATCCATTAGACATTAAACAAGAAACATTTAATAAAATGCGCTACTATTTTAGACAATTTGGCCTAGGTGTGTCGACTGGTATTGACCTGCCAAATGAATCAATTGGTCAAGTAGGTAGAACTGATAACATACCCGGATTTTTACTTGATTACGCGATTGGACAGTATGATACATATACGCCGCTTCAGCTTGCGCAATATATTTCAACCATTGCAAATGGCGGTTACCGAATGAAACCACAAATTGTACAAGAAGTTAGAGAACAACCGAATAGACCAGAGGATGTAGGAAAAGTCGTTCGGTCGATTGAACCAGTTGTATTAAATCGAGTGGATATGGACACTTCGTACATTAATCATGTAAAAGAAGGATTTAGAAGGGTTTTTCAAGAAGCTGACGGAACAGGTACTGGAACGTTTAAAGGTTTACCATATAAACCAGCGGGAAAAACAGGAACAGCTGAGACAGTATATGGTGGAGAAAGTGATATTGGAAGAGATGAGAACAACAACAGAAAAAAATGTTATAATTTAACTCTTGCCGGTTATGCGCCATATGATGCTGATCCGGAAATAGCCTTTTCAGTTGTTGTGCCATGGGTGAATGATGATAAATCAGGAATTAATTCTGCCATTGGTAAAGAGATTTTGGATGCGTATTTTGAATTAAAAACAAATAGATCAAATGCAAATTCAATTCCAGTAGAACAACCGAACAAGGCACAGTAAAAATAGTATCACTGCATGGAAACTTATTGTGCAGTGATATATTTTTTGAGTTAAAAAGCGCTTTATAAGGTGGGAATGGATATGAAAAAGGAGATTAAGAGAGGCTGGGGAAAGTACATACTATTTATATTGGTGATAGTCATAGGCTACCATTCTTTTACTTTATGTAAGGTGGAAGGGGAATCGATGCAGCCGACTTTATATGAAGCAGACTACGTATTTGTAAATAAAGCAGCAGTACGTCTTTCTAATTTACAACACGGAGAAATTGTCATTATAAAAGAAGAGGATGAATCGAAATATTATGTGAAACGTGTAATAGGGCTTCCGGGTGATGTAATTAACATAACGAATGGAAAGGTATATGTGAACGATAAAAAGCAAGAAGAACCATATACGAACAAAGATTTATTTAACAACACACAAGTGTTTTATAACTTTCAAAAGACAAAAATTCCACCAAATAAGTTATTTGTAATGGGAGATAACCGCGAAGTAAGTAGAGATAGTCGCAATGGCTTAGGATATATTGAAGAAGATAACATAATTGGCAAGGTGGAATTCGTATATTATCCTTTTTCAAAAATGAAAATGATAGAATAAGTGGGGGAGGAGCAAAACCCCACTTATTAAAGTTTCACTTTACCCCGCATTAATGGGCAGTAAGACCTCCACCTCAAAGTTCAGGGAAAGCAAAGAAGTTAGGTGGGGGATCAACTGTCCGTAAAAGCCCGATTGGTGAGGGCTGATTAAAGTTTCACTTTATTTTCTTTAAAAACCCTTTTGGATTAAATGATATGAAAAATTTATGTTTAGAGTCGTCGATTATGAAGTGATTATTTTTTGTTAAAAACTCATCCACAGCTTCCATCGGGCCAGGACCCCAATCAGGAAGAAGTGGATTTCCATTAATGGAGGTATCTTCTACAATTATATAACTGCCAGTAGTGACGATAGATTTATATAGTAAGAGTTCTTTGGATACATGTTCTTTACTATGATCAGAATCTAAAATAACTAAAATCACATCATCAGGTTTGCGCATACTTACTATTGTTTGAACGGCCTGCACAGAAACAGAAGAGGCTGTTAAATACGTAATCCGATTATGTGATGGCCGATTTGGCTGCGGAGTTATATCGATAGTAAGTACGTGACCTTTTCCAATTAAATCTAACATAGAAGCTAAATACAGTGCACTACCACCATGAAAAGTCCCGCATTCAATAATTAAATCGGGCTTTAATTCATAAATGATTTCTTGATACAAAAAGAGATCAGAGGGAAGTTTACAGATTGGAACCCCGAGCCAGTGTGTATCGTTTAACCACACAAGGCTGTTGTAATATTGGTTTAAAAATTCATTGCTTATAGTATCGATTTTAAATTCTCCTTTCTAAAAAGGATTCTCTCGTTTGACGTAAAGTGTTTACGCATGAAAGTTGTACTATATATTATGTAGTAAGGAATTGTAAGGCGAGTGTTTTTACTTGAAAATAAGCCAAATAACTCATGTGGAAAATGAAAGGAAATGATTGTATGTACAAGTACACAATTTGCTTTATTAGAAAAAGCGATAAAATACTGCTATTAAATAGAAATAAAAAGCCGAATATGGGGATGTGGAATGGTGTCGGAGGAAAAATAGAAGATAATGAAACGCCATACGAAGGAATAATTAGAGAAACATTTGAGGAAACGGGCATAGAACTTTCAAGTGTAACGTATAAAGGGACTGTTGTTTTTAAAGGTAAAGATGAGCCCCAGGCTAATGAAGGAATGTATGTGTTCGTTGCTGATTTGCCAGATGAAATGCAGATGAATACACCATTTCGTACGGCTGAAGGATTATTAGAATGGAAAGAAATTGATTGGATATTAGATGGTGATAATAGAGGTGTAGTTAGCAACTTACCAAAATACTTACCGACAGTATTAACAGAAGAAAATAAGTTAAAACATATATTCACGTACGATAACCGGAATATTATTAATTACACAACTGCATATTTGACAGAAGATGATACGAACAAGCGATATGAAAAACAACTTGTTTCTCAATAGAAGAGGAAAGTGAAAAATCACGTTTTTGCTCTCATTATATATGCGAGGTGATTATATGTTTCAGAAATACAACTCATTGGTCATAATTGTAATATGTATGATATAACTTTTCTTATGATGAAAGAGTAGAGAACATACGTAAACGGAGCAAAAAGGAGGTGGCTATGCCACCTCCTTTTTGCTAGCTGCGAATCGCCTTAATCATAAATCGATGTTGCTTCACATCAAAATATCCTTTTTGCAAGATGCTCTCATGTATGCGATATAAATCCTCATAATATCTTTCGACAGTAAAATCAGGAATTTGCCACGGAATCGCTTTTAAATAATAGACGATAGCGCCAATATCATAAAAGCGTTGGAAAGGGAATTCTTCCCTTGCTTCTAAAATAGTAAATCCATTTTGCTTTAACTCACTGCATGCTGTTTCGAGAGACCAACTTGCAAAGTCGCTATTTAGTGTTGAGCCAAACTGCTCATTAAGTTCCGCGCAATCAAGACCGCCAACTTGTTGTGTAAGAAAAACGCCACTTGGAGAAAGGATTCTGTTTACCTCAGAAGCAGCATACGATTCATGTTGATTTATAATTAAATCAAACTGCCCATCTTGAAATGGTAATGCAGTATCATCAGTTACTTCTAAAACAGTAACTCCTAAAGGCTCTAATTTGTTTTGAGCAATTGACACGTTTGGAGTGTAGCCCTCAGTAGCGAATATAGTTGACGGGAACGGTTGTAACATAGATAAAAACTCTCCGCCGCCAGTACCCATATCGAGCATTGATTCTGCACATTGCATAAGCTGAAAAGCAGTGCTGCCGTACGACCACGATAAAGGCTCGCTCTTCATTCGACCCGTTTCTGAAATGAAAGAAAAATCCCAGCCGCTAAAGTTTGTATTTGCACTTTTTAATAAAGTTAAAAATAATGGATTACGTTTCATAATTATTTCCTCCTATTTCGTAAATGAATGATATGATGAGAAAAGAAAAAGGGAGGACCTCTTATGAAAGAGAGGCAGTTTTACGTTTCGTGTTCGAATAGATTCATATAGATTCGCTCCTTGTGAGAATGGTAATTTATATATTCGGGATAACCGAGTGGAAATCCTTTGAAATTATGGGAGAAGGTAGTTGTTTAATGAAAGATTGGATGGAGTGTACAGAAAAAGGGTGCACTCAAACTTTAGAAAAGGTATTTAGTAAACTTAAATTTCCGCCCAGCCCTTTTATGAGATATGTGATATTTCTCACTACTATTAAGTAACAATAAAGTCGTACTGTTTATAAAAGAAGTGACGTTTTTGTATCCCTTTGGATTTACTTAACTATGGGATAAGAAAAGAAGTAGACATATAAACTGAATATAAAAACGCTTTAATTCTTTGAAAACATTCCATAACTTAGTATTTTTATATATGGATAATTTGTTTGTGCGAAAAGAGGAATAAGATGTTTATACAAAAGTATAAGGGTTTGATGCTAGGGATAGTTGGTGCTGTATTAGGAGTAATATCCTTTGTTTATTTTAAAGATTTAGATTATATATAAGACGGGCCTTAAGTTATTATCTGTAACATTAATCATTATAGGTCGGGTTATTGCCTGTGATTCGACCCGTTCCAATAAAAAAGAGAATAATAATGTATAAGATTATTATTATATAAATTTAGCTTGTTGAGCATGGGGAATACTAATCTTACAAAATTGTAAGATTAGAAGTCACATAGTTAGATAGAAGTCATTAACTTATGAAAAAAACTCATCTATAATCCAGATATAAATCATTTACTAAAGGAGTATTCTAATGAAAAAAATTATCAGTTATACGGTTGTTATTGCTATTTTTATAGGAATAGGATTAGGAGTAAAACGTTATGTGCAAGGTCCAGGACAACCAGTCGATGGGATTCTAGTTAGTGGTACTGCAACTGACGTAGAAAAAGTTAAACAAGAGTTTAAAGATGACACTAAACAATCAATAGACTATAAGATAAAGTACGTCACAACAACAAAAAGGATTCCATTATCAGAAGAAGATAAGAAACAAAATGATACAAATGAAGAATTTGAAATCAACACTACAGAATATGCAGTTATTAATAGTTCTACCGCGGTAAAATTATTTAATAAGGGACTTCTAAGAGCTAGAAAAGATCCAAATTCAGCATCTATTATTTCAGAGAGGGTGAAAGATAAAAATAAAGTATCTAGTGATCAGAATCTATTATTTTCTTATGCGGGTGATAATTCTACGGTTGATAATTTTGAAAATAACCAGTTGAATTTGAACGATAAGATAGTACCTGCTCAGTATGTTAAACAGCAAATTTGGATTGGGTATGTTCCAATGAACCTTGTTATTCTAAACGACCAAGAATATAATACACTTTCTGAATCAGAGTCAATAATGAAATTGATTCAATTTCAAAAACGTAATTTTGATTATAAAAACAAACAAGAAGTAGACAAAGTTTTACAACAGATTGATAAGCTCTCTTCGAATAATCAGAATAAAATAAACTTTGTAGAGGTACAAGACTAAATTAAAATGAAAATAAGGTGATATGAGTGGAAATCGTAAGAATAGAGGATGTCGTCAAAAGTTATGGTGAAGGCAATAGTAGGGTAGATGCTTTGAAGGGAATAAACCTTACAATACATCAGGGGGAATTTGTTTCAATCGTAGGAGCTTCTGGCTCAGGTAAAAGTACATTGTTGCATATTTTGGGAGGGTTGGACCGTCCGAGTTCAGGACAAGTATTTATTGGAGAGAACAATATTTATAATTATTCAGATAATGAACTTTCGATATTTAGAAGAAGAAAAGTTGGTTTTATATTTCAGTTCTTTAATTTAATTCCTGTATTGAATGTGCAAGAGAATATAGCTTTGCCCACTTTACTAGATAATGAACCTGTAGATAATCCTTATATGGACGAAATTATTGAAATTCTGGGACTTCATGAAAGACGAAATCATTTACCATCTGAATTATCAGGAGGTCAGCAACAACGGGTTTCGATTGGGAGGGCACTTATAAATCGCCCACATTTAATCTTAGCTGATGAACCTACAGGAAATCTTGATACTCAAAATACAAAAGAAGTCATGGATTTATTAAGATTGACAGCAAAAAAATATAATCAAACTATTGTATTGATTACTCACGATTTAAAAATTGCATCAACTTCTGATCGTATTATTACAATTGAAGATGGCCAAATCATTTCTGATCAGTGGCTAGCTACGAATAAGCCTTAAGACGGGAGGAAACTAATCTTGATTGGTAATTATAAACAATTAAGCAGGAGATACTTAAAGGGAAATAAGAAACGAACAATTTTAACTTTGATTGGAATCGTACTCTCTGTATCGTTAATTTCTACAATCGGCCTATTTATGAACGGTACTCAGATTTCTCAAATCGAGAATACGAAAAAGAGGCAAGGGTATTCTTTTCATGCCGTTGTATTAAATTACGATGAATCGATATTGAAAAAAATTAAATATAACTCGCAAATTGAATCATTTGGTTTAATGTCACAGGGAGAAACAGTCCAAGTTGGAGAGGCTGCTGTACAAATGAATTTTGCTGATGATAACGCCTTGGAATTTTTAAAATACAGTATTATTAAGGGCAGATTGCCATCTAATGATCAAGAAGTTGCTGTTGATCCCTGGGTATTACCTTATATAAAAGAAAATATTCAAATAGGTGATTCATTCGAATTAAATGAAAAAAAATACAAATTGGTTGGTTTTCTAAGTGATAGTACATATACACAGGAGAATAAGGTGGGACGGTTACTAACCTATAAGAGTAAGTTTAGCGCTCGTGAAGGGAAAATATTAGTTGGAATTAGCTCAAAAGCAAACTTTAATGAGGTTTTAGAGGGACTCAAGACCATTTCCGGAGAGAATAATATTAATATAAGTAATGAATTAATTCAATTAGAGAAACCAGGTTACAATAATTCGATTATGGCTACGCTAATTATTACAATCAGCATTGTTGTGATAGCGACAATTGTTGTGATTTACAACGCTTTTCAAATCAGTGTCGTAGAACGAACGAGGCAGTTTGGCTTGTTGAGAAGCATTGGTGCAACACGAAAGCAAATTAGACAAATCGTTCTGAGAGAAGCTACTTTTCTGGCTGTCATCGCTATACCAATTGGAATTATATGTAGCCTAATAGCACTTGCCTCTCTGCAGTTCACTTTTTCACTTTTAATGGAAAATAGTAAAGCGGTCTCGATATTCCATGTCGATTGGAATATTTTACTAATCAGTTCGATTATTACCTTGCTTTCTGTAATAGCGTCAAGTTTGTACCCAGCTTATTTTGCAGGGAAAATCTCCCCTTTGTTGGCAATTAGTAGCAGGTTGTCAATTAAAAAGGAACAAATCAAAAAACAAAAGAATTCCATGGTGAAAAAACCTTTATCTATTCCTTTGAGCATGGCTATGAAAAATGTTAAGCGAAATAAAAATCGCTATACCATTACAATCTTATCAATTATTATAAGTAGTGTGTTATTTATTACTTTCTCGTATTTAATGAGTGTTGCATTTGCATCTAAATCTTTTGATAAGTTATCTGTTAAATCGGATATTACAATTAAGATAGAGGATAATAATCCAGATCATTTAGCTGAGAGTGAACAAGTTTTGCATCAATTGAAATCACTTGAAAATATATCTAAAGTATACGAAAAAAAGGAGAATAGCTTTGAAACTAAATTAAAGGATGTAACTCAATCTTCCGCGACAGTAAAGGAAATAGAAAACACGATTGGAAAAAGATATTCCATTACAATCGTAAATAATTATCAAGAAAATAAAACAAAAAAAGAAGAAAAACTTACTTTACAAGTGCTTGCATATGGTTTCATCACAGTCATTTCTTTAATTAGTAGCGTTAATATCCTCAATACTATAACTATAAGTATCATGACTAGACGAAAAGAATTGGCCGCGTTGAAATCCATTGGTATGTCACAAAAGGATTTGAAAAAAATGATTACCTATGAAGCTTTGATTTACGGTTTTTCTGGAAGTTTACAAGGAATCTTTTTTAGCTGTATATTGTCTTATATTATATATTTAGCTATATCTAATATGTTGAAAATGACATGGACAATTCCCTATGAGGCTTGTATCATTACGTTTGTTTCAGCTTTAATAATTAGTTATTTATCAGTCTTAAATCCATTGAAAAAAATTCAACAAGATAATATTATTGATAATATCAGAGAACAATAATATTATAAGCCTGGCTAGATTATAGCCAGGCTATTGTAATTGGAATATAAGCTAGGGGAAAAAAGGAGAGGGCATACTTGAATAAAAAAATATTACTAGTTGAAGATGATGAAGCTCTTGGCATAGCCATCGAATTTTCATTGAGAAATGAAGGTTATGAGGTGATTAGAGCGTCCAGTGTAAAAGAAGCTAAACACCAGTTTGTTCACAATACATTTGATTTGTCCATCCTTGATATCGGCCTACCAGATGGTAATGGTTATGACTTATGTTTGTATTTTAAAAAGAAAAACGAGAATTCGATTATTATTTTCTTAACTGCACTAGATGAAGAAGCAAATGTGGTAATGGGGCTGGATATAGGCGGTGATGATTATATAACCAAACCTTTTCGGGTTAGGGAACTCATGGCCAGAGTGAAAGTACAATTGCGTAAACAAGCGTCGCTAGAAACTCCATCTCAAATTTTAAGATCTGAGAATATAAGAATCGATACGAACCTAGTCAAGGTTTATAAAAATTGTGAAAGTATTACATTGACGAATTTAGAATACAAGCTGCTATTGAATTTCATGAAGAATTCTCACAAAGCATTAAAAAGAGATGAACTCCTACAACAAATAACAGAAGGAGAAAATGTTTTTTTTGATGAAAACACGTTATCTGTATACATAAAGCGTTTAAGAGCTAAAGTTGAAGACAATCCTCAAAAACCACAGTTTATCGTTACCGAAAGAGGATATGGTTATCGTTGGAGCAAGGACGTGATTGGGTGAGCAAGATAATGAAAAATACCGAGTTAAAAAGCTATATGACGATACTAGCCGTCCTTTTATCTATATTTGTGATTTACCAATTTATTATTCAACAATTATTTTATGATCATTTGAAAAGAGACTCTATTGCAACATGGGGGGAAATTACAGCTAGGTTGGTAGAGCAGAATCCAGAAAATGAAGCGGAAATTATGAAAGTCTTATCAAGTCATTCGTCTCACTCAAGTAAATATCAGGAAAAAGGGACAGAGATCCTAAAGCAATATGGATTATATGAAGACTTGGATTCAAAATTTTTTCCTCACTTAAATAATCTAATTATTAATCACAATCAATTTATGATGTGGGGATTGATTGCTTTTGGATTTTTACTTTTTGTTGCAAACTACATGCAACAAAAAATTATTTTCAATAAGATTAGCCAGCTTACTAGAGCTGCAAAAAAGATAATCGAGGGAGATTACTCGGTTGTCATCAATGAAAATAAAGAGGGGGATTTCGCGAAACTGGCGATTTCATTTCGTTCAATGAGGGATATCATTAGAAAAAATATGCATGATTTGCTTGAAGAGAAACGGTTTTTAGGAGAAATGTTGCAGGATATATCTCATCAGTTAAAAACGCCGCTTTCAACTATTTCTATCTATAATGAAATGTTGTTAAATGAGAAACTATCCCGAGAGCAACAAGCTCAATTACTACAAAATAATGATATTCAGATTTCTAGAATGAATGTCTTAATTCAGAATTTGTTAAAAGTAGCAAAAATTGATGCAAAAGCGATTTCGTTTGATAAAGAGCCAGGGAATTTAGTAGATACGACTGAGGAAGTACTAAATCGCTTGCAAAGCATGATAAGTGATAAAAATATTTTGATTGATTGGAATGCACCAAGAGAAATAGTCGTTATTCACGACAAATTATGGATGCAGGAAGCTTTGTTAAACCTGTTGAAGAATGCAATCGAACATTCTAAACCCGGTGGTAAAATAATGATTCAGGCCAAAAATTCTCCAATCTATACAGAACTAGTAATCCAAGACTTTGGAGAGGGAATTTCAGCTGAAGAATTACCTCATATTTTTGAACGATTCTATAAATCAAGTAGTTCTAAAAAGCACGGATCGACCGGAATTGGATTGGCACTTGTCAAAGCTATTATAGAGGCACATCACGCCTTAATTACAGTTGAAAGTGAAAAAAATGCTTATACAAAATTTACAATTATTTTTATGAAATTTTAATAACAGTTTGGTATATATTTTAATCTTTTTAATATAAAGGGGTTTTTTTATGTTTAATAGATTGAAGTGTTTTCTTTTATCTGAGAAAGAAATAGTTGATACTGTGAAAAAATACAAGGAGGAAAAAATACACGTTTCCATAATAAAAGATTTTTTAGGGGATTTAATCTTAATAAGAACTTTTACATTTTTAATGTTTGTTCCAATATCAACTTTTATTTTTTCAGTTATAATTTATGGAGCTGTTTTCTTTTTATCAGGCATTAAGATTACTGTTTGGGGCATCACTATAATGTTATTAGTTCCAATAACATTACTTTTCTATATGAATATAACTAATACATCAATTATTATTACTGATTTAGTGAGAAAATTTTTATTAACCATAAAATATCTAAATCCATTTTACTCAATCATAAATAAACCTTGGCTCTTTATTTTTGAATTATTAATTGGTTTTTTATATGTATTTCTGCTATCTTTATTTTCTATTTGGATAGTATTACATTCATTAGAAATAGATTTTTCTGAATTTAGTTCGGAGGATAATCGAAGTTTTCAATTTTCAATTATTATTTTACATACAGCAATTTATTTGTTTATAAGAGTTCATGGTCAGTATTGTAAGACAACTAAGCAAAAAATTAAAAAGTTGAAAATGAAGTTTTATTTATGGTTTTGTTCTATGATTGCAAGTATTGTATATATATTTGAATCACTCTTTAATTATATGAATGGAATCCAAGCAATTTATTTTATTTTTGTTTTAATGATTGCTTTAGAAAGAACAGTGACACATTATAAGAAATTTATAGATTTTTTAGAATGTGAAAATTTGTATGAAAAATATTTTTAGAGAGAAAAGTCTTTTGAAATATAAAAAGTTATACCTACTAAATACTGGACGAGTAAAAAAACGCTATTCTTTTTCTAGAATCATAGGAAAGGATAGCGTTTTTGTTTAATATACTCAAAAATAAAAATCTTTTGGTAAAGTACCATTTTTAATAACTGTTCTTAACCCATGTTTTATAATCCAAGGATTAATAGGATGCTGTTTATCACGTAATTGCTGTAACCATTGAAAAACGAGTTCTTTATCTTCTTTCGTAATATCGTTAATATGATTGGCTACTGATTTTTGGACATATTTAGAAGTATCATTCATTAATGGTTCAAGAAGCTGTAAATTGTACTTAAAGTCACCTTTCAGAGCTCCTATTTTTTTAGCCCAAGGAAGCCTTGGTCTTGTACCTTCAGAAACTAATCTTCTAATGTGGCTGTTTTCGTCATGAATCCACTGTTGTAATATATTTAGTGTGTCTTCATGGTATGTTTCAAGAAAAGGCCGAATGGCATATTCAGCAGTATTTCTTTTCGTTATTTCATACATGGCGTTGAATGAGGTTTCAAAGTTGTTAAGTCCATATTTTTCAACGTATTTTGCAAGAGGCATGTACATATATCCATTTGTAAACGTGCCTACTTCTGTTGTATTTTCTGGTCCTAATGTTTTCAGTAATATATGTATTGCTGCATTAAAATCTTTTTGTAAAGCATTTTGTAATTCATCTGCTATTACTTCAATACGTTGTTTTAACTCTAAACCTTCAACTTTACATGTTACAGAGGATACAAAGTTTTTTTAGAGAAATTCGGATCGTATTTACAAATAGAATCAGCCATTTTTTCTGCTAATTCTTCGTTGAATAAAAATTTTAATGGAACGTATTTACCCATTTTTTCACCTCGGTGGCCAGTTAAAAGCAATTGTTATTTTTTTATCGACAATCCATAAACTAACGTCTCACTCGGAGTCGTAATACTAAAACCAGTCGTCTTATAATCAAGCTTCACTGTATCACCAGTGTAGTCTTTCGTGAATGAATCCATTTGTACGATAAGCTCTGCATCTTCATATACAACATCATCTGCGTTATATGTATCCCAAATTAAATCGACATCAACGAAAATACTACAAGAGTTTGTCATTGTCCCTCTAATGCGAATGATCTTTTTGTCTTCACGTTCTAATCTATGTATAGCTGCTTTTGCTTCATCAGTAATATGAATGTTCATAGTATCCCAACCTTTATTTATATTTCCTTTATTATTGCAAAAACAGGAGCAATAGGGAAGCAAAGAGGTTTGCAACAAAAAACGAGCAAACAAATTTGTTTGCTCGTTTCACTTTATTTTAGTTCACATTTATCAAGTGGAATCACTTTTGTTTTTTTCGTAAATTTATATCCTAACCATAGTACTAAGAAGAGTGGTAAACCGATGTAAGAAACGAGTACGCCATTCCAATCGATTGATTCACCCATAAATGCCCCGTAGTTTTGTCCTAAAATTACGATGATACAAAGTGTAAATGCGAAGATTGGACCAAATGGGAACCATTTTGCTCTATATGGTAAGTCATTTAAATCTTTTCCTTGTGCGATATATGCTTTACGGAAACGGTAATGACTAATTGCGATTCCAACCCATGCGATAAAGCCAGACATTCCAGATGCGTTTAATAACCAAATGTATACAACACCGTCACCGAATAAAGAAGCAATGAAAGCAATACTACCAACAATTGACGTTACGATTAACGCGTTAACAGGTACACCGCGGCTATCTAATTTGCCTAAGAATTTTGGTGCTTTTCCTTGGCGAGCTAAATCCCAAAGCATACGAGTTGATGCATACATACCAGAGTTACCAGCAGATAGTACAGCAGTTAAAATAACAGCGTTCATAACAGAAGCAGCAAAGGCAACGCCCGCTTTTTCAAAAATAAGTGTAAATGGACTTACTGTTACATCACTTGCTGCAAGGCTTTCAGTTGTATAAGGAATTAATAAACCGATAACGAGAATCGCAAGGATATAGAATAAAAGAATACGCCAAAAGATCGAACGAATTGCTTTCGGAATATTACGTTCTGGATCAGATGTTTCACCAGCAGCTACTCCTAATAATTCAGTTCCTTGGAAAGAGAAACCAGCTGCCATAAATACACCGATAATTGCCATGATACCGCCGTTAAATGGTGCATCTGCAACAGTGAAGTTTTTGAATCCAACCGTTTCGCCGCCCATAATTCCGAAAATCATCATGAAACCAACAATTAAAAAGATAATAATAGTAACTACTTTAATAAGTGCGAACCAATATTCAGATTCACCAAACCCTTTAACAGATAAGTAGTTTAAAAGGAAAATAATAGCTAAACATAATCCGCTCCAAATAAGAGAAGGGGTATCTGGGAACCAAAATTTCATAATTAATGTTACGGCCGCTAGTTCTGCCGCAATTGTAATCGCCCAGTTATACCAATAGTTCCATCCAAGTGCAAAACCAAGTGATGGATCAACAAATTTTGTTGCATACGTACTAAAAGATCCAGTAACAGGCATGTAAGCTGCAAGTTCAGCTAAGCTTGTCATTAAGAAATATACCATAATTCCAATTGCGGCGTATGCGATTAGTGCACCGCCAGGACCAGCTGAATGAATGACACCACCGCTGGCAAGAAATAGTCCGGTACCGATTGTACCACCGAGAGAAATCATCGTAAGGTGACGCGATTTTAATCCGCGTTTTAATTCACCTTGTCCTTGTGTAGTTTGCGTTTTAGAGGTAGATTGATTTGTTGCGCTATTCATGTTCAACACTCCTTTTCTTGTAGGTTAGGAAGGAGCGGGGGAGAAAAATACAAAAAACCGCCAAAGGAATTTGGCGGAACGTTTCACAAATAACCACCCCATCATACCCTTCCGTTAAGATAGCACCCCACGTTTACACGGTAATTTTGTAAACGTGACAGTTCTGTTCCTTTCGGAGACAGCCCCAGCTCATATTTCCAGAGAAGAAATATAAACTTCGGCAACTTTTCCTTTCAAACGGAGTCAGCTGACATTCTCTGTGTCTCGTCCGTCGTACTCTTAAAAGTCGCAACCTCTACCTCATCGGATTGATGAGGATTTATATATTGCTAAGATTTTTAATATATGGCAATTGTAATGACTTTCTGAATATATTGCAAGATATTTTGTTAAGAAAAGTCAAAAAATATCGGTTATTGTATAGGAAACGCTTGCAAAACTCCACCCGAACCTACTATTATGTAGCAATAAGCAAAGAAAAAATTGTTATACAAATGTTTCGCAAAAAATATTGAAAAACCCTCTAAATAAAAAGAAAATTCAGAAAAATATAATTCGACATTCATGATAAAGTCATATTATTTGTTATAATTAGAGTAACGTTTAAGCAAAAAGGGGAAATCAAAATGAAATTAGAAACAGAAAGGCTCTATATAGTGCCGTGTACAGAAGAGAGTATTCAAGTCGCTAACGAGCAAGGATATAATAGCGGTCCGCATATTGTAGGGCATGTAGAGAATGTAAAACAAGATTCGGCTTTATTACCATGGGGGGCGTGGTATGTTCTTCGGAAAGAAGATGATAGCGTTTTAGGTGATATCGGGTTTAAAGGGAAACCAAAAGAGGATCAAACAGTAGAAATTGGCTATGGATTTATTGAGAAATATTGGAATCAGGGCTATGCAACAGAAGCTGTAAGAGAACTAATCGATTGGGCTTTCAAAACAGGAGAGGTAGAAACAATAATTGCAGAGACACTCCTAGATAACTATAGTTCGATGCGTGTTTTAGAAAAGTTACATATGAAGAGAGTAAATGCTACAGAAACGATGATTAATTGGAAAATAGAAAAATAAAAAATACCGCTCTAAATTGGGCGGTATTTTTATAGTTATGGTAGCATTTGCTTCTGATCATTCGGATACTCAGCCGTTGATGCGTTAGGCCGATTGGAATGATTTCGAACAGCAATGAAAATAGAAATAATAACGACAAGACCAACTGCAACGTAAGAAAGTGAAATAATAGTTGGATCCACTTTAAATGTAGTAAGCAGTGTACGAATATTTGTGAAGATAATAAGACCGCCAACTAATACGCCAAGTAAATGTGCTGGAACGATGCGAACTAACCATGCAGCAATTGGTGCAGCGACAATACCGCCAAGCATTAACGCAAATACCCAAACCCAGCTTACTTGTTCCCAGCCAAGTGAGATGAAGAAGCCAATTGTTGCAGCGAGTGAAACAGGAAACTCACTCGTATCTACAGATCCGATAACTTTTCTCGCTTCATTTCCTCTTGCTAAAAGTACAGGTGTCGTAATCGGACCCCAGCCACCACCACCAGTTGAATCAACGAATCCAGCGAATAAGCCAAGCGGCACAAGTTGTTTTGCAGACATACGTTTTTTTGAAGCAACAATTTGTTTTTGAATGATGAATCGTAATAAAATATAAACCCCTAAAGTAAATAAAAATACAGAAATGTACGGTTTAATGACATCACCAGGTAAATTGCTTAAAAAACATGCCCCAACAAATGCGCCAATTGCTCCTGGCAATGTAAGCCTGGAAACTGTATATTTATCAACATTTCCAAATTTGATATGAGATGCACCAGAAGCCGCGGTTGTAACGACTTCAGCTAAATGAACAGATGCGGAAGCGACAGCTGGTGCAATACCAAACATTAATAATAAAGAGGAAGACGTTACCCCGTACGCCATTCCAAGCGCTCCATCGATTAATTGAGCGAAAAATCCAATAATAGCAAAGACAATTAATTTCTGCATAAAAAATCCCCCTGTAATAATAAATGAAAAAGGCACTTTTCCCGTATGAGAAAAGTGCCTTTGGTTTTTCCAATCAGCAATAATTAAATTTGTTTCATTATAATACATATTAATCGTATAAATCAACTGGGTTTTAAAGTTTTTTGAATTGAATGAAAGAAAAATAAAATATACAATAAAAGGATGGAGAGAAAGGGGAGAAAGACATGTTACGATTCGATCATCTCGTACACGCAGTACATGGTACACCGGAGGAAGCAGCAAAACAAATGCAGGAACTTGGATTTCATACTGTATTAGGCGGAGAGCATACGAATTGGGGTACTTGGAATAGTTTAAGTTATTTTGATTTATCATATATAGAATTTTTAGCAGTTCAACATGAAGAAAAAGCGAAAGAAGCAGAAAATCCGTTAGTACAAGAAACGGTAGTGAAATTACAAGATGGCGAAGGGATGCTACAAATCGCAATTCGAACAGATGCCATTGAAGAATTAGCAGATAAGTTTAGTAAATACGGTTTACAAACAAAAGGACCATTTGAAGGGAAACGTATGAGAAAAGATGGTCGCCTTTTAGAATGGAAAATGTTATTTGTAAAGCAAGAAGAGAACGGGCCGAAATTACCTTTCTTTATACAATGGAATGAAACAGATGAAGAAAGAAGAAAAGATTTACGTAACATTGGAACAATCACGGAACATAAAAACAAGGTACAACAAATTGAAACGGTTCATTATGCGGTGAAAAATGTTCGAGAAACGGTGCAGAAATGGAAAGAAGTAATGGAGTTAACTGCAAGCTCGGTCGTGAAAAATGAAGAATGGAATGCGGAGTGTCAAAGTGTATCGTTTGGTGACATTCATGTGCAGTTTTGTGAACCGGTTGGAGAAGGTCTAGTGCAAGAATACAAAAAAAATCATGGCGAATATCCATTTGCAGTGGAGTTTAAAGGTGAAAATAAACGAGAGCATGAAGTGTTAGGTAGTTTGTACATATATTGATAGAGGTGAAAGTTGTGGAAGAAATGCTTAGAGAGATAGAGAGAGAACTAGAATGGCCTCGTATTGTAAAGTGTACAGCTATTTCGAAAGGTTTTTCACATGAAGAGAAATATAAAATAGAGTTAGAAAACACAGTAACATATTTTGTAAAAGTATGTGATGCTGTTCATTTTGAACGTAAACAAGAAGAATATACGTATATGAAACAATTAGAGTTATTACATATTCCAACGCCGAAGTTAATTCATTTCATAAAACTTGAGGAATTAAATAAATGTGTTCAAGTATTTGAATGGGTCCAAGGTGTAAATGGTGAAGAAGGTTTAGGGAAGCTATCGGTGGAAGAACAGTATTATGCAGGAAGAAAAGCAGGGGAAGTATTAAAGAGGATTCATTCAATTGAAAAAGAAAGTGTAAGTAATAAATGGGAAACGGTTCGATGGAATAAGTATGAAAGATATATAGAAGCATTAGAAGGTTACGAGGTGAAATTTCTCGATTTGAAGCCCATATTAACCTTTGTAGAAAATCATAAGTATTTATTGAAAAATCGTCCAATCACCTTTTTACACGATGATTTCCATCCAGCAAATAGTATGATTCATAATAAGGAGTTTATCGTTATCGATTTTGGTGGATATGATTTTGGCGATCCAATACACGATTTCTATAACGTAGCGATTTTTACTACAAGAATAAGTAAACCATTTGCAGTTGGACAAGTTCATGGTTATTGCGGGGGAGAACCGTCACTTCATTTTTGGAAACTGTACTCCTTATATGCAGCAATGACATTCCCAGCGGATATCGTATGGACAAACCGAAGCATGCCCCATTTAGTAGATGATATGAAAGAAAGATTGAACAGAATTTTAGAAGATCATAATCATTTTTCATCCTATATTCCAAAATGGTATCAATCACAACATGAGGATATAATAAACTATAAGTAATGGAGGGATTCATATGGATAAAATAGCAGTAATTTCAGATATTCACGGCAATATTCCGGCATTAGATTCTGTACTGAAAGATATTAAATTAAGAGGAATTGAACGCATTATTTGTCTTGGAGATTTAGTCGGAAAAGGCCCTCATTCTAGCGAAGTAATTGAAATCATTCGTAAAGAATGTGAAGTAGTTGTAATGGGTAACTGGGATGATTTTATTACAAAACCGACTGAATTTGAAGCGTTAAAATGGCATCAAAAACAATTATCGGAAGAACAAAATGATTATTTAAGAAGCTTACCATTTTCAATCGAATTTTTTATGAGTGGCAAATTGATTCGTATGTTCCACGCTTCACCGAGAAGTTTATATGAAAGAATTCAACCGCACGCTTCAAGAGAAGAGCGTGTTAGTATGTTCGAAAACAGTGAGGTCACAGAGAACATAGAAGGAGAAAGAAAGCCAGATGTCGTTTGCTACGGTGACGTTCACCAAGCATTCGTTCAAAATTTCAGAGGAAAAACGTTATGTAATGCTGGTAGCGTAGGAAATCCTCTTGAAATTACACAAGCTTCTTATTTAATATTTGAAGGAACGTACAATGAAAAAGAAGCCGCAAGCTTTTCCATTCAACTCGTACGTGTACCGTATGATATTGAATTAGCTATCAGACTAGCAGAAGAACTCGATATGCCCGAAATTGAAGAATACAAACAAGAATTACGGACCGCTTTATATCGAGGGTTTAAGGGAAAGTAAGCCATTCATAATATATCAACGATTTTTCAAATATATCTATCGTAACTTAAAATATATCAACGATTTTTTCGATATATCGACGATTCGATAAAGAATATCGACTTACCGACAAATAGCGACATGTATTATTACTTGTAATAATATTATGTAAACTAAATGTAAAGGGAGATATCATGAACCGAAAACAACAAATCAAAAAAATTGCAGATTATATTTTAAAGCTAAACTTAACCTATCCAACAAGAGTTGGAGTAAGTGGTATTACAGCATCAGGAAAAACAACATTTGCAAACGAACTAGCGGAAGAAATAAAAAAACGAGGATTACCAGTAACACGCGCCAGCATTGATGATTTTCATAATCCAAGAGTGATTCGCTATGCAAAAGGAAAAGAATCTGCAAGGGGGTATTATGAAGATGCACACGATTATACAGCTTTCAAAGAAAGATTATTAATGCCTTTAGGACCTAACGGGAATTTACAATATGAAACGATTTCTCATAACTTAATAACGGATATGCCTGTACATAATGAGCCGCTATTGGCCACGCAAAATATGATATTAATAGTAGATGGAACGTTTCTATTGAAAAAAGACGTTGCGCATTTATTTGATTACAAAATCTTTGTAGATACAAATTTTGAGATTGCGAGAAAACGTGGTGCTAAGCGGGAAACTGAAGCTTTTGGAAGTTATGAAGAAGCAGAGAAGATGTTTTTAAACAGATATCATGCTGCCTGTAAGATGTATATAGATGAGCATAATCCGAAAGAGTGTGCGGATGTTGTATTTCAGAATACTGATTTAGCAAATCCAGAAGTTATATTTCAAGAGCGAATGTAATACACAATCAAAAGTATATGTATAGCCTTTTATTAATAGTTATAATTCTCGTATAATTATATTAGCTTTAGAAAGTGAAAAACGGGGGATAAGGCAATAAGAAACGCAAAAAGGGGAGAAAAAATATAATGAATGAAGTACTAGAATTAAAAGAAGAACTGCTACAAATTAAAAATAACAATTATGCTGTACCAGAAGACGTAGATGCATATCCATATGCACAGTGGATGCTAGATTATATCGGTTCACCTGATGCTGAATTACGTGATGATTTAATTTATAGTACGCTTCATAAATGGATTACAAATGATGTATTTAGACAAAAAGAGTTAAGAGGACTAATGCTACAAGCAATTAGCCCTGATTATTTATTTTATAAAATTGGTGAAAAGGGAACAGATTCTGTATTTAAACGTGCGTTCTCTGTATTAATCCCGCCACTTATTTTATCGGTTCATGAAAGAGAGCCGCTATTATCTGAAGAACAACTATACAGCGTGACAGAACAAGTGCTGGAATATGTCTATTTAGAAGAGGATGTAAGGGGTTACGTAGAAGGAAAAGGATGGGCACACTCTACTGCACATGCTGCTGATGCACTCGATGCGTTAGCTCGTACAATACAAAATCGTGAATTTTCATATGCAATATTGGCTGCTGTTCGTCAGAAAGTTCGCCTAAATGACTATGTTTACATACACTTTGAGGATGAGAGATTAGTAACGCCAATTATGTCGTTACGTAATCAAAATCTTTTAACAGAAGAAGAGTGGAGCAACTGGTTACATAGTATAGCAATCGTTGAAGACATCCCGCATCCTCAGTATGATATTTTAGTACAAAATATTAGAGCTTTCTTAAGAAGTTTATATTTTAGAGTTTTAGAGACAGAGGGTGGCACAGCCTTTACAGATGATATATTGGAGACTTTGAGGGTTTTGCGTAGGTATTAAAAATGCTCCAGCCTTAGAAACCAAGAATAAATATTAATTTTGAAAAATTTATTAGAAATTTATTTTTACATTGTACCCTTTTAGTATAGTCTGAAAGGGGTGTCAAATGAAAAAAATATTGAGGTTAGTGAAAATAATTTTTTTAATGTGTATTAGTATTATTTTTTTTGGTACAGGTGCTGTATTTATATATCATAACTGTCAATTAAAAATGGAATCGAAATTAATGAACAATAAAGGTGAACTTGTTAATTTCGATAATAAAAAAGTGAATGTTTATAATGAGGGGAGCGGGGAAGATACGTTTGTATTTATGGCCGGATCTGGAATTGCCGCTCCTGTTTATGAGTTGAAAGGCTTATACAGTAAATTTTCGAAAGAAAACAAGATTTCTGTAATTGAGAGAGCTGGTTATGGATACAGTGATGTTTTTCAAGATGATAGAGATATTGATACGATACTAGAACAAACAAGAGAAGCGCTTATTCGAAGTGGGAATAAACCACCATACATCTTAGTACCACACTCTTTATCGGGTATTGAGGCCATTTATTGGGCACAAAAATATCCAAGTGAAGTAAAAGGGATTATTGCGTTAGATATTGGTTTACCTAAACAGTACGTGACTAATAAAATAGGTATGGTTGATTCATTAAAAATAAAAGGGATGAATATTTTAACGGAAATTGGTTTTCAGAGATTAGCTCCCTCTATTACTTATAATCCCGAAGTCATTCGTCAATCCTTTTTAAACGAACAGGAAAAAGATGTTTATAAAGCGCTTACGTATAAGCGGGCTTTTAATGATGATATGAAGCAAGAACTTTTACAAAGCTACAATAACGGTAAAAAATCAAATTCTTTATCGATCCCAAAAGAAACACCTATGTTATTTATAGATGCAATTGCTAGGCAATATAAAGATTCGAAGTATACAAAGCAAAAAAACAAAGATTATAAGGAGTTTGCTAGCAAGTTATTAATAGCTGATGTAAAAATAATTGAAGGTACACATAGTATTTATTTATATGCTCCTGATGAAATATACAAAATTGCTATGGATTTTATTAAGAATAAAGTAGTGAAGAACTAAACAATTGTAACTTTAGCGATGAAAGGCTTACATAATGAAAGTATATAACATATTAATTGTTGAAGACGATTTGATTATAGGAGATTTATTACAAAAAATTTTACAGCGTGAGAAGTATAGTGTGTGTTGGGAGAAAGAGGGAAGGAAAGTTCTTGATATAATTCATGAAATAGATTTAGTCGTAATGGATGTTATGTTACCAGGCGAAGATGGTTATCAAATTACAAAGAAAATAAAAAATCTAGGATTAAATATTCCAATTATATTTCTATCAGCAAGGAATGATATGGATAGTAAACTAAAAGGTTTGACCATTGGAGAAGAATACATGATAAAACCTTTTGACCCTAGAGAGTTGTTGTTAAGGATTCAGAAAATGTTAGATAATCAATATGGTACGTTCACGCAAATTAACCATTTATTTATAGATGCAGAATATAAAAGAGTTTTTATTAATGATTTGCGTAATGAAGTTGCTTTTACAGCAATTGAACGTAAAATATTCTTTTATTTATATGAAAATAGAGATAGAGTTTTATCTAAAGAACACTTCTATGATTACCTATGGCAACTCGAAGATAGAAATCAAAATATCATGAACGTACATATAAAGAAAATTAGAACCAAAATTGATGATAAAACAGGTGATATTATTCAGAACATATATGGAGAAGGGTATAGATTAAATACCTATATGAAGAAATGAATTTAAAGAAAAAATATCAGTTACTATTATTCTCCGCTATTATTAGCGTACCACTGTTATTGTTATCAATTAGTATCTTAGTATCAGTTATTTATAATGTTGTCTTTAAAACTAAAAATCAGAACATTCCTTTTCACGAATCCTATGCATATCCTACGATGTTAATCATATTTTTATTATCATTATTAATATTAGCTTTTGTATTTTCAAAATCGATTAACACAGTATTAAATAAAATTAATGTATTAAATCAAACGATTCGAGATTTAGCTAGTGATAAAAAAATCCCTAATATAATAAATGTTAAAAGCGATGATGAAATGGGAGAGCTGATTAAATCAGTGAACTTGCTTATAGAAAGAACAACTTATCGAGAATTAGAACTACAACAACAGGAACAAATAAAAAAGGAACTATTAAATAAATTACGGCATGATATTAATACACCCTTAACAGCGGTCAGATTACAATTATATTGTTTAGAAGGTGAGTACAAGGAACAAGCACCAGTACTTGAATCAATGTATGAGCAGATACAATATATAAGTGATTTAACTAACGAATTTAATATTCAATCTACAGAGACCTTAGAGAATACTTATATTGTGAATGATGAAGTTAATATACATAATTTAATAGAAAATATGATTAAAAAATGGAGCTATTTGTATAGCATTCATAAAATTGAATTAGTATATAATCCACAAGATAAAGAGTTGATATGGAATAGTAATGAGTTATGGATTCAAAGGTTATTTGATAATATTTTTCAAAATGTCCTAAAACATTCAAAAGCTAAAAACCTCAAAATTATTATAGATGAAGATATTGTTTCTTTTAGAGATAATGGGATTGGGTTTGATATAAATAGTAAAGGTACAGGACTTGGTTTGAAAAATATTGAAGATATATCAAAGATGTTCGATATAAAATACACTTTACAATCAAATAGTGAGGGTACTATGTTTTCATTTGAAAATACTCAAAAGAATATTTAAATTTCTAGTGTAAGTTTTATTAGTAACATCTATCAGGTCGTTACAGAACCAAAAACTTTTAACTAAAGAAGAGTGGAGTATGTTTTTTACACAGATGATATATTGGAAATTTTGAAGAAACGGCATAGATATTAAAAAAGGCCATCGAATTAGAGCGTGTGCTTCTTCACCGGATTCCATCATAAAACAGCATATAAATAAAGAATAAGATTTTTTAAACGATCATTTCTGTGGGTTCCCTACAAAAATGATCGTTTTTGTAATTGAAATTGAAATTTTAGACTTAACTATACACGAGCTTATATGTAATAACAAATGTATTAAATATGTAATTGTGGATTTTCTTCATATAAACTATTCACATACTGTTTTAAATTCTTGATGAACAATAAAATATCTTGACTAGTCATTCTAGCATGTAGAAGGTGAAATATATTTCCTTTCCCAATTTCCAAGTCATCTGAAGCCAAAGTAATAGGGATGTCTTTAAAGACATGCCAAGGGAAATACAAGTGTACAAAAGTTTCTCTAAAATATATACCTGATTGACAAATTAATACGCCATCAGATCCTTTCCCCATATTCCCAAGAACAGATGTATCTAAAAAAGCGATAATCTGTTCTTCTTTTGGAACGATAAATCGTGCCTCAATTGCTTTTAACTTTTTGTCTGAAATATGAGTGTCTACAAATAATCCATTATCAGGTTCTAATAATTCATTGTGCGTTTCAAATAAAGAGCAAATTGATTTTATTTCATTAATTTTTATAACTGGATGTATATCATGTTGTTTTGAATTTTGGAATGAATTCGTAAGGGCTATAAGTAATTCTTTAAATAACAGTGGGGGATAATCACTCCCGTTAATATTGAAGCTTTTTTGTGCATCAAAAGATAAGAAACCATCTTTATCAATTTCAATTTGTTGCACTTTATTTAATTGTTCCCATTTCAAATTTCCTTTACCTAATAACCAATTTTTCCAGTATAAACCCGAACTTGTAAAGTAAACACCATACTTGCCTGATCCAAATAAATTACAACTTAAAAAAGCGATGATTTGATCTTCTGTTGGTATAGAAAAACGTTTTTGGGCAATTGATAAGAAATCTTTAGGAATTCTAGTAACATAAAATCTAGATTGCTGAAACTCTAAACAAATATTAGTTAAACGATTAATATTTATATTCACCTGAATCACTCTCCCTATTATATTTCGTCTCTATATAATAAATTATAAAGTTCCCAGGAAAATATTAACACTTAAATTTAGTTTAAATTAAGCAGTAAAGTCTTGTTTAGTTAATAGAAAGGTACATAAAACCAACACCTCCCAACCATACTAATAAAATGTGTTGGAGGTGAGTTTAATGGACAAAAAAGACTTTGAAAAAGTATATAATGATTATTTACATCAAGGGGAAGAGCAAGCTCAATTTGAAATAGCTCAGGAAGTTACTTCAGGAGCAGAACAAATTGTTGCTGTTCGTAAAAATGATGAAGGTGATTTGATTGCTTTTAAAACAAGTAGCGGGAGAGAGTTAGATTATACGACTGCTCTTAGTGAAGCAAAATCAGGGAAGTTAGCTCATGTGGACGTATTTCATAAGTATGGTAGAGATATTATACGTAGTGAACCGGATGGAATAAAAGAAAATAATTTAGATAATTTACCTTCATTTTAAACGGGTAAACCCCAAGAAGAGAATGTTCATTTGGATATTCTCTTCTTTTCTTCCTCTACAAATAGAAGGTTTATTTCTGAAGTGCAATCATACTTTTAAAGAGCACTCTAAATTTCTCTTTATCTTCTGCTGTAAATGGTTTCGGTCCCTTTGTACGTTTACCACTTTTTCGAACCATTGCACTTAAATATCGTGTTTGTAACAATTGTTCAATGTTATCATTCGTATACTTGTACCCTTTATGATGAAGAACGATACAGCCTTTTGCTAAAGCCAGCGAAGCAAGACCGTAATCTTGTGTTACGATTAAATCTTCTTTTTTTGCTAACTGCATAATTCGGTAATCTGCAGCATCTGCTCCAGAATCAACATAAATTGTTTCGACACCTTTTGGCTGCTCTGCATTAGAATAATGAGAAAAGCTAGTAACGAGGGTTACAGGGATTTCTGCATTCGTAGCCTCATAAATAATTACATCTTTTACAGGGCAAGCATCTGCATCAACGTAAATTTTCATTTTTACCACTCCTATAAAGTGAAACTTTAATCAGTGGGGGGATTCACCCTTCACTGATTATTAGTTGAACCAATCGGGCATTTACGGGCAGTTAATCTCCCACCTAACTTCTTTGTTACAGCTAAATTTTGAGCTGGGAGTTTTATTGCCCGTTAATGCGGGGTAACTAGGTTCGTGTTGATAATAATGGTAGATTTAGGTTTTGTCAAACGAGGGTTTGTATCTAAAGTTACTTTTCACAAACCAAAATAGCCTCACGCAAACGAGAAATACCTTCCTCAATTTGATCAATATTCACTTTTCCATAAGATAAACGTATATAACCATCTTTCGCACCGAAAATACTACCGGGCATAAAGGCGATTTCTTGTTTTAAACTTTGCATAATAAGTTGTTTTTCGTTTATCGGTTCTTTTAATTTTCCCCATATGTATATACCGCCGGTTGGGTTTGAAAAAGAGATTTTATCGTGAAGTTGCTCATTTAAGGCGCGAACGATAACGTCTCTTTTTTCTGCGAGTTGTTTTCGTAACGGTACGATATGAGAGTGAAATGGCACAGTTTCGAAAAATTGCTGCATAAGCCACTGCGGGAAAATACTCATACCTAATTCCATTTGGTGTCTTGCGTCGGATAACCTTTCTACTACAGACTGCGGGGCGACAAGCCAGCCGACTCGTAAACCTGGTGCAATCATTTTAGATAAGGAATGTACATAAATGACTGTCCCATTTTCATCTATTGATTTTAAAGTAGGACAAGGTTGTTTCTTTTCTAGTGTCAGCAAACTAGACGGATCATCTTCCACAATCGCAATTCGTAAGTCTGCACAAAGTGATAATAATTTTTTTCTACGGTTTGGATGCAGCATTGTGCCTGTAGGATTTTGGAAGTTTGGATTTAAAAAGATCATTTTAATACGATGCTTTCTATATAATTCTTGCACATCGTCTGGATTAATACCGTGTTCATCGACAGGTAACGGGAAAATACGAATACCTGCTGATTGGAATAACGGTAAGGAATAACAGTGTGAAGGACTTTCAAAAGCGACTGCATCACCGGGATTTAATAAGCATTGTACGATAAGGTGAAGTGCTTGCTGTGCGCCAGAAGTAATCATAATGGATTGTTCAGTCGCCTCAACTTTTAAATCTTCTTTCATATATTTTACGACCGCTTGTCTTAACGGGAGATAGCCTTGCGGATGATCATAACTTAATGAATGCGTTAACGGTTGTTCTCGTAAAATCGTTTGTAGTTGATCGTGAGGATAAAGATTACAACCGAGTTCTCCGTTCGCGAAATCTATAATATTTTCATTTTGTTGTATTTCTGCCCGAATATGGCGAAGTAACGGTAAGTTTGGTAAAAACGTACCACCTTCTACGAAATTTCTCCAGTTCGGCGTTAATGTTGGAGAAACGCCCCACATATGTGTACTTACACGTGTACCTTTACCAGTCGTACTTTCTACAATTCCCATTGCACGTAGTTCATTATAAGCAGTCGTTACTGTACTTCGGTTTACATTTAACTGTGTAGCTAATTTCCGTTCGGAAGGGAGGAAGCTACCTGGAGGAAGTTCTCCATATGTAATACGTTTTTCAATAAAGTCAACAACTTGCTGATAAATGGGGATTTTACTGTCGTTATCTAGCTTCCATTCCATACAAACGCCTCCGAATCTCTTATATATATTCAGTATAACAAATTGGCTGGGTAAAAAAACAGCCAATTGGACGGTGTTATATCCAGCCAATTTTACTATGCTAAATATGGAAGGGGAGATTCGGATGAAACGATGGCAAATGGAATGGCTCCTAGTATCAGTTGCATTAGTATGGGGAGCAAATTATACAATTGGAAAGTATGGCGTGGCATTTATGTCATCCATTCAATTTAATAGTTTACGATTTTTAGTAGCATCTCCGGTATTATTACTTATTACGTTTATGATGGAACGTTCATTACGTATTGAAAGAAAAGATTGGTTACGATTAGTAGCAGTCGGCATCGTTGGTACGGCAATGTATCAAACGATGTTTACGCTATCTGTGAAATATACTTCAGCAACGAACGCCTCATTATTAATTGCGATGTCACCTATTTTTACAGGGATATTAGCAGTATTACACAAACAAGAACGTTTTTCGATGAAAGTACAAATTGGTTCAATAGTAGCGTTTATTGGTGCAGCATTCGTTTTATTAACAGGACATACAGGAGGAGCTACTTATGAGTATGCGTGGCTCGGAAATGTAATTGGATTAGTCGCAGCAATTGCGTGGGGATGGTATCCAATATTAGCGCAACCTCTTATCACAAAATACTCCGCAATGAGAGTCACATCATGGTCTACTTTAATTGGAATTGTACCGCTAGTTATATACTGTTTATTCAACGTAAATTCATTAACATGGCCAGTAGATACGCCAAGCTGGGGATCACTAGCATATTCAATCATCTTCGCGACCATCTTCGGACTAGCAATATGGTATGTCGGTATTAGTCAAATAGGCTCAACAAAAGTAATGGTTTATATGTATCTTGTACCTTTATTCGCAGTTATCTTTGCGGCAGTGACAATTGGGGAGCAAGTTAATATGATGCAACTCGTTGGCGGGCTTATTATCTTTATCGGTTTATATGTTGTAAAAAAAGGCGGAATGAAAAAGCCTGCTCTCAATTTGAAAAAAGTAAGTTAACAGTAAAAATGATCTCTTTCATATAGAAGGAGATCATTTTTTATTTCGTAATAAAAGCGCGTGTTCAACGGCCCATTTTTGATGATCGTGTATGAGAAGCTTTATAGCATGCAATGGAGACATCCACCTTAGAACATGATCCTCCTCACAGTTTTCAGTTTGTTTCTGCACCATATTCGCAATATAAAAAAATCCATCGTTTAAATAATATATATCTTCCTTTTCTGCATAAAAATATCGAGCCGCATTACCGACATACTGATCAATTTTAATTGCCCATCCTAATTCCTCTAGTAGTTCACGGTGCAAACATTCTTCTTTTGTTTCATTACCTTCCATACCGCCACCAGGTAAAAAGTAACGGTCTCCTTTTTGGATAACAGCAATCTTTGAAGAAGATGAATGGAAAATAATCGCATAACAACTAGGTCTTAATACATAATGAACGGTACGTTTTTTCGAGCCAAACGTGAGTTTTGAAATCATAAAACACGACCTTTCTCTATAAAATACATAAAAGGGATATTAAGGTAAAAATAGAATTGTATAAGTATAATCTTAATAGATTGGAGTGGTAACAACATGATAAATCGAAAATGCTCAAGATGTAAAGAAAGAACAGGTACGATGCACGGTGGTAAAAAAATTAAGGAATAATTTCTATGTGAAGACTGTTTACAAAAAGGAATTGAGAACGGAGAAATCGAATTATCACAAGTGGAGCAAGAACAAACTTCGTATCTTTCTATAAAAATATTAAAAATAATGAGTGTGATTTATTTAATAGGATCAATTTTAATGGCTTTTTCAACCGGTCCATTTATACATAATATGGGCATTCATCCTATTAGTAGAAACAGTCATTAAAATTTATGAAAAAATGAAGTGAGTGAGAGGGAGAAACATATGCGAGTAAGAAACATCCAAGGGGAAGATTATGTAAAGATTCATTCTGTTTTAAATGATTGGTGGGGCGGGAGAGACATGGCTGCCATGTTGCCAAAATTGTTCTTTATTCACTTTCAAGAAACGAGTTTTATTATTGAAGAAGAGGGAGAAACGTTAGGTTTCTTATGCGGATTCTTCTCACAAACGCATAAAGAGGAAGCGTACGTTCATTTTATCGGTGTCAATCCGAAGTATAGAAGAAGAGGAATTGCATCGACATTGTATTCGTATTTCTTTGATGTCGCACGTGCAAATAACCGTAAAGTTGTAAAAGCAATTACGTCACCAATTAACAAAAAGTCGATACAGTTTCATCAAGAAATCGGTTTTCGAATTGAGGCCGGGGATGATGAGGTAGAGGGTGTATCGGTACATACAAATTATGATGGGAACGGTGCTAGTAGAGTTTTGTTTTTGAAAAATGTGTAAATAAAAGGGGAATGATTGCATGGATATGCAGCAACGGAGAATGTTAGTAGCAGGAATCGTTTTAGCAGTAGTGTTAGGGGTAGGCTATTTTTCGACAAACGTATTACAAACTTTCTCAATCGTATGTTTAGCAGTAGCGATTGTATTTGGAGTTATAGGGAGCATACAAAAGAAACGTCAAAACAAGAATTAAAAATTTGAAAATTTTTATGATACCTCAAAATTTCTCGTTTTAGAGTATTTGTTTTTCTTAGCTTAATGAAGATGGGATTTTATCACAAATTCTATTCAATTAAGTTTATATTAAAACACCATTCTTGCCCCGTTGTTGCAGACATAATGATATCCTTTTTTGTTTTGTTAATTTGATAGAAGTGAGTGGGATGTCAAAAGCAATTTCTGTAAAATAATTTCATCAAAAGAAGGGGATTTATATGCATTTTGAAAGAGATAGATATTTTTTGGAGATGGCATTGGAAGAAGCAGAAAAGGCATTAAAAGAAAACACATATCCAGTAGGAGCAGTTATTGTTGATGGAAATAATAATGTCATTGCAAGAGGAAGAAATAGAGTGCATCCACAAAAAGACATAACAGCTCACGCAGAGATAGACGCTATTCGCAATGCAGGGGAAGCAATGTTTGATGCAAAAATAAAAAATGAGAAGTTTACTATTTATAGCACGTTGGAACCGTGTCCAATGTGTACAGGTGGTATTTTATTCGCAAAAATACAGAGAGTAGTCTGGTTACTAAATGATGACTTAGGTTTTGGTGGATATAAAAAGATAAAAAATGCTTTAGTTTTCGAAGGGAAATTTAATAAAATCGACATAGTGGAAGAACCATTTGAAGACTTAAAAACAAGACAAAGAGAACTTATGAGACAATGGGAGCTAAATCCCAATAATATTACTAATTTGCGTAGGGCTATAAAAAAATAGTTGTTTCTTTCAATTAAATCGGGAGACCGCCACATTACCATCAATTTAAAAAATATAGTGAAATTATATCGATTTAACAATAGAATATGGAAGAATCTATTACGAATAGAAAGCCGTCCTAAAAGTATTCTGGGATGGTTCTTTTTGTTGTGAGGAGATAAAGAGTATGGAGAATAAACAGAGTAGAAATGAGTATGTAAGACGCATACATAAGGTTCAAGATTATATAGAATCAAACATAGACAGTTCACTATCCATTGAAGAGCTAGCGGATGTAGCAGGATTTTCAAAGTTTCATTTTCATCGGATTTTCAAGGGGATAGTAGACGAGCCATTATCACGGTATGTAAACCGATTGAAGTTAGAAAGGGCAACAAATCTACTTACATATCGCACAGATATGACGATTACACATATTGCGTATCACTTCGGGTTTACAGATTCAGCAGTTTTCTCCCGCACATTTAAAAGTCATTACGGAATAAGTCCATCTCAATATCGAAACGATAATAGCAAGAATTGCAAAGACGTAAGGGGAATTCCTCAATACAATGAATGTAAGAAGGTTCGAGGAAATGTTGAAATTGTAACAGCGGATAATATAAACGTCGCATACATAAGACATACAGGTACATATGAAGAGTTAGCTATAGCTTTTCCAGAAATGATAGAAAAATTATTTCGTTACGCGGCGAAGAAAAAATATCATGTATTTGAGGATACGAAAGTATTAACCATTTACCACGATCATCATGAATTTACTGAGGACTATCATTTAAGAACAAGTTTATGTATAACAATTCCGGATGCGTCCGCAGTAGAAACGAGTGATATTGGAATAATGATAATACCTTCAGGCAAGTATGCAGTAGGACATTTTGAAATATTCCAAGATGAATATAAGGGAGCGTGGAACTTTATATATGGTGAGTGGCTGCCAAATAGCGGATATAAACCGAGAGACTCGTATCCTTTTGAAGTATATAGAAATGACCCAAAGCAGCATCCAAAGCATAAACATATAGTTGATATATATGTACCTATCGAACCTTTTTAATTACAGGTTAAAGGGGAAAGAATAATGAAAACTGCTGAAAAGTTAGATCAGATTATAAAAGAAGAATATGAAAATATGAATGGTATGTTAGTAATGCAGAAAGGTAATGTTATTTTTGAAAAATATTATAACGGTTACGGTCCAGATGATGCATTTCACATAGCGTCAGTCACAAAAACGATAATCTCTGCGCTAATTGGGATATGTATAGATAAGGGCTATATAAAAAGCGTTGATCAAAGAGTAATAGAATTTTTCCCGGAATATAACGTTAATTCATCTGAAGTAACAGTAAGCCATCTTCTAACGATGACAGCTCCACATCCATTCGTAGACTGGCAGGAACCGTTAGAAGAACTATGTACACAACAAGATTGGATACAATATACGTTAAATAGGATAGGAAACGGCGGAGAAATTGGATCTTTTAAATATTCATCTGCAGGAGCTCATATACTATCAGCGATCATAACGAACGCAATAGGAAAAAATGCGCGTGAATTTGCGAATGAATACTTATTTCAGCCACTCGGCATGAGAGAAATTCCAAACTATAATATGAAAGCATTTGGATTTGATGACTTATTCGGAAAAGATGTGAAAGGATGGGTTCACGATCCAAATGGTATTTCGGCGGGCGGCTGGGGACTAACGTTAACGGTTAGGGATATGGCTAAGTTTGGACAGATGTATTTGAATGAAGGTATTCATAATGGAAAACAAATACTATCAAAATCATGGATAAAAGAATCAATAGCGATGAATTCAAATCAATATGGTTACTTATGGTGGTTACGAGAAGAAGAGGGTGTCTATTCGTATTGTGCAATGGGTGATGGTGGGAATATGATTTGTTGTATTCCAGAGAAGGATTTGGTTGTAGTAATTGCTTCTGAAGTTATGCCGAATGCACGGGATAGATGGGAATTGATTGTGAAATACATTCTTCCTTATACAGGATCAAATAAATAACGGAAGCAAAAAGATGGTGTGAATGGGAGTTTCATACCATCTTTTTCTTTTATGACGGAAAGTTCAGAGCAATGTAAGGGTTGTGTGGAAAATGTAAAAATTAGGATTTTTTAATATGAGATTATTTTTTTTATGTATAATGAGGACAAGGCCTGAAAATACTTAAATATTTAAGTGAATATTTTAAACAAGGGAGATTGAGTTTATATGAAAAACTTACTTCAAAAAACTTTAGCTACTACAGGGCTAACTGCTTGTTTATTAGGTATGGTTTCTTCCGTTTCATTTGCTTCGATTAGTTGGGATTCTTATGGGAAATGGGAAGGGAGCGGAGGAAAGGCTACAGGACACGCCTACACTGCGCAAACAAATGAACCTCATTTTTACAAGATGACTGTAAGGGCTAGCTTTGATGATGGGTCTTCTAAAGAGGCAGAAAAGAATAATGCTAAAATTACAGATCGTGTGAACGTTAAAGTTTCATCCAGAGGGCCAATTACTACTGGTTATTCGGGTCATGAATGGGTAATGAAAGGGGATAGTGCCTACACCTCTAAGGAAATGGTAATTAGATAACAATCAACAAAAACCGTGAAAAAGGATAAATACCTTTTTCGCGGTTTTTAAAATGAGGAGGATATATGAATCTAGTATTAAAAGAAATAGTGGTAAACAAAGCAATATTCATTATGTTATTTATTGCGTTTGTATTGACAATATGGCCGATACTTATAGCAATGTCGACGAAAGATTATTATGATGAGAAATTTTATGATAGAAAGAATGGTTATTTTAATTATTACTATTCCGTTCAACTTACTAATATAGGCGAATTAAATTTTAAACAATTCCAGATGTTAGTAGAGACTGATTTTAAAAATGCTAGTGTTATTACAAATGATATTCGTATTACTATTCCGGGTATCGGCCGAGCAACAATGAATGGTCTCCTTAATAAAAATTGGTCTCCACCTTTGCTAAAAGGTTCTCAGATGGAACAAAATGAAGAAAATAGTGTAATAGTCGGGAAGAAAATTTATAAGGATACGGAAACAATAAAACTATTTAATAAGGAATATACAGTTAAAGGTGTAGCTGGAGCAAATACTGGATATGAGTATAATATTAAAATTTACGTCGCTTTAAATGATATGCCAGATGAAGTGAAAAAAATGATCCAAAATGAAAATACATTCCAAATGATCGTTCGTTCTAACGAAAACCCTATAAAGGAAATAAACACTTTCATACAGCATATAAACCAGAACAATAAAGATATAAATGCCAAAGTGATAAGTGAAAAAGAGAATTTTGAGAAAGAAAAAAACTCAAGTAAAGCTGTGAAAGAGTTATTAAGTTTTCCATTTAGGCTTTTTTGTATAGCTTTAATTACCAGTATAGTAGTAAGTTATTATTGGATTTATACGAAGAAAAAAAGTCTTTCGCTAAGGAAATCTTTGGGAGCAATTAATGTAAATCTTTTTATTTTTATATTTAGTCAATTATTTTTATGTGCAATTACCGCATCAGCCTGTGCGATATGCATACAATGGATTTTTAGCACTTTGAGTGAAAGTATTATAGAGTCTACAAGCTATAGCATTAGTTTACAGCCTACTCATATTGTAATGTGTGTATTTCTTTCACTTAGTATAGCTTTTATCCTCTCTGTTATACCATTTGTATATGTGCTTAAAAGTGAACCTGCTAAAGCATTAAAGGAGTAAAAATGATGAGAATAAAAAGTGCGTTCATAGCATTAAAAAAGAGATTTCTATTTTCGGTACTTCTGCTAATACAAATTACATTTGGATTAGCAACTATAACGAGTTCAATTAATGTATTTTATAATTTACACCATTTAAACGATAAATCCAGCTCAGCATTAAATGTGGATAAAACATATTTAGTTACTTTTGAAAGGATGACAGATAGGTTACAAAGCAATCAATTTAATAAAGAGCAAATTCAAGCGGTTTATAATACAATTCATCAAAATAAAGACGTGATTTCGTATGGTACATACGAGGAGAGTTTAATTGAAATAGAATCAAGTAATAGACCACTTCAAAACAGTATGATTGCTGATTTGAAACATAAAACGTTTCACGATGAAAGACCTACTGTTCAAACAATTGTTGTAGATGAAAATTACTATAAATTATTAGGTTTACATTTAAAACCTAAAGAGGGTTTCTTGCATGAAGATTTTCCCAAAAATAGTGAAGAAAAAACAAAAGTATTAATGGGTTCTTACTTTAAGAAATATTTTCAAGTTGGGGATACAATTAATAATCAATATACAATTATAGGCTTTTTACCAGAGAATAAATTTATCGTAGATAATAATACAACGAACGTTTATTTGAAGTTGGATTACGCAATGATAATGCCTATGTCATCTAATAGATATGAAAATTATGAAGGAATGTTTTTAAGACTGCATCAAAGTACAGTTTTACATTTACGAAAAGATGCAGATGTAAAGAAACTAGAAGAATTAATTCAACTTAAAGGAAACGGCGGTACGTTTCATTTGAAAAATTTAGGTGATGAAATAAATATAGATGTTACTCTTAACAGCTATTCTGAAATACCTCAACTTATAGTAGGAGTCTTATTCATTCTATTCTCGATAGTCGGAATGGCAGTAACAACCATCGTTTCTATTTTAATGAGAAAGAGAGAATTTGGTATAAAAATAGTTTTTGGCGAAAGTAAATTTGGAATGTTTATTCAAATTGTTTTAGAAAACATTATTGTAGCAATAGCTGGCTTAGGAATGTCAATAGCTTACTTTTCATGGAGGTATGGGAAGCTGCTGCAAATGTCAAAGGATTTTAAAGCAGTATCGGCATTAGACTTTAAATTGGACATGCCTATATTATTTTTAGTATTTCTTTTCTTATTATTGATCATCATTGTCTCGAATGTAATTGTCTTCTTATTTATTAGAAAACTCGAACCGAAAACATTAATAGGTGGGATGGAATAATGAGTTTAATTGAATTGAAAGACATTAAGAAGGTGTATAGTAACAAGAACCATAATACGTTCGCATTAAACGGTATAAACTTAACGATAAATAAGGGCGAAATTATAGCGATAATGGGTCGATCAGGATCGGGGAAAAGTACGCTATTAAATGTTATAGGGTTAATTGATTTGCCAAATGAGGGTGAATATACGTTAAATGAAAAAACATTAACTGAAATAAGAGCAAATAAAGTTCATAAAACAAGAAATGAAATGATTGGATTTATCTTTCAATATTTTGCATTGTTAAAAGAACATACTGTACTAGATAATGTAGCACTACCACTCACATATAGAAAGCTAAAGCAACGAGAAAGAGAAAATAAGGCGAAGTTCTATTTAGAAAAAGTAGGTTTAAAAGAACATACGCATAAAACACCGGACGAGCTTTCAGGTGGACAACAGCAGCGAGTCGCAATTGCTAGAGCGTTAGTAGGCGAACCAGAAATAATTTTGGCTGATGAACCGACAGGGAATTTAGATAGAAAAACAGGAGAAGAAATTATGGATCTACTATTACAACTGAATGAAGAAGGACGAACGATTATTATTGTAACGCATGATATTGAGGTAGCGAATAAGTGTAATAGAATTATTGAGTTAATTGATGGGGAGATTGTGTAAAGGTAAAGAATGGGCGCTAATAATTACTTTTTATTTTATAGAACTAAGATTATAGTGAAAATCTGCATTCCACCCGTAACTTTTAAGAGCAAAAAATCGTTTAACAAAAGAAAGGATTTTTAATGATGAATGGGGGAGAACCATGAAAATTTTAATACTAGGTGGTACACGATTTTTGGGAAGAGCTGTTGTAGAAGAGGCTTTGAACAGAGGGCATGAAGTTACATTATTTAACCGCGGAACAAACAAAGAAATTTTTCCTGAAGTGGAGCAGCTTATCGGTGACAGAAATGGTGATGTATCAAGTTTAGAAAATCGAAAATGGGATGTTGTCGTGGATACATGTGGGTTTTCTCCGCATCACATTCGGAATACTGGAGATGTCTTAAAAGATAATATAAAACATTATATATTCATCTCAAGCCTTTCCGTATATAAAGATTGGATCCCGCATGACATAAAAGAAGACTATATATTACAACCTGAACCAACGGAAGAGCAAATAAAGGCTGTAGAGAATGGTGAAGTTTCTCCTTATGAGCATTATGGTGCGCTGAAAGTATTATGTGAAAAAGAAGCAGAGAAGTATTGGCCGAGGTGTGTTTTACACGTAAGAGCAGGACTTCTTTCAGGGATGTTTGATTATACAGATCGACTTCCATACTGGATTCAGCGTGTAGCAAAAGGAGGTAAAGTGTTAGTTCCAGGAAGAAAAGATCGTCCAGTGCAAATAGTTGATATAAAAGATGTCGCAAACTGGGGACTAAACATGGCAGAAAACAAAAATGCAGGTACATTCAATGTAACAGGTCCGAATTATGATTTGACGATGGAAGAGCTATTAAATACGTGTAAAAAAGTTACGAATAGTGATGCTGAATTCGTTTGGATAGAGGAATCGTTTATGAATGAACATAAAGTGCAGCCTTGGACAGAGATGCCTTTATGGCTTCCAGAAACTTTTTCATTAGAAGGTGAAACGAAGCCGTGGAAAGGTGGATTTTCTATAAGTATCGAGAATGCTGTTAAAGAAGGACTTACTTTTAGAAAAATAGAAGAGACAGTTACAGACGTGTATGAGTGGATGAAGAGTACAGACGAATGGGAATTAAAAGCAGGTATTTCAGGGGAGAGGGAGAAGGAATTGTTAGAAAGATGGTATCAATAAATTTAGCGGTGTCCTTTGAATATACTTGATTGCACATAAGGAGGAGAAAAGGTGATGTGGAAAGACACCATTCACAGTATCTCATCAAACTTAAGCTTAAAAAATTCGGCTACGAAGGAGGAACTTACTGATATACAACAATGTATACATGTGGAGTTACCGAATGATTTATATCAATTATTACAGGAAACAAATGGTATAGAAGGTGAATACGGTGACTTTATATGGTCTGCTTCAAAAATTAAAACTGAAAATATGAGTATGAGAAATATAGTTGATTTTAAGGATTTATACATGCCTTTTGACTGTTTATTATTTTTTGCTGATGGCGGAAATGGTGATTTGTTTGGCTATTCCATTTTGAATGGAAAAGTGCAAAGAGATGATATATATGTATGGAATCATGAAAATGATAGTAGAACGTGGGTTGCTCCTTCTTTAAAGACTTTTATGGAGTGGTGGGAGAGTGGGAAGATAATAATTTAAATATAGTATCAAAAAAAGCGCCTTGTTACTAAAGAAACAAGGCGCTTTTTCACGAATAATTAATCTACTACTCAATCGGTTCTTCCCCATACATCTCCCATAGCTTAGGAAACATCTTTTTTAAACCTTCTTCATCGTCTTCATTCCAGTCAAATTCAAAATCTACATCGTCGAATTCTTCATTAGATAAGACATGGTAAAGTGTAAAGTAAGTATCATCTTCGTCACCAGTTTTTTCTGCATATACAGTGAAACCGAAATATAAAGAAAGTTCTTCAATCTCTGGGACGTCATACTCACTCAAGTTTTCTAATACAGGAATTAATCGTTCTGGATCTTCAATACAAGCTTCGTATGTCTCTTTTCCTTGATATAATAACCATCCGCGGAAGTAATCGAAAGTATCATCTGAACAGCCACCCATAATAATATAGGCTGCTGCCCATAAACGGGAGGTATAGGAGTCTTTCAAAAGACGATGCATATGCGTATCAAATGCTACAATTTCATGTACTGTACGTTTAGCAAGGTGAGAAGTAAGCCATTCTATTTGTTCTTCTTGGTCCTCACCTTTCGTTTTTGCACGATGAAGTAGTTCCCAAAATTCTTCTTCGGTTATCGTTTTTTCTTTTATGTAATCTTCCCCAGGCAACGGGTCTGTATATCCTTTTTTACGTTTGGAAGCAACTAGTTTATTAGCTTCTTTCATACATTCTTCTTCTGTTTCAAACTCTTTCGCTTTCACACTGCCAGCTGTGCCAATTTTTCCGTAAAACACAACATAGTCCTTTTCTTTCACAACGATTTTCCAAAACTTATTTGATTTCTCAGTTTGCTGGATTAATAACGTTTCCATCCGTACCCCCATAATGTTTTCTAGTGTGCAATGTGATTGTAACATATGTATATACACTTGTAATGATGAAAAATAAGAGTTTAGAAAATTCGAAAATGATTGAATGAAGTGAATAAATTTAGTAACCTTATTTGTACAGTAATTACATAATTGTTTTGTAATAATTCGATATTTATATGAGGGGCATTACGGATGGATCTTACGTTTAAAGTAGAGGAAACATGTTTTAATTACCGCGTTGGAGCAATTTGTAAACAGGATAATAAAATACTTATTCTTCAAAACAAAGGGGAAGATTATTGGTATGTACCAGGCGGAAGAGTGAAAATGCTAGAAAATAGTGAAGATACGTTAAAACGAGAACTTGCAGAAGAATTAGGTGTTCCTATGAAAGGGAAAAGATTAATATGGTCAGTAGAAAATTTCTTTACACTTTCTGAGCGAAAGTTTCATGAAATTAGTTTTTATTATGAAGTAGAGCTACATGAGTTACCTGCAAATGGAGCGGATCAATATATTTTGGAAGAAGAAGGTAGAACGTATTTCTTTAAGTGGGTGCCGGTAGAAGAGTTAGAGGCATATAATTTACAGCCTGCATTTATAAAAGAGAAAGTAAAGGATATAGCAGTTCATACAGAACATATCGTTTTACAAAATTAAATGTATTCGGAGGGGAAAAGGGTGAAGGGGACTAAAAAAGAAATACATATAGATGATAAAGTAATTCGTTACACACATATCGAAAAAGGTTCTAGTAGGATTTGCTTTATGTTCTCCGGTTCAGGATACAATTACGATAAACCGTTATTTTATTATGCGACGATGCTTATGCTCGAAAATAAAATAGATGTAGTACATATTCATTATTCTTATGACGAACAAGTAATGAATAAAACAATGGAAGAAATAACGAAAGTAATGATGGATGATATTAATCCTATAATGAAGGGCGTATTAAAAGGTAAGCAATATAACGATACTATGTTTTTAGGGAAATCACTCGGAACAATTCCGATTGCAAATGATTTAATGAAGAGAGACGAATTCGCGCAGTCAAAAATGATATTACTTACACCTTTACTGACGTTTGATACAATTTTTGATTCTATCTTACATAGTCGACACGAAGGGTTTTTAGTTATTGGGGATAAAGATCACCAATACAATGCAGATCAAATTGATCAGTTATATAAAACGAATTTACAGATTGAAGTTGTCAAAAATGCAAATCATTCTGTAAATGTTGGGGGATATGAAACGGAAAATTCAATTGAGGCTATAGCGAAAATAATAGGAGAACTTAAAGAAGTTGTTAGGACAAACTAACCTATTAATACATGCAAAAGAGGTGCGAATTGCACCTCTTTTACTTTAATAAGCCTTCAAAACATGAAGTAAATAATCCTTACGGCTCAGCGGATTATAATCAACACGTTTTCGAGTAGGGAAGGGAGCCATAAGCTTTGTGAAACCAGCTGGCTTCGTTGTAAATATGCCGTCTCCTTCTGTAAATGAATGTAGCATTCGTTTAAAATTCTCTGTTTTTGCAACAGGTAATGATCCTGTTAACTGGTAGGAATCATTATTGAATATAGGTTCTGCAAAAGTCGCTGGAATAGCAGCGAGCTTATACATCGCGGTACTAATTGCGTGCTCCGGTACAGTTAATTCAAACTCGTTTATTGGTTCATATACATGTGTTTCAGCTTGCTTTAAAGCATCCATTAAAACGAGCGGCGTTAAGTTTCTAAAGTCACTCGCTGTTGTAACAGGACTAGCATAACCTGTATGCGTTAACGTGACAGAAATGTCCGTAACTTCCCATCCGTATAAACCTTGCTTTAACGTTTGAAATACTGTATCTTCAATCGCTTTATGGAATGCTAAAGGTAGTGAGCCGAGCTCAACACCTAATTTATATGTTATGCCGCAATTAAGTTCACCACGTTCAACTTTGAATCCGACTGTTGCGTAAAATGGATTGGCTTTTTCACCCATGACTTCAACGGAATTCCCAATGCCAATTGGCTTTTCAATACATACAACTCGCGTATTTGAAAAAGTAACCTGCAAATTATATTTTTCAAAAAGAGTCGTTTCAATTACTTCTTTCTGTACTTCACCGAAAAGGCGAATATATAGTTCATTATGAACATCATCTTTCCACACTTTAATAAGTGGATCTTCTTCACATAGCTCCATAAGTGCAGCGTATAAATCATGAATTCTTTCTTTTGATACTGCATCAATGGAAGCTTCCATTTGTGGTTCGGCAAAGTGAATATCTTTTATATAATCCGTACGTTCACCAATAATATCACCAATTTTAATATCATTCAGTCCCCACACTTTGCAAAATTCTCCGCTAGGAACGATAGAAGCTTGAACAACATTCCCGTTATGAAATAGACATATTTTCTTAACCTTTTCTTTATGCCCCAGAACGTCTCCGCGCTGTATATCAACATATTTTCTTACGTGTAAACGACCAGAAAAAACTCTTACATAAGCAATCTTTTCTCCAGAAGGTTCACGTTCAATTTTAAACACAACACCGGATAATGTTTCGTTTTCTGCCGACTTATTAGCTGGAAATAAGGTTGAAATATTTTCGAGCAGTTCAGTTACACCTATACCTGTCATGGCTGAACCGAAAAAGATTGGGTACACACTTGCTTGCTGTATTTGTTTTTCGAGTTCTTCTCTTAATAATACGTCCGGTACGATTTCATCATTTACATATGACGCAAGTAACGATTCATTATATGGCGCTAACAGTTCCATACAATCGTCATATGATTTGTATGCAATAATCTGGGCTCCTTTCGTTCCTACGTTTAGAACAGAATAGAAGGGGAATGCTTCATTTGAAAGAACCTCTTTTATTTGTTTCATAACTTTTTCAGTGTTTGCGCCACTACGATCAATTTTATTAACGAATAAAATAGTCGGTATGTTTAGTTTCTGTAATGTTCGCATTAAAATTTTTGTTTGTGCTTGCACACCTTCAACGGCAGAGATAACTAAAATCGCATCGTCTAGAACGCGGAATGATCGCTCCACTTCAGCGATAAAATCAGCGTGTCCAGGTGTATCAATGACATTTACTTTTACATCATCAATAAAGAAAGAAACGACAGATGCTTTAATCGTAATTCCGCGTTGTCTTTCTAATTCCATTGAGTCAGTTTGTGTATTACCACTATCTACTCGGCCAATTTCTTTAATCACATTCGTTTCATAAAGAATACGCTCAGTCAAACTCGTCTTGCCAGCGTCTACGTGCGCAACAATCCCTATATTTATTGTTGTCATTTGTGAATATCCTCATTTCATTTTCCATTTTCAATTCCTCATTTCTATTTGTGTATTGCCGCATTATCAATCACTCTCCAGTTCTTTAAATTAGTATTATTATAGTGCAATTAACATTATTTGTAACGCTACAAAGCGCCTTAATTTGGAAAAAATAAAATAAAAACAAAATGCTTGCATTCTAAATCGATATAGATTATATTAATTGACATATCAACTATTGATACATCAAATGTTTTTATTTTGATTGTAAAGGAGGGTTAATTTGACAAGTTCATGCTCAAAAGAAGCGATTATTTTATATAAATTACACTTTCTAAATAAAGAAGTAAGTTCGAAATTTGAAGGGTGTACGGGTATGAGCCAGTCTCGATTAGAGCTTATACTTCAATTATTTGAAGTAGGTGAAATTAGTCAAAAAGCACTTCAGCAAGAAGTGAATATTGATAATGCTGCGATAACAAGGCATTTAAAGCAGCTTGAGGCCAATGAAATGATTGTAAGACGTAAAAATCCAGATGATAACAGAATTACGTTAGTTTCTCTTACTGAAGAGGGACGAAATAAAATTCAAGCGTTTCAAGAGGAAAAAGAACGTTTTGCAACATCTGCATTTAAAGGATTAAGTGAGGAAGAACGCGATAATCTTTTAAATATGTTAAATCACATTCAAGAAAATATAAAAGAATTATAAAAAAGGGAGAATACAACTATGACTAACTCAGTAAAAACAAATGATTTTAACGAAATTTTAACAGGACGTCGTTCAATTCGTAAGTACGACCCTTCAGTGAAAATTAGCAAAGAAGAAATGACAGAAATTCTTACAGAAGCAACACTTGCACCATCATCAGTAAACATGCAACCATGGAGATTCCTTGTGATTGAAAGTGACGAAGCAAAAGCAACACTTGCGCCACTTGCGAAATTCAATCAATCTCAAGTAGAAACATCTTCAGCAATGATTGCTTTATTTGGTGATTTAAACAACTTTGATAACGCAGAAGAAATTTACGGTACAGCAGTAGAGCGTGGACTTATGCCAGCAGAAGTAAAAGAAGATCAAATGAAAAAACTTTCAGCTTACTTCTCTATGGTTACACCAGAAGTAATGAAAGATACAGTATTAATTGACGGTGGTCTTGTAGCAATGCAATTTATGCTAGCAGCTCGTGCGCACGGTTATGATACTTGTCCAATTGGTGGATTTGAAAAAGACCAAATTGCAGAAGCATTTGGACTAGATAAAGAACGCTACGTACCAGTTATGTTAATTTCAATCGGGAAAGCTGCAGACAGTGGTTACCAATCAGTACGTCTTCCAATTGAAAAAGTTGCAGAGTGGAAATAATTTTATAAAAGAACTTCAATAAGTGAAAGATGAGAGGGGAAGCACCATGATTATTATTCACGCAATATTTCAAGTAGATCCAGCGAAACAACAAGCATTTTTAGAAGAAATTCAGCCACTCATTCACGGTTCAAGAGAAGAAAGTGGAAATGTATCTTATGACTTATATAAAGATACAGAAAAAGAAAGTGTTTATACGATGGTAGAAGTATGGAAAGATGAAGCAGCAGTTGCGAGCCATAATACGAGTGAACACTTCACATCTTTCGTTAGTAAAGCAGCACAATTTTTAACTGCTCCGCTTAATATAAAAGCTTATAATGGAGAATTAGTAAAATAATAAGGTAGAAAAAGATGCCTTTAGCATATGGCTGAAGTCATCTTTTTTGTATAAGTAGAACATAATTTCGACACAGTTATGTTGAAATTATGTTCAATAATAGTGGTGAATTGTATGTTAAATTCGAACATTCGGTTTATTAGAATATTTTTCCATGGTATAATTTTCTTGAAAATATAAGGTAGAGGGGAGTAAGTGATGGGAGAATTTCAAAGTAATTTGCATAGGGCAACGCAACTTGCAACGAAAATGAGAAATGCTTCAGATCGAATGCAAAGTGCTACTAGTCGCTCTATAAATAAGGCAACGCGTACGACACTATCTGTGAACTTTAAAGCACAAGAAGCAAATCAACAAAATTTACAGATCACGACACAATTTTGCGCTGCTTTTCAACAAACGATTGATAATATCCATTCCGTAGCAAATGAATTTGAGAAAATGGATACCGGACTTCAAAAGACTTTTCAATAATGTAACAGCCTACGTAAAGGGGAAAAGGTAGGGAGAAAAGATGAGTCAAGAAATTGAAACGAAAATCAGTCAATGTAATCAAAAATTACGAATTATATTTGAAGAACAAAATGAAAACCGAATGGCGCTGCAACATCAAGAACGAGCTGAGGCTAGTTTTCATGAATGGAAAAATAGAAATAATCGTTTATTTAACCGAATACTAGAAACTTGGTATGGTGACAAAGAAGTGTTTCACCTTTTTACGAATATGCGGCAAGAGATCGGGCAGTACGAAAGAAAACTTACATTCGAATTAGAAAACGAAAAAGAGACGTTGCTTAAAGAAAAACGGCATCTCAGCGAGAAAGAAAACGACCTTTCCTATGAACAGCAGCAACTACAAAGGGAGGCCGATACATGAGTTTAAACATGTATTTGGGAGAAGTACAAAGTCAAACTCAAAGTATGAACGCTATATGTAATGCTACGATTCAAAGTATGGAACAAGCCATTCAATCTATTGATGCCTTTGCGATAGACACAGTATTACAAGGACAAACATACAGTAGTGCAAAAGCCTACCTTGTCCAAACATTTCGGCCATTAGCGCAAGGAATCATATGCTTATGTGAAGAATTAATTCGCCAAAATGAAGCATTTCCAAATGAGTTCCAAGCGAAAGTTGCTTCGACAGATGTGATTGAACAAGAAATAAGAGAACAAATAAGGGGAATTAATCAATCGATTACAAGTATAGAAGCAATAGAAGTACTTACACCAATGCCCGGAGTAGGTGCAATTGTAACGGTATTAGGTGCAATGAGAAAAAAACTGGAAGAAAAACTAGAGCATTTATATGAATTCAATCATTCATCCAGCAACAACTACAGCACCGCTCTCCAATTAGCAGCTAGCATCACAGCCGGACTCGCTGAAGTGCAAAGTGGGAAAGAATTTAGTCCTGTGAGTGGTACGTTTAGTACACAAGGGTTGAATATGGATTGGGTGAGTTCGATTCAGGGGATTATAGAAGAAACAGCTCGAAAAAATGATCAGTCAATTAAAGATATAGAAACAAATAACATAATTGAGAAGAAATCTCCGGTTAGAAATGCTTGGGACGATGCGGCAGACGGTATAGTTAGCACGTTTGAAACAGCGAAAAAGATGTGGGAAGCTATTCAAAGAGGATCGGGGAAAGCTGTTGGTGATGAAATCGAGTCCGCAATAGCTTTAAGTAATATGGACATAGGAACTTTTATTAATGTAGCCTATGCACTTTTCCATTTGGATGAAACTGCAAAAAATATGTGGCATGCATTTTCAAATAAAATAAAACGAGATATGATAGAGGGAGATGCAGAGAGTCGTACAGAATTGACTACCTATGGATTAACACAAATAGCTACCACAATATTAGGCGATAGGGCACTAAATAAAGTAGGCCATATCACAAAAGGAGCAAAGGCATCAAGTGGAGTAAGTACATTTGCTAATGCAGTAAAACTAGCAAAAGAATTGAAGCCTACGCTTGAAATGTTACAATCATTTAAGAGAGAGGCTTCCTATGCATTCTCTAGTATTGGTGGAACTATCGTAACCAAAATACCTCAAGGCGAATTAATAGAAGCTTATTATAAGTTTGCGAAGTCTAAAGATGGTAGTAAGGGTAAAACTGGTGAAATAGCTAAGGAATCTAGAAAAGTAGCCCAAACATTAGAAGCAGCTAGAGCACAACAACGTACGGTAATAGAATCAGTAGAAAGTGGCGAAGTAGCTTTAAAAACAACGAAGCGTAAAGGAAATTATGGTGAAATGAAGATGGATGACTTTTTTGAAAGTCAAACATATACTAGAATTAGTGATGATCGTGTATTAACATTAGATCAAAAAATTGTTAAGGGAATAGATGCTGTATATGAAAATTCATCTCCGCCACCTAAGTATGTGATAGCGGAGGCTAAGTATAACACATCCAAATTAGGAAAAACAAATGATGGTAAGCAAATGAGTGAAGATTGGATTCTTGGAAGTGAAAGGTTAGATAGTACTTTGTCAAAAGAAAAAGCAGATGAAATTGTGGAAGAGATGTTGCTGAATCCAGAAAATGTTCAAAGAATTGTTATTCAAGTTATGCCTGACGGAACGATTGTGAAGAAAATTCTTGAAGTATAAAAGGTGGAAAAGAAATTATGCTAAGGGATAAAATCAAAAATGATATATATTTTAACAAATTTATCAATTATGAGGAAAAGAGAATAGAAAAGTTTTTATTATTGGTTGAAAAGGTTATTGAGGAAAGAGGCAAAGATGATAAAGGTGTAAAGAATGGATATATAGTGTTACAAGGGTATCATTTTAATAAATTAAGGGCAATGTACTCTGCGGGTTGTTCTATCCAAACTATTCGTGATTTTTTACCTGAAGTAATAAATATAATGGAAAAAGTGTGGAATAAAGAAAGTGGATATATACGTATGTTATGGATGATATCTATAGCAGTAATGCTAAATGTTGAAGATAAAGAATTTAATAGACTAATAGCAATGGTAAGGAAAGAAGGATTAAATGATTATCTGATTAATTATTTTATTGCTTTTAGAAATAGTGAGCCATCAGATTTTTATGAGCAAAGTGAGTTTTATGTAAAATATCCATATTTCAAATTAAAAGAAGTAATTGAGAGTAATAAAATTTCACAAGAGAATTCTATAAAAAATTTAGAGAAATATATAAAGGAGTATTGGTATAAGGGACATTTAGAAGAAGCATGGTACGATGCACATGAAAATAAACATGACATTTATAGTGGTTACTGGAGTTTTGAAAGTGGAGCAATCGCTAAAATTTTAAAATTAGATGATTCAACCTTGAAAGATAGTTCATATTACCCTTATGATATGGTGCATTGCCAAGAAAAATAAATGTTGGAATCCACAGTGATAAATTTTAACACTGTGGATTTTTTAGTTTGTATTAAAGTAGGTATAAGGGTAATGTTGGTAATGGATCCAGTGAGCTAGATGTAAGAGCTAATTAGGAAATATGTACGAGATGTTGAAACGCAGACGAATTATGAATTATCACTGGATTTTTTTATCTAAATATCCATAATATCTAATTGAATGTTAGTAAATTCATAAACATATTGTTATCACCTTCTATTTATATCTGTATATAGAAATTAATTGAATGATTTAATTAAATCTTCAATAGGCCATATCACAAAAGGAGCAAAAGCATCAAGTGGAGTAAGTACATTTGCTAATGCAGTAAAACTAGCAAAAGAATTGAAGCCTACGCTTGAAATGTTACAATCATTTAAGAAAGAGGCTTCCTATGCATTCTCTAGTGTTGGTGGAACTGTTGTAACCAAAATACCTCAAGGTGAATTGATAGAAGCTTATTATAAGTTTGCGAAGTCTAAAGATGGTGGTAAGGGTAAACCTAGCAGTAACAAAAATACAAATGTAGACAATTTTGATGCAAAAACAGCTACAAATAAGCAAAAAGGTAATTATGGTGAAATAAAATCTAGTGACAATTTATTGAATAATCAAAGTTTAAAAGAAGCTGGATTTGATTTAAAGCCAGTCGGAAAAAGTACACCATCAGGCATAAATGATAAAATAGTAAAAGGGATTGATGGATTATACGAAAATGCAAATGCAGAATCAAAGATCAAATATGTTATTGATGAAGCTAAGTTTGGTAGTTCACAATTGGGGAAAACTAAAGATGGACGACAAATGTCAGATGGTTGGTTGAATGGTGCGAAGACCCGAAAAAGTAGAATATTGAAGGCCGTTGATGGAGATGCAAAATTAGCATCAAAGATTACGAAAGCATTACAAGATCAGGAAGTTGAGAGAGTGTTATCAAAGGTTGATAGTAGTGGAAATGTGAAAACATTTAGAATAGATGCAAAGGGAGACATAATTGGAGAATGGCCATAATTTAAGGCACTAGGAGGAATTGAATAGTATGAGAGATCCTTTATGTATAGAAGAAAAATGTAGAGAAGGAATAGAATATAATAAAGAGTTTATTGAGGAAAATAGAGAGGAGATTAAAAGTTTTGAAGAAGATGAAAGGAATGGTATTCAAAGAAAGGCTAAAGATAATAAAAGTCTTATAGAAGGAAGGTATCTATTAAATTTTAATTATGAGTTAGAGGATATTATTGCAAAATATTCCCTAGGAGAAGCTATCCATACAATAGAAGGAGATTTTGACAACGCTCTTATTGATTTGAGGCATATAGGGGAAAATGAAGTTGGATATTTAAATCTAATTTGGATGATATCTCTAGGGATTTTATTAGAGACGGAGAAAAAGAATCTTGTAAGTTTAGCTAAGCTAGTTGAGAAAGAAAATATGAACGATGCAGTAATCGATTTCCTCTTATGCGCTAGTGATATCGGATACACAAAAATGACGAACAGATATTATAAAGAAAATCCATATGCAAAAACGAGAGAGATTATAGAACTTGCACAAACAGATAAAAAAGAAGCATCTAAAAGATTACAAACGTACATGGAGAAAGAATGGTTTAAAGGCCATTATGATTATGAATGGAAAAATGCGCATAAAGAACCTGGATATGTAGGGTATTGGAGCTTTGAGACAGCTGCAATAGTAAAGATACTCGAACTTGATGATACAAGTTTAAAAGATAATAATCATTATCCATATGATTTGGCACATTATAAAAATGAAATGAAATTTAAGCATATAGACCTAAGTGAATATCACTATGAAGATGAGACAGAAGAAATCGAGGATATAGTAGAAGGAATTGAACATAATCCTGCATTGGAAAACATTATTCCGCCAAAATGGCATTCATTGGTCAATGAATTGATCCATGACTATGATAATATGGACGATAGTAGTTTTTATGAAAAATACAAAAAAACGATAGGGATAGGTCAAGTGTGGTTCTTACCACAAGAGTATGAAGAAGAAAATGAGCAAAAAAATCTATTAGGAAGTTTAATTGTGTTTGCTCTGACGGTAAGAGATTATATATTACAATTGGATTATAAAGAGGATTTCGAAGACTACATTGATAATCTTAAAAATTTCTGGAATGGATCAGAAACAAAGTTAGTTCAATTTATGTTAGAGAATGATCAAGACTATTATGCATGGGTACCGAAAGAAGTAAATATCCCAAATATGTATGAAGTGAAGATAGAGAGTGTTGATGTAGAGGAAGTTCTATAATAAGCAAATTAAAACATTGTGTATCATGAGTAACGTTGAAAAACTAATTTATACGGAATTTAATGAATTAAGAGGTTAAAAATAGTGGTAGTTTGGAGAATCCAACTGCCACTATTTTTGTGTTTACGAATGGTTCTGTAAATTAAGTAGAGTATTTCAGAGTATATATATTATGTAGGAGAAGTAAATAAGTCAAAGGCGCTAAATAAAATCGGTCATATCGCAAAGACATCAAGTGGAGTAAGTACATTTGCTAATGCAGTAAAACTAGCAAAAGAATTGAAGCCTACGCTTGAAATGTTACAATCATTTAAGAGAAATGCTTCCTATGCATTCTCTAGTGTTGGTGGAACTATTGTAACCAAAATACCTCAAGGCGAATTATTAGAAGCTTTTTATAAGTTTGCGAAGTCTAAAGATGGTGGTAAGGGTACGGGTGAAACACTATCTAAAAAGAAATCAATACCGGACTTTGTGAAAAAGCAATGGGAAGCAGGGAATAGATTTAATAAGGAAAATCGTCCTCGATATCCTTATAATGAAGTAGAGTTAGAGGCAAAGGAAATCAATGGGAAGAAATATGTTGTAGATTCTTATATTCCGAGTGAAGAAATTGTCTCGAGGAAATTTACCCAATTGGCTGAAGTAAAAGAAAAGACGGCATTAAGTTATTTAAGTGAGTTTACTAAAAAGTATTCTTCCGGTTCAGAAATTTCTTCAGGCAAATTTAATCCTAATGCTTTAAAAGGTGGTCGACTAGATGGAGAGTTAATTTTGGAAATCCCTGTACAAACAAAGCCAGTTCCACAAAAAATTATTGAAGAGGCGAATGAGAAAGGGATTATTATTCGTGATATTAATGGGAAGGTGTATAATTAATGGAAATTTATTATTGTGATAAGTGGTCTAATATAAAAAAGAAGCCTTGGAATATTATTGATGAGAATGCAGCCAAGACACTTCATGAAAATCGTCATTCTTATACTGCTGTTCTTAGTGATGGAGAGCAGCCAAAGTATTTAGTAAATGTCACTGAGAAATGGGTATCGGTAAGTTTTTTTGATGATTTTCTTCGTAAATATTTACACTACGATTTTATTGTTAAAGAAGATAATAGACTATTCCTAAGGACAATAATGTATTGGGAATATGACGGGGATACACAGTTAAAAAGTATGATTTTGGGGTATCAAGAAAATGGTCATATTGCTATGGAGCAAAAAGATTCTAAAACTGGAGAAGTAGAAGAGCGAGAGATAAAAGATGATGTATCTAGAAATTGGGATGCATTCCCTAAGTTTGGCCAATACTTATATTTGTGCAAAGAAGAGAGGTAATTCTTTTGAATATAAGAACAATAACTAGGCGAGATAGCTATTAGTGGGCTAAGAATATAAATAAATGGAATAAACATGAAACTAATGAATTCGTAAGTTTTAAAGATATTGTAAAGTTAATTGGAAATTTCCCCAAATAATCCTACTTAATAAACAGATTAACTTAAAGCACTTGATTGCCGACTAAAAGCAACAAGTGCTTTTTATTTCGGAATTACAATATTTGGTACGGTGAATTATATATTCAAAAATACCAAAACAAAAGTTTCAAATGATGAAGTGCTTCCACAATTCTCTTTCATGATATGAAGAAGTTTTCAACGACTGGATTATCGTAGCAGTTTACTCTACGAGACATGCCAATCAATCGATTACAAGTATAGAAGCAATAGAAGTACTTACACCAATGCCCGGAGTAGGTGCAATTGTAACGGTATTAGGTACAATGAGAAAAAAACTAGAAGAAAAACTAGAGCGTCTATATGAATTCAATCATTCATCCAGCAACAACTACAGCACCGCTCTCCAATTAGCAGCTAGCATCACAGCCGGACTCGCTGAAGTGCAAAGTGGGAAAGGATTTAGTCCTGTGAGTGGTACGTTTAGTACACAAGGGTTGAATATGGATTGGGTGAGTTCGATTCAGGGGATTATAGAAGAAACAGCTCGTCAAACCGAGATGAAACAAATTACTTTGCAAAAACAACAATTTAACTTACAAGAGCAGGAAGACAATAGATCATGGTATGAAAAAACAGCCATTTATGCGCAAACGTTTTTGCATGGAGTTATCGAATTTTTTCAAGGTGCTGGTGATGCAGCACTAGAAAACTTTTTTGGACTACAACCACATGAGAATGATAAATTAGAAAGTAAGACAACTTACCAAGCTGGAAGGTTGGCTGGAAATGTTATATCAATAGTCTGGTCCATTGTAGAAATGTTTGAAGGTATCTCGCTCATAGGCGGATCTAATTTCTTAACTATCGTGGCAGAAGTAGGAACTGGCGGGTTAGCGTCACCAATTGTTATCCCATTAGATATAGCAGCAACAGCTGCTGGGGCTAGTCTTTTTGCACATGGTGGATTTGTATGGGATAAATCGATTCAAAATACTAAGGTTACTATTCAAAAAATTCAGTCTTCTGGTGGGGGTAAGGGTGCGAGTAATCGAATACCTTCTTATGGAAAAGATTCTGTACCTAAAGGTCCATACCGTGAAGTAAATGGTTATCCAATAAAAGTGAAAGCAGGAGCTCAAGAAAAGCATATTCCTGATACACCGAACTATAAACAAGAATTAGCAAATGGAAAAAATAAGAGCATTTTCTATGGTGATAATAAAATAGCGCAAGAATTGCTTGATAAGTTTGCCGGAAAAGGAACCACTGTTACCAAAAATAAAGAAAGAGTGGACTTTGGTAAACCAATAGGTAAATACTATGACACTGTGACCGGACAATATATAGAGACTAATAGAGGAATGATACATTATGGAAAAGATGGTGCCCATATAGTACCAGCAAAACCATCAGAATAAAATTAAGAAAGAGGATGTCTATGGAAGCAGATTCTTTATTTAAAACATTAACAGAGCATGAAGGTGTAGAAATCATATTAGAGTGGAACAGTGGGTTGAGAATTATAGGCAAAACAGACACATTTTATGAGACAGACAATGGATTAGATGATGATGACCCCGCATACGCAGAATATTATGCAACAGCATTTCAAGTAAATCATATTTTATCTCAACCTTCTACTAACGAAGGTATTGTATATAATTGGTTGATACAAGAAAAAAGTTCATTGGTTGAAATTTCTCTCTATGATGATCCGCCAAGTGCAGTGTTTTTAACTGACGGAAAAAGAGTATGGGAAAGTGGAATATGTAAATAATAGGTGGTATATAAACTGAGACCTTGATTGGCATACATGCTTTTCAAGGTTTTTCTATGTTTTTAACACCTGTAAAGGGTGTTCATCAGTGGCACGAAATTGGTTGCAAGAATAAGAGGCAGATGAGAGTATGAGTGTACTTAGGATATCTAATAGAAATCAATGTCGATTCTTTAAAGAAACAATGAGACGAACTCAAGAGATTATAGAAGTACAAGCTGGCAAACCAAGATGAAACAATTTACTTTGCAAGAACAACAATTGAACTTACAAGAGCAGGAAGACAATATTGCTGCAGCTAGAGAGGTTGGGATAGCGAAAAATGTGTTGCAACAAGAAGGGCTTTATTTACAAAGATCTAGTGGTTGTGATAAAGGTGATTCGGGTTGGTATATAGGTCCTATTAATGAAGAAGTATCAGGAGAATTAGAGACCATATACGCCTACGAATTATTAAAAATGAAACCTGCAATTATTCAAGTACTAGCTTTACCGTATAATTATTTAGTAGTTTTTGAGAAAGACGAAATTAAATTGATTTTAAATGAAAGTGATATTGATATTTGGAGTGAAATAGAAAGATAGTGAATGTATATAAGGTGTTAAATACCCAATATGAAAATTACGTGAGTTAAGCACCTTATTGTCAATATACGACAATAGGTGCTTTTTTGCGTGCAATGAAGAAAAAATAAAAGATTCATTTTCACTCTATTTCATCTTCGAATTACATGTTATAATTTGGAAAAAATATATTCTTAATTTTTAGATAATTTAAAGGTGGTAGATACTATATGAGTACATTAAAGAAGATTACTAATAATATTTCGAAAGTTATTATAGGAAAAGATGAATCGATTGAACTGGCAGCTATAGCTCTTATAGCAAGGGGGCATATTTTATTAGAAGATGTACCTGGGACAGGAAAAACAACGTTAGCGAAAAGCTTGGCTAAAAGTGTGGACGCTAAATTTCAAAGAATACAATTTACAGCGGATACTTTGCCTGGAGATGTTATTGGTCTTGAATATTTTGATGTGAAGGAATCGGATTTTAAAACGAGGTTAGGTCCTATTTTTGCAAATATCGTATTAGTGGATGAAATTAATCGAGCTGTACCGAGAACACAATCTTCGTTACTTGAGGTTATGGAAGAGCGTACTGTTACAATTGCGAAACAGACACATTCATTACCAGAACCTTTTTTAGTTATAGCAACGCAAAATCCACTCGAATCAGCCGGCACATTTCCGTTACCAGATGCTCAGTTAGACCGGTTTTTACTCACAATACGCCAAGGTTATCCTAGGGGAGAAGCTGAAAAGGAAATGATGAATCGGTTTCAAATGAATGATCCATTAGAAACGTTACATTCTATTATTTCAAGTGAAGAAATTATTACGATGCAAAAGCGTGCAAGAGAAGTGTTAGTGGGGAATGATGTGCAAGATTATCTCCTTGAAATTATTGAAGCAACTCGTAACCATGAGTTAATTGAAATTGGTGTAAGCCCTCGGGGAACGTTGGCATTTATGAGAGCAATTCAAGCACGGGCAATATTAAATGAAAGAGATTACTGTACGCCAGATGATATTAAGACGCTCGCTGCATCCGTTTGTGCTCATCGTTTAACGTTAACGATTGAGGGAGAGATGAAAACGACGAAAGAACAAATTATGAAAGAAATTCTTCATACGATTAGTGTGCCAGTGGAGAATGTACAATGAATCAACAGCTTGTGTATACACCTTTAGCGGAGCCTTTCGTAATGGGGGTTATGTCAGTTGTAGCCGTTATTTTAAGTGTATTTTCAAGTAATCTACTGTTTTTATCTCTCGTATTTTTATATGTAATTTTAATAGGTGCTATGCATGTATATATACGTAAAGTATCTCGTGTTGAATGGGAATACAGTCAAGGGAATTCGAACGTTTTTATAGGTGAAACGAATATGTGCAAAATGAAAATTTCAAACAAGTCGATATTTCCTATTCTTAATATCGTATTTCGATTTAAATGTGAAAATAAGCTAACTTGGAATCATGATGAAATAAACAAAAATCATAGTACAGGTTCAAATTATTATATGAATTTTAATTTAAAAGGAAGGGAGTCAGTTTCATTTGATTTGCAAGCTGTAGCGTTAAAAAGAGGCATCGCGAAATGGGAAGAAGTTGAAATTGTTATTACTGATCTCTTTGGATTTATAACGAACCATATAACATATAAACAAGTTGATACGCCCTCTTATTTAGTCTTACCAGCTGTTCCGAAAATACAAGTTCCTGAATTACAAGAATGGTCACGAGGATTTCGAAAAGCGATGTCTTCACCCTTATATGATGAAACGAAAGTAATGGGAGTAAAGTCTTATGAAAATGAAGATTTTCGTTCCATCCACTGGAGTGCAACAGCGAAAACAGGGACGATAACTGCGAAAAAGTATGAGCGAACACAATGTGATAAATACGCGATTTATCTCAACTTGCAAAATAAAAGTGGTGTTTCTTTGCGAAATGATATAGAAGAATTAATTGAATTAACAGCAGGCATATGTAAACAACTTCTTATGCAAAACTGTTCGTTTGAAGTATGGATTAATAGTGTGAAAGATAATGGTTTGCTACATATAAAAAATGGAGATAACCGGAAACATTTGCAAAATGTATTAAAGGTACTTGCCTCAATATCGGATCAAGATACACCTATAACTTCTTCTTATTTTTACACAGCTGGATTTCGGCGAAAGGAATTAGATGCGGTTCCTTTAATTCTTGGTACTTCCCCAAGGAAATACAGTAGAACGAATAAATGGGTCGTAATTAAAGAATAAGAAGGGGTTTATGTCATGGCTAATAAAGAGAGACATGTGAAAGTAAAGTTGTGGAGTGTTAGAGTATTAATACTACTTTTCTTTACGGTTAGTGCGATAACGTTATCACAAGGTGTTGTGCATGTACAAGACATAGTAAATGGGCTTTTTTCTAGTAAGACGGAGACAATATCGGAAAGAAATTATGATTTTACTAGTGTAGACGCACAGTTTGATGAACCTGAAAGAATTATAGATGAAGAAATAGGAGTTGTAGATACAAGAACAAAAATATATAGGGAAATTCCACTTTTTGTACGAAAAAATTCATGGACTGATGTGTTTTCTGTTCTTTCAAATGCATGGATTAGTGTCGTTTTTTATGTAATTATTGCATTAGTTATTCTATATGCTTTTTATAAATTAATGAGGAAAAAGGTAACAAAATCAGAAATAGAACAGGATAAACAATCGATAACAAAGGAAAATACGGATAGAACCGAAAAGAACAAGAAAGTGAAGCATCAGTTTGAACAGCCGTTACCTAAAGATACGATAAGGAAAACGTTAGTTGAATGGGAAAGAACATTACCATTTCACGAACAAAGAAGGTCTTATGAAACGATGCAACAATGGTTAACGAGAATTTGTAGAACGAGAGATATTATTTCGATATATGAGTCTGTTCGTTATGGTGAAAAGACGTATACGGATTTAGATGTAGAGAAGACTGTACGATGGATAGAGCGAGACGGTAAAGGGTGACATTAATATAAGTAAATAAAATTACCATATAATTAATTTTATTTACTTATATTTAAATATATGGTAATGTATACTTACTTTTTTATATCAATACTAATGGAAATGGGTTGTCTTAATAGAGTATTGCTCGTTACATTTTTTGTGGAGTTATCTTCACTACATCAATATAGAATGAAAAAGAGATAAAACAATTAATAGTAGCATGTAAATAAGAAATTATTATTTATTTTTAAATTTTTGTAAGGGTGTGAAAACAGAATGAAACCGGTATTGAAAAACATACTCCTTTCCTTTATTTTTTCTGCAGCAGGGATGTGTTGGTTTCTGTTTATGGTAGTTAGAGGAGGCGGAGACTGGTTATTGTCTTGGATAGGTGTATTAATGGCATTTTTATCTTTATACACGATAATAGATTTATATTGTAAGTATACATACGATAAAAAAACGAGTAAATTGTTTATCAAAGCAACAATTACTACCTTTAGTTTTGCAGTATTGGGAATCACCTTTGGTATTGTACACGAGCTATTACAGCCATGGAGTCTCAGTTTAATGGTTTGGTATTGGTTGTTAGTGTTACTTTTGTTTGTAACGACCATAATATTGTTAGTTTTTGTATTATTTGTTAATCGTAAAAATTATAATATTCCTGGAAGATATAGAATACTTATACTGTTTAATCTATTTCTTACGTTAGTACCAGTACTGTGGCCACTACTTCTTACTATTATAGGAAATGGTATGAACGCTAGTGCAGGATGGTAAAAGTTAATAGAGTGCTTAAAAGAACGTGTTTATAAATGAAAACACGTTCTTTTTTTATTTCCATACATAATTTTTTCTCATCTGGTCGCCAAATTTTGAAAGTAAGTATTTCGTAAGGAATGGATAAGAAAAAAGAGAGATTTATCATATAGGATGAAAGTATAGCTTGAATCAATCCGATATTAATGGAGGAGAGAAAGCCTTATGAAAAAATGTAATTCAATTAAGTTAGCAAGTTTTGCAGTTTTATTAGCGGGTACTGCTCTATTCACACCTGGTTTTACTGTGACTGCAGAGTCAACTCAAAATATTTCTAGTTCGTCACAAGTACATGATCAAAAGAATCGTAATGGCTGGAAACAAGTAATGCAGGAAACAGTACAGCTTGGTGCTGTAGGAATATTAGCTAAGGCGTCTAATAACGGAAAAACTAGTAGTTTTACTGCTGGCGTGGCGGACTTAAGTACAAAGAAACCGGTGAATTCGGATTATCGCTTTCGGATTGGTAGTGTGACGAAGTCGTTTACTGCCACGACTATTCTTCAATTAGTAGGAGAAAATCGCTTACAACTTGACGATCCAATTGAAAAGTGGCTACCGGGTCTTGTGCAAGGAAATGGGTATGATGGTAATCAAATTACGATACGACAACTTTTGAATCATACGAGTGGTATCGCTGAATACTTAAAGTCAAAAGACGCGGACATAATGAATTCGAAAAAAACGTATACAGCAGAAGAAATAGTGAAAATAGGCCTTTCGCTGCCTCCAGATTTCTCACCGGGTAAAGACTGGTTGTATTCAAACACAGGATACGTAATACTAGGAATGCTTATTGAAAAAATAACTGGAAATAGTTATGCGGAAGAAATCGAAAAGCGAATTATTGAACCTTTGGACCTATCAAATACGTTTTTACCAGGAAATTCACCCGTCATCCCAGGAAAGAATCATGCTCGTGGATATGTGAAAATGGAAGGAACAGGCGAGTTGAAAGATATTACTTATTATAATCCGAGTTTAGCTAATGCAGCTGGAGATATGATTTCTAATGCGGATGATTTAAATAAGTTCTTTTCATCTTTACTCGGTGGTAAGTTACTGAAGGAACGCGAGCTAAAAGAAATGCTTACTACAGTTCCTATAGAAGGAAAAGGGGTTGGTGACGCATACGGTCTTGGAATCTATGAGACTAAACTTCCAAACGGTGTTTCAGTTTGGGGGCATGGAGGAGGAATTCCTGGATTTACAACTTTTGCTGGGGGAGTAATTGGAGGCAAACATACATTGGCTATCAGTGTTAACTCTATAGGTGGGATCGATATTGTTCCGCAGTTTAATAAAATGATGCAAATTGAATTTAAGAAATAGATGAAAAGAAAGCGAATAGCATTCTGTTGTAAAGGACAGTATTAGCATTCCTAGTATGACATCAAGTGTAATTCAACAATAAAAAGGATGTCAGTTACACGACATCCTTTTTTATTGTTGAGCAAAGAGGTGTGTTTTTGATTCTGAAAATTGTTATTTTTACAATCATTCCATATAATGAAGGGGATAGGGGTTATACAGGGGAGTTATGAATGGATAATACTTTAGTTTGTTAATTATTTTTATTTTAATAAATAATAGTAACTAGATGTGGAGTGAAATTCATTGGGAGAAAATCAGTTTAGATGGAGTAACAAGCAATTAAGAGAACATGTTGAAGTAATAGACGGCACAAGAAGTCCACACATTTTATTGAAAAATGCAACTTATTTAAATTCCTATATACGCGAGTGGATGCAAGCACATATTTGGATCTATGATGATCGCATTATTTATGTAGGAGAAAAACTACCAGTGCAACTACAAGGATGCGAAGTCATTGATTGTGAAGGAAAGTATGTCGTACCCGGTTACATAGAACCGCATGCACATCCGTATCAATTATATAATCCAGAAACGTTAGCGAATTATGCGATGCAATTTGGGACGACTACTTTTATTAATGATAATTTAACTTTATTTTTCACATTACAACGTGAAGAAGCATTTTGTTTATTAGATGAATTTGAAAAGATTCCAGCAAGTATGTATTGGTGGTGTCGTTTTGATGGACAGACTGAATTGCAAAACGGGGAATCTTTATTTAATCGTGAAGAAATAATAGAGTGGCTAAAGCATAAAGCAGTTCTTCAAGGCGGTGAGCTAACAGCGTGGCCAAAGTTATTACATGGCGATGATGAAATGTTACATTGGGTGCAGGAAACGAAACGATTACATAAAAAAGTAGAAGGACATTTTCCAGGAGCATCTGAAACGACTTTAGCAAAGTTAAAACTGTTAGGTACAGATTGTGATCATGAGGCGATGACAGGACAGGAAGCTTTTGCTCGTCTTATGCAAGGTTACACGGTTTCCCTAAGAAATTCTTCAATCCGTCCAGATTTAGAAGTGTTACTGAAAGAATTGCTGGAACTAGGAGTAAAGCAGTTTGATAGATTTATTCTTACGACAGACGGTTCACATCCTTCGTTCTATGAAAATGGAATGACAAATGTAATGATAGCTACCGCGATAAAACAAGGAGTGCCAATAATAGATGCTTATCATATGGCAAGCTATAATATCGCTCGTTATTACAATATGGAACATCTACATGGTTCAATTGCGACAGGTAGAATTGCTAATATTAATATTTTGGAAAGTAAAGAAAACCCGGTTCCAATAAGTGTAATTGCAAAGGGGAAATGGGTGAAGCGTGACGGTGTAAATACACATGAGGCATTACATATAGACTGGAGTAAACATAAAGTAACTCCATTATCACTAGATTGGTCAATAGAAAAAGAGGATATGATTTTCTCTAATAAAACGGGGATACACTTATTAAATAACGTTATTACAAAACCATACACTAGTGAAATCAATATAGACTGTGATGAATTGTCCACAGATCATGATGAATGTTTCCTTATGATGATTGCTCGTGATGGCGGTTGGCAAGTGAATACAGCTGTGAAAGGTTTTGCAAAAGAACTAGGTGGGCTTGCTAGCTCTTATTCTGGTACAGGTGACATCATTCTTATAGGAAAAAGAAAAGAAGATATGCTTACAGCTTTTCGTAGAGTAAAAGAGCTCGGTGGTGGAATGGTCATAGCAGAAAACAATGAAGTGTTACACGAAATAGCATTACCATTGCTCGGGATTATGTCTAATTTAAAAATGAGAGAATTAATACAGGAAGAGAAACAGATGGTGAAATTACTACAAGAGCGTGGCTACGCGTATGATGATCCAGCATTTACAATTTTATTCTTTTCTGCGACGCACTTGCCTTTTGTACGAGTAACACCTATAGGATTATATGATGTGAAAAGTAGTAAGGTAGTTGCCTCGCCCGTGAATTTGATAAAGCAATATTAAAAGGAAAGATCCTATAAAAATTTTATTTTATAGGATCTTTCCTATTATTAGCATAAGAATATTGTAAGCCTCAAATGATATAGTATCTAAATCATTTGAGGTGATATGTAAATATGAAAAAAATATTTTACATTTTAAGCGTATTTATTCTGTGTGTATCGATACAACACGTTGTACATTCCCAATCAGATGCACCAGAGTTATCTTCGGATTGTCTCGAAGAAAGAAAAGTTAGAGATGAAAAGTATGTGAAGAATATAATACAGGACATTAAATCCACATTTAATTTAAATATTGATGAACATAGTTTTTGGGAAGTAAGTAAAAGAGATCTGGAGGCTGCTCATTTGATGTATGGTGGAAAGGAAAATGATTCTTATTATACTTCGCTAACTAAAATTTATGATAGTGGTGGATTTAGCGAACAGCCCAGCCTATTTGTGAGGGCGCAAGAAGCATTTTTACTTTATAAAGAAAAAGATAATATCAATGTAATGAAACGCCTAAAACTAGACGTTGAAAAAGGGGAATGGCTCGTTATAAAAACGAAAAAGAAGAAAGGGAAAAAAGTGAAATTCAAGCCGTTGCAATGTGAAAAAGATTATATGAAAAAGAAAAATGAGTATCATAATATAAAATGAAATAACGAAAATCTTACAGGAGAATCTATCTTTAATAATTTATAAACGAGACAATAAATTTTATTAGTAATTTTTCTATAAAAAACGTTATTTTAAACATTAAAATGACGTTTTTTATATGCTTAAATCTTTTGCAACGCACTCTCAATCTTTGCAGCTAAATCAGCAGACACTTTATGAAAATACCCTAAAACGACCTTTCTGATATCATCGGATATAACTTTTAAATCACTAGCTAAGTTTTCAGCGAGATGCTCTTTTTCTATCGGCTGTAACTTCGTATAAAATTCACCAGCCTGCGTAAAGTCATCCTGTTTCGTTATAGAAGTTCTTTCAAGTTTACCTTCAACGTACCTTCCTTCACCGGTTGTAATTTGATTAGCAGGTGTCCAATCTTGCTGCTGGTTAATCGTTAATTTGCGAAATTCTGGACCAATTCTTCTTCTTTGTGAATCACTGTAAATGTTAGCGCGCCCTTGCAGCATTTTATCATCTGATAGTTCTGCACCATCCAGTAAATTAGAAGGAGAGAATGCGACCTTTTCTACTTGTTCCATAAAATTTTCAGGATTTTTATTTAATACCATTTTCCCGACTGGTATGAGAGGATACGTCTGTTCATCCCATACTTTTGTGTCATCTAAAGGATCATAAGATAGGTGCGCTTCATCTTTCGGATCCATGAGCTGGACGTATAAACCATACTCCACTGGTTTACCATTTTTAATAGCATCATATAAATCTTTCCCGCTATAATCAGGATTTTCAGCAGCTAATTTAATTGCTTCTTTACTAGTAATGTATTGTACACCTTCAAATGGGTACCAATGATACTTTACATACTTTCGATTACCTTCCGCATTTCTCCATACATATGTATTAACACTATGTCCTGGAATGTGGCGAAGACTTTTGGTCGTACCATTATTAGAGTATAAACGGACAACAAAATGAATCGATTCAGGTGCTTTAGCGACAAAACTCCAAAATCTATTCGGGTCTATTAAGTTATTTTTAGGTGAAGGCAATAATGCTTGAATCGTTTCAGGGAAACGCATTGGATCACGAACAGAAAAAACAGGAATGTGATTACATAAAAGGTCAAAAATTCCTTCTTTTGAATAAAATTTTGTAGAAAAACCGCGTACATTTCTAGCAGTATCCGGTGTTCCTTTCGTACTAACAGCTAACGAAAATCGAACCATAACAGGAACTTTCTCATTAGAATTTTGTAAAAAACTTAATTTAGTATGTTCAGACATCGAATATATCGTTTGAAAATAACCGAACGCACCAAATCCTTTTACATGAACAGGCCTTTCTAAAATTTTTTCATGAATAAATTGTTGTAATGACTCATGCAGTACACTATCTTGTTCTAGTACGGGGCCACGTAAACCAACTGTTTGAGAGTGGAATTTAGCTGGTTCAGTAAGTTCTCGATGTTTATTAAAGTCTTCATCTAATAAATCTTTTTTATATTTATCATGTTTTTCATTCATCGATATAGCCTCCAAATTTTTTCGTCGATTGTTACTAAATATGATTTTATAGTCCCAATTATGTATGACATGCAAAGTTCAAAGCAGTAACATACCGCTAGATGAAAAAAACACATATGTAGTGGACCTGTTGAAATAGAAGAAATTATGGAAAAATGAATATCGGGAAGAGAAAGCACACGTTTTAATAAAAATGTGGAAGAAAACCACTATTAAAATTTCAATCTTAAAACTTAATTTATAAACGATTATATAGAGAATGAACGTTAAAAAAGGAAAAATAACTAGGAGGAATTTAACATGTCGGATTGGTTTCAATTAGATAAAGAATATATGGTGTCTACATATTGTCGTACAGAGGTTGCAATGGAAAGAGGAGAAGGATGTAATCTATATGATGTAGATGGTAAAGAGTATTTAGATTTATTTTCTGGCGTAGGAGTAAATGTATTAGGATACAATCATCCTAAAATTGTACAAACGACAATGGAGCAAGTTGCGAAATCGTTGCATTTACCGTTTCATTTCTTAAACCCAGTTGCAATTGAGTATGCAAAGAAATTAGTAGCGTGTACTTTAAAAAGCGGAAAAGTCTTTTTTACAAACTCTGGTACGGAAGCGACAGAAACGACATTAAAATTAATTGATAAATATAGAACTATTGCGAATGAAGAACGTGATGGAGTAGTTGTGTTAAAAGATAGTTTTCACGGGAGGACGTTAGGGGCACTACATTTTACGAGACAAGAAAAGGTATATCAAAATTTCCCTAAAACATCTATTCCTGTATATGAAGTAGAGCGCGAAAATATAGACCAATTAGAAGAGACCATTATTAAAGAGAACCCAATTGCGATTATGCTAGAGCCTGTTTTAGGAAGTGGGGGGATTTATCCTTTATCAAGTGAATATTTACATGGTATTCAATATTTATGTGAAAAATATAATGTACTTCTTGTCGTTGATGAAGTTCAAAGTGGTATGGGTAGAACGGGAAAACTATTTGCTTATCAAAATTTTAATATTACACCGGACATTATTCAAATTGGTAAAGGTGCAGGAGGCGGGATACCGCTAGGAGGAATTATTGTAGGTGAAAAGCTATGTGATGTATTTGCACCTGGAGATCATGGAACAACATTTGCTCATTCATCAATGGGAACGGCTTTAGGGTTAACGGTATTAAACACATTGATTGAAGATGGTTTAATGCACGAAGCGTATGAAACGTCACTATATTTAAATGATAAATTACAAGAAATTCAGAAAGAAAATTCTTATTATATTCAGGAAGTACGTCATGCTGGCATGATGTTTGGAATTAGTCTGAATGATACGTATGAAAATGTGAAGAAATTACAGATTGAGCTAATGAATAAAGGAATGTTAGTCGATGTAACACAAGGGAATATTATTCGATTACTTCCGCCGTATATTATTACGAAAGAGGAAATTGACGCATTTATTAATCAGTTTATTATTTGTTTAGATAAAGTTGCTGCTGTAGTAAGTGCTTAAAAATTAAAGCTATATTTTATATAAAGTGCACTCTAATTGTTAGAAATAGTTTTACAATTGGGGTGCATTTTTTATAGTAGAATTTTGTGAAATACAGTCGTTATGAAATGAGAATGAAAAAATAAAAGGAACTTTATTAGATTTGATACATTATTTATTGATATTTGGTTGGTGAGGAAAAGAGAAAGTAAATGTGTAAAGATAGTAGATAAAACGAGTGGTACTAACAACTAATGATAGAACGTTTTGAAAATAATAGCATACGAATATATATATGATAAGAATGAGGTGATATATTGGAAAATAATGATATTCAATTTACTTCTTTACAAATGCGAACTGATAGATTTGGGTGGGCTGGTATTCAATATACAAATAAAAAGCAAGCTATCTTATATACTCGAAACGGAGGAGTAGAATGGGAAGTTGTTAATCCTCTAAATTCAATTATATTATTTGGATATCCAATAAATGCTCGAAGCTCTTGGGCATATGGTTTAACAAAAACGAATGATGATTTATTGCCCGCTATATTTTATACAGTTAATAGAGGGGAAAGATGGAGTGAGTTTATATTACCAATTGAAGAAGAGTGGGAGAAATCGACTGATGTTCAAGTACAATTGCATGCCACCAATATGGATAGTATATGGATTGTATTGTCTAGAAAGCTTGCATCAAATAAATTTGAACATAATTTATACTACATGAAAACGAAAGGGAGAGTATGGAAAGTAATTAAAAATATAAGTATTAGTGATAGTATTTCAGGAATAACATTTATAAACGAGTTAGTTGGATTTATTTCATTGCACAAACAATATGAAACATCAGCGGTATTTAAAACAATAGATGGCGGGGTAAATTGGCAGCCTATAAAAGATATTTCAAGTCTTGAAGGAAGTAATAATGAGACTTCTATGGCTTATAAAGCAATCTATAAAAATAACTTGTTAGTAATACCAACTAAAATGAATAATGATGTATTTTTAATGAATTACTCATTTGATAAGGGGAATTCGTGGCATATTTCAAATAAAACAATAAATACTAGTAAAGCGGCTGTTTCTTTTTTTAGTTCCTATTATGGCTGGGTTATAAATAGTGAACATGGAAGTGTATATCAAATAATAAAAAAAGGAGCAAAATGGATAAAGGTATCAAGTAATCCATTGTTGAAAAATGTATTTTGTTTACATTTTTTTAATCGGCGTAAAGGTTGGGCGTGTAATAAAAAAGAAATATTTACTACAACGGATAGAGGTATAACATGGAAAAAGATAGTATATAAAATTAATAATGTAAATAAATTAGTTTAAAACAGTCCTAAAGAAATTAGGGCTTTTTTTTGTTTTTAAATGGTGAGAGTTGTAACAAATAATGATAAGAGGAAGGGAACGAGTGTAGAACTTATATTTTCAAAAATAGACGATTGTTTTTACACAGTATAATTCACTTTTGAATATGTTAATAAAGTAGCAAATTCATAGGAAATGGTAATACTTAATATTTTATCCCGCTTTAATGGGCGGTAAGACCCCACCTCAAAATTTAGTGAAAGCAAAGAATTTAGGTGGGGGTCGGGCTGCCCATTAAAGTCCGATTGGTGAGGGCTAATAATCAGTGGGGGATGAAGAAAACCCCCACTGATTAAAGTTTCACTTTATGTCACATGATGTGTAAAGGGGGCGTGTAATGAAATCGTTAACGGTTATTATTTTGTATAGTGAAAGAGAGCAAATATTAGAAGAGTCAATTCAATCTATATGGAAGCTAAATCCTCTTGAAATTATAATTTTAGTTCCTAACGATAGAAGAAATTTGTATGAAATAGCAAAGAAAAATAAATGCCATATTGTTTTGATGGATAAATATAGTACGTATTATGAGGGGTATGAAGCTTCTGTAAAGGCAGCAAAAGGAGATGTTTTGTTATTTGTAGATAGTAATTTTTCAATATCTACAAATGAGATGAAGAAATTTATTGAACCAGTTGTTACAAATCAGGCTGATGTAGTATTAAACAAAATAGATAAATTTGTAGAAGTTGGTAAATGTCCAAATATGGATATTGTATGGAGAAAAATGTTAAATGAAATTTTAAGTCGACCAGATTTAAAAAGCAATTCAATACTTTCATTACCATATGCACTTGCGAAGGAAGTAGTAGTAAATATCGGCTTTGATTATATGAAAAATATCGTTCTAGCTCATATGAACATAGTGGATCAAGGATGGCGGATTAACGATCAATATGCAATAAAAACGTTATCTAGAGATGAAACGTTAGAAGAGGAAGGGTATTTAGTTAAAAAAGAATTGTCAGAAAATGAAAAGGAGAAATTGGGAAAATATTTAATCGGTATTTCTAAATGGATAGAGAAAAAGGGAAAAAGAGTAGGGTTTACTGATGCAGGAAAAAGAAGAGATATTGTTCAAAAACTAGGTGAATGTAAGCGATACCCTTCCTATCATCAAGGGTGGGGAATGCATTCTTCAATTTATGATGGGAAGCAACTTTCTGTCATTATACCGGTGCAAAATGAAGAGGAAACTATAGAACAAGTAATACTTGAGGCGAGAAAAATAGAACCACTAGAAATAATTGTCGTTGTAAATGGTTCGATAGATCAAACGGCCAATATCGCTAAAAGACTTGGTGCTACTATTATTAAATATAACGAACGACTCGGTCATAATGTTGGACGTGCTATTGGAGCGCTTGAAGCTACAGGAGATATTCTTTTATTTATTGATGGTGATTTTAGTGTTTCAGGAAGTGATTTACATCACTTTACAAAAGCAGTTTCAGATGGCATAGACATAGCGTTAAATGATTTGAACCCAATGCTCAATCCGCCTTTTTATATTGTTGATATTGTAAAATATATGCTTAATTTAGCATATGATCGCCCAGAATTAAGTAATGGATCATTAGTAGCTATTCCACATGCAATGAGTAGATCATGTTTAGATGCAATAGGGTGGGAAACTTTACTATGCCCTAGTCTTGCACAAGTAAAAGCTATATTACAAGGATATAGGGTAGAATGTGTTCATTATGTTGATGTTGTAAAACCGAATAGAATTCGTTTAAAGGAAAATGTAAGTCAAAATGGACATCCTCCAGCAGTATTAAGAATAATTGGTGATCATGTTGAAGCTCTCTCTTACTTGATAGAACAACTCGAAATGGATGGAAAGGGTGATTAAACTGTTAGACCAGTATAAAATAATTAACATTTCATATGAACAATTATGGCAAATGGATTTTCAAACTACGGAGCCATTTATACTCAAGGTTAATTGGGATAAAGTAACGTATGAATTTTTAATTCGTATTAAGCCCAATGCTTCTAACACAATTGTTTTTGGATCCGGAGCAGGTGGGTTTCAAGAACAACCAATTGGTCCACCTATTTTTCATCGACATTCTTGGATGAATGAATTTGAAGATACTGTTATATATTATAATGATCCTACTTTATATCTTGGAAAATTATCTTTAGGTTGGGGACAGGGAGAGTTAAATAGATTTTATTTACAAGATATAGCTAATATTCTAGAAATATTATTTATAAAGTTAAAAGTTGATTCAAAAAATGTCTTGTTTTATGGAAGTTCTGGAGGAGGATTTATGTCTTTAATTTTAGCTGGATTCGTTAAAGGTTCCACAGCTTTCATTAATAATCCTCAAACAAATTTAATAAAGTGGATACCTGTACCGGTAAATTTAGTTTTCGATTTATCTTATCCAGGTTTATCAAGAGAAGAAGTTGAGGAGAAATTTGGTGAAAGAATTAATGTTGTGAAATTTTTTAATCACATTAAATATGTGCCGAACATTTATTTTTTGCAAAATTTCGCGTGTGAATTTGATGTGCAAAATCATTTGCTACCATTTATTTCTGAATTAGAGCAACTTGATAAAGACACGGAAGTAAATCAAATTATAATTGACTTATATTTTGATAAAAAAGCAGGGCATGCAGCTGTAGGTAAGAGTGAAACAATTGAATATATAAAAAAAGTAAAACCTAATCAGACTGTAAAAGAAGAACAAAAAGAAGTGGACCTATCAGTCGTTATAGTTTTAGGAGAAGATAAATCAAAATTGAATCAAATTTTAAATAAAGTGCAGCATATAAAACCACTAGAAATTATTATTGTATCTGATGATAGAATGAGTGCGATACAATCTATATCAACATTTGTTGAAAGTAACGTTGTTGTGATTGAGGAGAAAAGTAAATGGAAAGCACCAGTTCATGGGGCAAAAGTCGCCAATGGTGATGTGGTCTTATTTTTAAATGGAGAAGATGTTATTTTTTCGGTAGAATTAGAACGATTTATAGAACCGCTACTAAAAAAGGAACAGGATGTAATCTTAAATAACATAGACTCCGTATGTTTTGAAAAGATGAGAGTAGAATGGCCAAGTATTGCTATGGTGTATAGAAAAATAGTAAACGATGTATTGGGGCGCATGGATTTAAAATATGATTCGGTGTTATCTATGCCATATGCCATTAGAAAAAAAGCAATTGAGGACATTGGATATGACACTTTGCAAAATCCCGTTCTATCTCAAATAACTTTTATTGAGAAAGGGTGGCGACTACAATCCTCGTCAGCTATCACTAACACCTCCTTGAATAATATACCCACAAACAAAACCTCTTTCTATAAAAATGAATTAACTAAATTAGAAGTATGTGAGATTAAAGAAAACGTAAAAGCTTTGGAGAGTTGGTTACAACGAAAAGATGGTAGAGGTAACTATACAGATGGAGGAAGAAAAAGAGAAATTATAGAGCAACTAAAAAAACAGAAGAATTATTCACTTTTTCATAAAGGATGGGGAATGAATTCCTCTATTTATAATGGAAAACAGTTATCGATTATTATACCAGCACAAAATGAAGAAACAACGATTAAAGAAGTTATTCTTGAGGCAAGAAAAATTGAACCGAAAGAAATAATTGTTGTAATTAATGGATCAACAGATCAAACAGAAGCAATTGCTAAGCAACTAGGAGCTACAGTAATTGTTTATCAAGAAGCATTGGGTCACGATGTAGGACGGGCAATTGGTGCACAAGAAGCCACAGGGGATATACTTCTCTTTATTGATGCTGATTTTGCTATTCCAGCAAAAGATCTTCACCCATTAACAAAGGCTGTTGCCAATGGGATTGATATGGCTTTAAACGATTTAAATTTAAATCTTAGATTTCCTCTATATATTGTAAATTTATATAAATATGTGTTGAATATTGCTTGTAATCGTAAAGATTTAGGAGTGGGATCCACAATTGCTGTTCCCCATGCTATTAGTAGAAAATGTTTAGAGGGAATCGGCTGGGATACACTTCACACAGCGTGTGTTGCGCAAGTAAAGGCAATATTAGAAGGATATAAAGTTGAATGTGTCCATTTTGTAGATGTAATGAAACCTAATCGTATTCGGCCACAAGAGCATTTTGCCACGATAGGACATCCACCAGCTGTATTAAGAATTACTGGGGATCATTTAGAAGGATTTTCGTATTTATTGAAGAATAAGGGTTTTAAAGATTTATTTTAAAAGGGAAATTTGTCTATTGAATGAGTAACCTCAACATTTCATTTATGCAACTTAACGATATTTAGTATTGCAATGAAACTGAAATCAAAAATTTTTATTATTTTTAGCTTAGGTACAAGTGAAGAGCATGTTTCACTGACTGATAATAAATGAACAAGTAACCAAAAGGTAAAGGCTTCTTTATATATATGAAGGAGCTTTTATCTTTTTTATTTTATGTATGGAAAGTAAAGAGTGAATAAAGTTGTAACAACATTTTTATTTCTGAATAAATTGATATTAGATATAAGAAAGGAGGAAATATCTTGTCTTGCATCAATAAAAGTTGTTTTAATATTTGTTTAGAAACTAAAGTCAATCCAAATGGTGGGGCAGAAATATTCGTAAGGTGCAATGATGAATGTTCATCTAATTTTAATGTAATACCGTTTATTGCATGTGTTTCTATTTCAGTAAAGGATGATTTGAGTTTTTTAGTTGATTTAGATTGTTTAATAAAACGTTAATTTTCTTGGAACCTAATAGTAAAATAACATCTAATTTATAAAATTTAGTAAGAGAGTCGTGTCCGAATTTAACTAACTGCATATATTGTTAAGAGAAAGGAGGGAGAGTTATGGCATGTACTACGAATAATGTTTGTTTTGATGTATGTCTTAAAATTACAATTACCCCTGGTAGTGGAATTGACGCTGTAGTGGATTGTGGGGGTGCATGTGGGACAAGTCCTACAATTGTAATTAGTCCTAGTGGATCAATTGTAATTACTTTACCATTAGTTGCATGTTTCTCAATTACACTAAACGATGATTTAAGTGTTGTATCTTCATTAACAAGCCTCTCTTTTCAAACTTCTTAAGAAAATCAAGAAATGAAAAGCCTACTTTCTACTTTTCTTTTGAACTAATGTAAAAATAAAAAAGATGGTTACAAACCATCTTTTTTATTTTGCTATATATTTAAATTGAATTTATATATTATCTGTTCGTAAGGATATACAATTAAGAGCATTCAGTGTCTCCTTTTTGTTCGAGGAGGTAAGAAATTGCCTCTATATGATCACCAATGATTTGCTGTGTTGCTAATGAAAGGTGGCCTTCCTCAGAGAAGTGTTTTTTGGGTCGAACTCGATTTATCTTGTCAACGTCGACAGAATGGGCTTTTTGTATATGCAAGCCTGCTAAAATTGTTTTAACTTGACTTAAGGTTGGTGAAAGAAGTGAATCAAATCCAATTATATCAATGCATTTTCGACTAAAAGCATGAGGGACAGCAATTGTGGATCCCATACCTAAATCTTTTCGATTACATGCTAAATTAACAGCATACTTACATGCAGTCACGATAGTATAAGGAAGACGATACATGTAGTAGTCCTCTAATTTATTTAAAGCTAAATCGGTTCCATTTTGAACAGATTGTACAAATGGTAATAAATCAGAACTAGGAATTAAGAAATCACCATCAATAAATAATAATATATCACCTTTTGCAAAATATGCACCAACGGCACGTCCGGTATCAATGCCGAGTGCTTCTTTGTAAGTAATAACTGTTGCACCGCAATTCTTCGCCAATTCCTCTGTTTTATCTGTTGATCCATTAACAATAATGATGATTTCTAAAGGTTTTAATTTCTGCACCTCAAAAATGATAGATTCTATCGTTTTTTCTTCATTTTGAACAGGGATAATGATGGATAATTGTTTATTTCCATAAGTATTTGAATAAAACTCTTTACCTGTAATTATTTTTGGTATAGCTCTTTGTTCGCCGTTTTGAAGTTCTAAAATAATATCTCGCCTTCGATTATTATCAGTATAGTTTCCTCTTGAATTTTGTAATATATTTATCCAATTTTCAATTGCTTCTAGGTGATAACGAATGAGTTGTTTTGAGGGGAAGGAGGGAATTTGCGGTATAGAAATTTTAAAATGATTGCTAATCCGAAATTTATTTTTAATAATTTTCATTTGTGCTAATATCGGATTTAATAAACTTTCTGGAGTAATTGCTTCAAGAATTTCTTTTGTTATTGCATAGGGAGGAAATAATAATGAGTTAACATGTAAATCTGGACGATGAAAAAAATGATTCGTAACTTGCTGCCAAATCATTTCTATAGTTGGCTTTTGCTTTTGATAAAAAAAATCATCTAAATTGTTTAATACTAAGTCAGCTGATTTATCTAGTAATGGTTGAAGAAATTGTTTAAGTAAGGAAGGGTTGATATTGTAATTTGCATCTAAAAATAAGAGGTACTTACCCTTTGCTTTTTTGGCACCAATTACATAACAATTATTTGATTCTGTCGGTTCTTCTAGCGTGATAATTTTACAATTGTAAGATTGTGCAATATCAATGGAATCATCGATACATCCGTTAATAGTAAGGATGATTTCTAAAGGCTGTAGTTGTTCACAGGCTTTCAAAATTTCAGTTAAAACTCTTATGTTATGCTGTATACGAATAATAATAGAAATCGGATTTTTACACATAAGTAGTCTCCTTTTTAATCAGAGGTAGTTATTAATAAGGTTAGATAAAATAGGAGATGTATATTTTATTATATACGTAACGACTATTTAGTTTTATCAGATTTAGAATTTTCATTACCTGAATTAGAACCTTTATTTATTCCAGAAGCGAGTAAATTATTGAGAACGCTAAGGTCTAATTGCATAGGGATTGAGTTTTCGGATGTAGTTTTCTCATTTTCTTTTTTTGTAGTTAATATAGTCTTTATATTTTTAATTTCTTTATATTGTTTTAAGGTAATGAAAAATCCAGAAATAATAAAGAGAAAAGAAACAGTAGCAAGTAAAAGGATTATTTCCAACATAAAACAGCCTCCTTTAAAACTACAATAATATTATAGTTGAATGTAATAAAACAGAATTCGAGCCAATGAGTTCACTTTTTAAATATATGCAAGTCTTTAGTAAAAGTTACTGATTTCTAAGTTAGAGGAAGCAATTATAGAAACGTTATAAATATAAATAAATGAAAGGTTCATTTATAGTGTAAAGGTATATATTATATAGCCTAAACTTCATTTTATAAAAAGTTAAATAGGGTGTAAATTTATACAAAAAGAGCATTTAATTGGACAAATAATTAATTATGTGAAATAATAATAACAGACAAGGAGACGTTGATTTCCCTTAAGTGCTTCGAATTAATTTTATTCAATAAGAGAAGGTGTGCTTAAAGAAGTTAAATTAAAAAAGGAGCTGTTTTATTATATGCAACAAAATAATGATTTAAATTTTGAACCTCAAGACGTTAATATTGTCAATCCTAAACAAGCCAGGAAAGCAGTAATTGCTACTGGTATAGGGAACGCAATGGAGTGGTTTGACTTCGGATTATACGCGTATTTAGCGGTAATTTTAAGTCAATTATTCTTCTCAGGTGTTGATAATAGTGGATTGCAACTTGTACTTACATTCGGTACATTTGCAGCAGCCTTTCTCGTTCGACCAATCGGAGGTGTATTCTTTGGTAGAATAGGAGATAAGTACGGCCGAAAAATCGTGTTAAGTACTACTATTATTTTAATGGCACTTTCTACATTATTCATCGCATTACTACCAACCTATGAACAAATTGGTGTATGGGCACCAATACTACTTTTAGTTGCCCGAATGATTCAAGGCTTCTCTACAGGCGGCGAATATTCAGGAGCAATGGTTTATATCGCAGAATCTTCTCCAGATAAAAAGCGTGGTATACTCGGTAGTGGTCTTGAAATTGGAACACTCTCAGGTTACATTGCTGCATCGGTAATTGTTACCATTTTGACGTTATTGTTAACAGATGAGCAAATGCTCAGCTGGGGATGGCGTATTCCGTTCTTAGTAGCTGCACCAATTGGTTTGGTCGGTTTATACTTACGCCGTCATCTAGATGAATCTCCAATCTTTGAAGAGATGGAAAAAGCACAAGAGGAATCTGAAGACAATGAACAATTTTCATTTATGGACATTATTAAGTATCACAAAAAAGATTTCTTATTAAGCACAGTAATTGTCGCCTTCTTTAATATTACGAATTATATGATTCTTTCGTATATTCCTTCTTATCTAACTCAAGTACTTAAAGTCGAAGAAACAACAGGCTTATTAATTATTTCTATTACGATGGCACTTATGATTCCACTAGCACTATATTTCGGTAAATTAAGTGATAAAATTGGTAATAAACGCGTTGTGCAAATTGGTTTACTTGGTTTAACTGTATTTGCAATTCCAGCATTTTTACTAATAGGTAACGGACATATTGCAGCTATATTTGCAGGTATTTTCGTATTAGGTTTCTTCTTAAGTGTATATGAAGGAACATTACCTTCATTATTACCATCACTCTTTTTCACTGATGTACGTTATCGAGCACTTTCGATCTCATTTAATATTTCTGTATCGATATTCGGTGGAACAACACCGCTTGTATGTTCATACTTAGTTCATGCAACTGGTAACCCGCTCGCACCGGCATTTTATTTAGCAGGTGTAAGTATTATTGGATTAGTTGTATTTAGTGTACTATTCGTTACGACTTCAGGGCGTGCGCTAAAAGGTTCATATCCTACAGTAGAAACGAAAAAAGAAGCACACCAAATTGCTAAAGAAGATCCTGAAGAAACACTTTGGTGGCATGAAGAGTCATTAGAAATTGAAGCAGGGAAGAATGCTTCCATTTAAAAAGCAACGTAGAAGTATAAAAAGACTCCTATGAATATAGGAGTCTTTTTGTTACGTTATTTCTTTCGTTTCTTCAAATTTTTTTGATATGCATAAAGCTTATGAATCTCTTTCTTAAATTCATGTAGAAGTACAGTGTTTGCACCATTTGAATACCGCACAGTATTATAAGCATCTATAATAATATCACTTTGAATATTTACATCTTCTTCATCGTTTATTCTTTCTAGCCAAGTTTCAACAGTTTCTCCCCGTTTTCTATTTAAAGGAGAGGTTAACTTACTCTCTAGCTTAAAAATTTCCTTCCGAATTTCGTTATGTGGCGGTTTATTTCGTTTAAAACGATTTTGGCTCATTCCTTCTTTATCAGTAATGATAGTAGATTCGAAGACGTGCATATTTGGTAAACTTAAATGTTTTCGTTTTTTTACTATTTTCCAAACGACGTAAATAGCGATAGCTGTACAGACTATTATTGTAGCGCTATTTATGAGTATTGGATCAAAATCAGGAATTTTTTTTCCGTCTTCAATTTTTGGTTTTAAGAGATGTCCTTTATTTGCCCAAACATCTTCAGTATCTTTTAATTCCGCTGCTTTAATTAATGGCATTAAAGCATAGCCGACGCCTAATGCGACTACTTCCGTTATAAAACCAAAAATAAGTCGAATGAAAGGAAATATTTGAACAATTAATATACTCATTAAGCCAATCGTAATGATAGAAGCAAAACGTAATAGTTGTTGTTTGCGATTTGCCCCGGTTAACCAAAATGTAATCATAAGATGCAAGGCTAACATTAATAGTTTCCACAACGGTGGAAAGGGTGCATAAAATATAACTGAAACGACAAACCATACAATACCACCTAAAGATTTTTGAACTGGATATCCAGGTCCGACCACATGTACGATAAAGAAAAATAGTGGTAATATGATTGTGCCAAAAAGAGAAAAAGGTAAAAATAAAGAGAAAAGAACGATTTGAAGAACTAAAAGTATTACAAATCCTGTTGTTTTTTTCTGCATAAATTTATGAATAAGAAATACTCCAATATAGCCTGTTGTTAAAAATATTGCAATACTAATTAGTTCATCTCTTTCTGTTAATAATGAAAGCAGGAGGAGCAGAATGAAATCATGAATGTGATATAGCCAAGTTTTCAACCGATTCCACCATCCCTTCACTAGTAATGAGAAACGTTGGCTGCGAGAGAAGAGGGAGTTCATTTCTTTGTAAACCAATGTATATCATTGTAGACGATCGTTCTCTCTTTCTCGTTACATAATGAAGGAATCCTTGTTTCGGAAGTAACGTACTATCATCTGAAATACGGGCTAATTCTTCTAAAGCTTTTGCATATTGCGTTTGCCCTTCATGTAACGATAAATGTAATGCACCACCTTCTGCTAATACACTAATAAATAATTCAAACGGTATGTGATGCTTCGTTGCATATTGGCAAATGTATGTTGCGAATGAAATTAAATCTTCAACATTATCTTTCCAACCAAATCCACGATCGGCAGCTAAAGAAAGACAAATCGTCCAACTATAATTTTTTACAGGTTCATATTGCTTCGCTTGTAATTCCTGCATTTTAGCAGATGCCTTCCAATGAATAGAACGGAATGATTCACGTTCATAGCGTTTTACACCTATAATAGATGTTTCGTCATTGTAAAAAGAAAAATTCGTTTGATAGGATCCGATTAAAAGTTGCTGAAGTTCTTGCAAACCTGCTACTTCTTTAGGAGAAGGATACACAATAATTTCAGTCCTTAATTTATCAAAAACAGGTAAATGTACAGTTAATAGATGAAATGGATCTTTTAATACACATTCAAACTGTTCAATTTGAAACACCCCACGCTTCGTAGCGGTTAATGTTAAATCCCATTTTTGTGCCGAATGTGCAGGTTGTGAAAATGGGAAAGAGAATAACGTTTTTGATATTTGTTCAATGCCTTGCTCTTTATGCGGTATAAGGGACGAATTTAAATGAAAGTAACAAACACCATTAACGAGCGGTATGCTGGCTCCATTTTTTAAATGAATAAAAAACTGTCCAGATTCCTCAGGAAAAAGCCGTGTAGTTTGTTTCTCATTTATGATTTGAAACTTCTTCTCTATGAAAGCGACATATTTATAAATAAAAATCGCAAATATATAATAGAAGAAAAAGAGAAACATAAGCATTCGTTGCGGGAAAAAGAATGTGAAAAGTAACGCGATTGGAACGGTTAGTTGAATAATATGAAGTTGAAAAAATAAAGGTACAGTTACAACGCGCTGTCCATTCATGCTTGCTCAATCTCCACGGGTACATCAACTTCTTTTAAAATACTTTGCATAATATCATTTTTTGTCGTACGTAATGCACCTTCCATTGATAAGACGATACGGTGATTCCAAACAGAAGGAACTAACAATTGTATATCTTCTGGTGTGCAATATTCTCTCCCATGTAAAAAGGCTAAAGCTTGAACAGCACGTACTAAAGCTAATGTGGCACGTGGGCTTACACCGTTAGCGATATAATCATGATTTCTTGTAGCATGAGCAAGTTTAATAATGTAATGTTCTAACGGTTCCGAAACAAATATTTCTTTTACTCGTTTTTGAGCTTCTAAAATATCTTCTAATGAGATGACAGATGTGACACTTTCTAATGGTAAATCGTTCCGAAAACGTCGCATCATTTGTAACTCATCTTTAGGAGTTGGATAACCAATTGAAATCGTCATTAAAAAGCGATCAAGCTGTGCATCTGGAAGAGGGAAAGTCCCTTGTGATTCAATTGGGTTTTGCGTCGCAATAACAAAGAACGGTTTCGGCAGAGGAGTTGATTGCTTCTCAAGCGTCACTTGTCGTTCTTCCATCGCTTCTAACAAACTCGACTGCGTTCTCGGCATTGCACGGTTAATTTCATCTGCTAGCAAAATGTTTGTCATAACTGGTCCAATTCTTAATTCGAATTCGCTTGTTTTTGGGTTGAAGTATTCAATACCTGTTACATCACTTGGAAGTACATCAGGGGTGAATTGAACGCGAGAAAAACTACCACCAATACTTTTGGAAATGGTTTTCGCCAGTAACGTTTTCCCAGTACCAGGCACGTCTTCGAGTAGTGCATGTCCATCAGCAAGAAGTGAAACGAGCAGTAGATCAATAACATTTTCTTTCCCAACAAACACAGATCCGATGTTTTCTTTCAATTTATTTATCATATGTACCATTCCTTTCATTATAAAAGAGCTAATATTTCTATATTTTAACAAATTATTCAGAAAATTTGTATGGTTTTTTAATTCAAAGAAATGGATATTTAATTATTAAATTACTCTTGAATATTTTGGAATATGATTATATAATATCGATATACGATGTATCGTAAGTCGATATATCATAAGGCGATGTATCGGAGGTAGTTATAATGAATGCGAAGGCGCAAAAATATATTCCGTTAACTGAGGGGACATATTACATACTGTTATCACTAGTGAAACCAATGCACGGATATGGAATTATGCAAATGGTAGAAGAGATGACAAATGGGGAAGTAAAGCTCGGTCCTGGTACTTTATACGGGAATACGACGAAATTACTTAAAGAAAAATTAATTGTTGAAGTTGCCTCTACAGATAGAAAGAAGTGCTATGAGTTAACGCCGTTTGGGAGAGAAGTGTTAGAGCTAGAATATAACAGATTGCAGAGATCTGTAAGGAATGGAAATAGTATATTAGGGGAGTGAATGATAGATGGAGACAAAGAAGGTATTTAAATTTTTCATGGCATGGAGTTTAGAAAAAGAAGAAGTTTTTTTACGGAAAATGCATCAAAAAGGTTGGGCGTTACAAAGATATAATTTGTTGTATACGTTTAAGAAAACAGAACCAAAAGATGTAGTATATAAAGCGGATTTTAGATTGGTTTATAGAGATTCAAAAGAAAAACAACAGGAGTACTTTGAAATATATGAAATGTCTGGTTGGAAACGTGTCACAAGTTTTACAAGATGGAATTATTTTTGTAAGGAAGTAGAGAAGGGAATTGAGTTACCTGACATATATTCAGAGAAGGACACGAAGGTGCAAAAAATGAAGGAATTATTACAATTTTTCGCATTGATTTCAATAACTATATTACCCTCAATGTATAGCGTATTTTTAATTTCAACAGAATCAAGGGTGCCAATTTGGGCGAAAGTTATGACAGGGCTTGTAGGTTGTATGTATGCTTATTTTTTCATGAGGATTTTTTGGAAAATCAAGAAATTGAAAAGTGAAATATTATAATAAAGATTAGACCCTAGAAGAAGACAATAACAATGACATCATTATCTTTTTTAATTTCTATGTAATTCTATTTTGTTAACTATTTTTTATATAATAAAACATTATATATTTAAGGCATAGAACTAGTTAGAAAGATGAATACCAGTAACAACACCTAAAAAAATCATAAATGAAGAAGAAATAATTAATAATAACGAACGAGCAATTAATATTAATTTATTAGATTTTTGATTTAAAAAATGGTAGTAAAGTAAAAGACTACAAATAGTAGAAACAATCCATATTGTTAGATCCTAAGGAGTCGTTATTTTCTCCCAATCGAAGATCCAAAAGTAAAAGATGACTATATGACAAGTTAATAGTAGAAATATTGATGGAAGCGTTATCTTTTTATTGTTTGTTTTACCTCTCTTATGTAAACATTTCTAAAAGAGTGCGAAGTTTAACATATAATAAGGAAGAAACACATTTTTAATTAAGTTATTAAACGGAAAAATCCCTTATAGAAAAATCTATTTCTATAAGGGATAATAATGTTTTTATTAGAAAGACTGATTTTGAGCAGGTTTAATAAATTGTTCTGGGTTTTCAACAAGCCCACATACAGCGCATTGGACGCGATAAGTAGGTCCTTGATAGGCCATATGAAAAGCATTCATCGTGTCATTTGTATATTCTTCTTCTACTTGACCAGTTTGTGGATTTAATTTGACTGGTTTTACTTGTTGCTCAAGAATATTAAAGCGAGTACGGTTCGTTTTACAACTTGGACATAGCATTGGTTCCATATGTATACACCTCCATTTGTATCATTTCTTAAACTCTTTAATTTTATGCAAGCAAAAAACTTTCTCAATATAAATAGGTGTTTAATGTATTTAAAATTCAGAAAAAATAAAATATAATAAAAGTACGAACTGGTTATGTCCAAACCAAATCTCCTGTTTTATGCCAATAAGCTGGGGGGCCGAGAAATCGGCCTCATTTTTTTTGCTCATTACTACAAAAAACAAGGTTTTTATGAGACTTTTGTCGAAATTTTAGGGGTAGATATAAAGGGGGATGTAAAATGGATTTGAAAATGAAGTACATCATTTTATATGTAGAAAAGTTTGAGGAATGTTTAAAATTCTATAAAGATATTTTACAGTTACCTATAAAAGCAGAGCACGGTACATATATTGAATTTAATACTGGAACTACCATTTTAGCGATGAATACGCGGCAAGATGTGAAAGAATTAACAGGACTACCGCTTACAGAAGGTGAATTACAGTCTTCTCATTTCGAATTAGGATTCGTTGTTGAGAATGTACAAGAAACGATTGAGCAATTTAGAGAACAAGGTATTAAGATTTTAGTTGAACCTATTGTAAAACCGTGGGGACAAACAATTTCTTACATTGCTGATCCAGATGGAAATTATATTGAAATTTGTAGTTCATTAGAATAGAGGGAGAAAGAGAGATGGGATTTCCGAAACTAGAAACAGAACGTTTATTCTTAAGAGAACTTACACTATTAGATGCGGAAACGATGTTCCGTTATTTTTCGAAAGAATCTGTTATACGTTATTTCGGAATGGATTCTTTCCAAAATATTGAGCAAGCGAAAACAACGATTCAAACGTTTAAAAATCGTTATGAAGAAGGAAGTGTATTTCGCTGGGGAATCGAGAAAAAAGGGACGGGCCAATTAATTGGGACGTGTGGATTTCATTTAATTAACAATCATCATAGACGAGCTGAAATTGGTTATGAATTAGATGATACATATTGGGGACAGGGGTATGCATCTGAAGCATTACAAGCAATTTTAGCTTACGGATTTGAAATACTGCAACTAATAAGAATCGCAGCGGTTGTATATGTAGAAAATAAAGCTTCACAACAATTATTAATAAAAGCAGGATTTCAAGAAGAAGGATTACTTCGAAAACATATGATTCAAAATGGTGTCGCTCATGATACCATTTTATATTCTTTATTAAAAGAAGAGTGGAAGAAGTAATGAGTACAAATGAGCTTATAAATGTTATGAAGAAGCATAAAGAAAACCGCTTTATTTTAGGGATAGATGGTTTAAGTCGATCTGGAAAAACAACATTCGTAGCAAATTTAAAAGAAAATATGAAACAAGAGGGCATCCCGTTTCATATTTTTCATATTGATGATCACATAGTGGAGCGTAATAAACGCTATCATACAGGATATGAAGAATGGTATGAGTATTATTGTTTACAGTGGGATATTCCATACTTGAGGCAGAAGTTTTTTCAGAAGTTACAACATGAGACAAAACTGACTTTGCCTTTTTATCAAGAGGAAACAGACTCATGTGAAATGAAAAAAGTACAGATTCCTATTGTAGGCGTAATTGTTATTGAAGGAGTTTTTTTGCAGCGAAAAGAATGGAGAGATTTCTTTCATTATATGGTCTATTTGGACTGTCCAAGAGAGACAAGGTTTCTACGTGAGAGTGAAAAAACGCAGAAAAACCTTTCAAAGTTTGAAAATAGGTATTGGAAAGCAGAGGATTATTACTTAGAAATGGAATTGCCGAAGGATAGGGCGGATTTAGTCATCCAATGATTTGAAAATAGAAGGTGAATAGAATGAATATTTTATGGGATTTTGATGGGACGTTATTTGATACGTACCCTGCATATACAATGATGCTTTCTGAAATATTAGGTGATTCAGTAGAAAAACAAGAAATATACAAAAACTTAAAAATATCATACTCTCATGCAATTCAGTATTATAATATTTCATGCGAGCAGGAAGAAAAGATTAAAGTTTTGAAGGGAAAATTCACTCCAAAAGATATGAAACCTTTTGCAGGTGTCGAAGAGGTTTTGAAATTTGCAGATAAAAATGTGATTATGACCCATAAACATAGGAAAGGGGTTATGGCCATTTTAAAATATTACGGCTGGGAAAAATACTTCGTAGATATGGTTACAATTGACGATGGCTTTCCTCGAAAGCCGAACTCTTTAGCTTATAATCATCTGCATAAAAAATACAATATTGATTTAGCTATTGGAGATAGAGAATTAGATTTATTACCTGCAAAAGAATTAGGTATTTCAACATGTATGTTTCAAGGTAATTGTGATGTAGCGGATTATTCTTTATCACATTACTCGGAGTTTTTTAAGGTAGTGAGTGATAGAGAGTTTTCTTTATAAAAAAAGTTATTAATAAAGACTGTATCTTTCATTTTAAAGGTACAGTCTTTATTTTTTAGAACTATTTCATTTTATTTTCTGTATATAAAAATTGCTAGGAGTTAAAGAATGTCCGTCCATCTTTATTAAAGAAGTAGCCAGGTTAATTGTTAGATAGAAATAAACTGAAGGATAAAGTGATAGCGTCCACTTTATCTTTTTTATGTTTTAACCAAATTATGGTTATTCATGTTAATATGAACTCATAGCTATATAGAAGGGGTGGGGTTAGTATGAAAACTGAAATAGTTCCTACAAAGAAGTACAGTATAATAAGCTATATATCTTTACTCATCGGCATTTTGTGTTTTCTATTCGTTTTTATAACGCCAACAAGGATAGCCAATGCAGGTAATATAGTTGGAGATTATATTACAATTGCCCTGACAGGTGTAGGTATCATGCTTTCAATAATCACAATGACGAAAAGAACAGAGAAGAAGGGAATTGCTATTCTTTCATTAATACTGTCCTCATCATTTTTTATATTTTGGATCATAGCAATTATCCTATTGTTTACTGGTCAAATTAGTTTTGCGCCGTAATGTGTAATAAAAAGAGTCCTTCTTGTATGAAGGACTCTTTTTATTCGGTATCTTCAGGTTGATATTCTAAAATATCCCCGGGTTGGCATTCTAATGCTTTACATATTGCTTCTAAAGTTGAAAAACGGACTGCTTTTGCTTTTCCATTTTTCAAGATAGAAAGGTTAGCCATTGTAATTCCAACCTTCTCCGAAAGTTCTGTTACACTCATTTTTCTTTTTGCTAACATTACATCAATATTAATAATAATTGCCATATTATTCACCTCAGACCGTTAAATCATTTTCTGATTTTATATCTATAGCATCTTTTAATAGTCTTTGGAGAACGGCAGCAAAGACCGCGATTACCATTGAAGCAAAAATCATAATCATTCCGATAATAATAATGCCAGGGGCGTCATCTCTCTCCGCCACAAGATAGAAAAGTGGCATACCTAATACATATAATACACTAATTGCCAATGCGCTGTACTTAATATTTTTTAAAGCTTTAACAGATAACTCTGAGAATGCGTTGTTTTTATCAATATAGTTTAAAAGCTTAAATGTTTGGTACAGTGCGAAGTAATAAGGTATTGCTGTTGCGTATAAATTGATAAATACAAGATATTTAATATATGCAATATCTGGATATAATTCTGCGGCGAAATTTCCTATTTTAGGGACTAAAAAAATGCACATAGCAAGAACAGGGATTCCAATCAGAATCACAACGGTCTTTAAAAAGAGTGTGGATCCTTGTTTCATAAAAAGCACCTCATTTATTTAATATCTTATTAATTTAACATAAAATTTATCGTTTAACAATAAATTTTTATTTCTTTTAATCGAGGATTTATTGTTAAACAAGTAATTAATGAAAAGAATGCTAAATCTTTTTTATAAGATAGATGAAACATACCGATATTTAATTAAAGAAAGAGAAAGTAACTATTGTTAGCTTTATGAGAATTGGGAACTAATAAAACATATGTAGGTTTTGGTATGGAAAAGGAAATAAGGTGTATTGAAATGAATGCAAAGTTTATGGAGGAACAATCATGTTGAATTATGGTGTGAAGATGAAAAAGTTACTATTGGTGGGAGCTATAATAGTAAGCGTATTAAGTACGGAAAGTATGATGAATTATCATGCGGCCAAAGCTAAGGTGAAAAAAGTAGAACACCAGCCTAAAAATATAATTATGATGGTTATGGACGGAACGAGTTCAACGGCGACAACATTGGCTCGCTGGTATAAAGGGGCACCGCTTACGTTAGATCAAATTGTAACAGGAGGTGTTCGTACGTTTTCGGCGGAATCAGCTATTACAGACTCAGCGCCAGCAGCAACAGCTTTAGCAACTGGAAATAAATCGAATTCAGGATATGTAGGTGTATTACCTTCTATTGTAAGTTCGCCTAGCTTACAGCCAATAAAAGAAGAAGAAAAGTTACGGCCGGTCGCAAACGTATTAGAAGGCGCAAAATGTACTGGTCGTGCAACTGGGATTGTTGCTACATCTGAAATTCAGCATGCTACTCCGGCCGGATTCTCCGCTCACCATGTCAATCGCAAACATTTTAACGTAATTGCGAAGCAGCAAGTATATCAAAATATAGATGTCGTATTAGGCGGGGGAAAAGCGGCGCTTCTACCTATAAAAAGTAATGGAATCCGAAAAGATGGTGAAAATTTAGTAAAGGTGATTCAAGACAAAGGGTACGATTTTGTTGAAACGAAAGATGCGTTATTGAACTCCAAATCTAATAAAATTTGGGGCTCTTTCTCACATCATGCTCTTGCGTTTGATATGGATCGTATAGCAACAAATCCAGAACAACCAACACTTTCTCAAATGACAGAAAAAGCAATTCAAACATTATCAAAAGATAAAGATGGCTTCTTTTTATTCGTAGAAGGTAGTAAGCCAGATTGGGCAGCTCATGCTAATGATCCAATTGGGATTATTAGCGATGTATTGGCATTTGATGAAGCGGTAGCAAAGGCGTTACAATTTGCGAAGAAAGATGGGGATACGATGCTTATCGCTTTAACTGATCATGGTAACAGCGGTATCTCTATAGGGAATAGGAATACGACTAAAGGATACAATACTACACCGGTTTCTGCATACATTGATCCATTGAAAAAGGCGAAAATGACACTTGAAGGAACTATAAATAAACTGAAATCTGATTTATCAAATGTAGAAGATGTAGCTAAACTATACGGTTTGGATAATCTAACTCATGATGAAAAAGAAAAATTAAAAGCGGAAAAAAAGAAAATTGATGTAGGACGAATCCTTACTACATTATTGGCTAATCGTGCAAATATCGGCTTTACGACAGGAGGACATACAGGTGAGGATGTATTCTTATATTCTTATGGACCTCAAAAACCAGAAGGCTTAATCCAGAATACAGACATTGCGAAGACGATGGCGAGAGCGATGGGCTTTAACTTAGAAGAAGTAACGAATAAAATATTTTTAGAGAGTGAGCAAGCCTTTAAGAAAATCGGTGCAACTGTAACAGCCGACAAAACCGAAGGAGCAAACCCGTTACTCGTAGTAAAACATAATAAAGTAGAAGCACAATTATTTGGTAACAAAAATATAATTCGTATCAATGGTAAAGGGTATGAATTAAGAAGTATTATTGTAGAGAGTAATGGAAAGTGCTATGTACCAGAAGAAGCAATTCAACTATTTGTAAAGCATTCTCGTTAAAAAATTGCCAACCAGTTAAGCTAACTGGTGGCAATTTTTTGTGTTTATTCTAAATATAAGTGTTCGAATTGTTTTGTAAAGTTTTCCATATGAGACTTGTATAAATGTTAAAGGGGAATTATATTCTTTTCTTACATTAAAAAATTTCGTTTTGTAGAATAGAGAATTTATACATATAGTAAAATCTAATGTATTATCAATTAATATTTACGAAAAATATATTAATACTTTAGAATTTATTTAATTTTCATTATTTTTTATTTAAGGTTATCCGTTATATTTATAATGTGCTTATTTCAATTTATTGTATTGAAGCTCAGTTTTATATAATTATAAAGCAATAATCAAAATAAAATCTCCACTAGAGTAAATTTATTATTTTTTGCGTCTATTTTATCCCGCTATTTGCCAGGCAGTAAGACCCCACCTCAAAATTCAGCGTAAGCAAAGAAGTTAGGTGGGGGTCGGGCTCTCCGTAAAAGCCAGATTGGTGAGGGCTGATTAAAGTTTCACTTTATTTACGAAAATTATTATGCAGCTAAGAAAACTGTAGTTTATTGAATTAGAGATATATTAGAATTTAGTTGAAGAAAGAGAGGGAATAAAATGAATATAGTGCACTTACGTCCTAAACAGCGGTCTAAGTATCGCATTATGCTAGGGAAGTGGTATTACTCTACAAAGAGGTACATTCAGTGGTTATCAGACGGAAAAACATATGCAAAAAGATTCCAACAAGAAAAGCTACCTTGTACAGCAATTCAGCACCGAACGATATTACTTCGTAAGCTCAAAGATGTAGATATGTGGTATCAACAGAATAAGGTTGTTAATTTGAAAATTGCTGTTAAAAAACTAAATGGTATCGTCATTAGACCGGGAGAAACATTTTCTTACTGGCGTTTAATAGGTAAGCCAACGAGGAAAAAAGGGTATGTAGAAGGTATGGTATTACATTACGGATCTTTTCAAACAGGTATTGGAGGAGGTCTTTGTCAGCTTTCGAATTTAATATATTGGATGACTTTACATACACCACTGACAGTAACAGAACGATATCGTCATAGCTTTGATGTCTTTCCTGACTCTAGGCGAACTCAACCGTTTGGGAGTGGGGCGACTTGTTCCTATAACTATTTGGATTTACAAATTAAAAATGAAACGGACCAACCGTATCAACTTCACCTTTATATGACAGATGAACATTTAGTTGGTGAATGGAGAACAGTCTATCCGCAACTGTATCAATATGAAGTGTATGAGAAAGAACACTCAATTCAACCTGCATACTGGGGCGGTTATATACGACATAATGTGATTCAACGTAAAGTATATAATCAACAGAAACAGTTAATAGAAGATCAATATGTAACAGAGAATCACGCTATAATGATGTACGAACCACTATTAGCTTGTAATAATGAGAATAGTGAGTAATATGGTAATCCATAGATTAAATAGTATAGAAAATATTTAATTCTTATTTTTATTAAAAAAGTATGAATCCCAGATTTACTGGATTTTGATTGTAACTAAGAACATATAAAAGTTCACTGTTATTTATAGGAGAGTCTGTTTGTTTTTATATCTTATGTATTTCACCCTGCATAAAAAAATCTTTCTCAACATTTTATTTGTTGAGAAAGATTGAATATTCGCATTATAACGAATATTATGTTGTTATCGGCAAAAAACGATAATTTGCAGACATTGGGGAGGAAATACATTGAAAAAGAAATTAAAACCATTAGCGGTATTAACAACAGCAGCAGTACTAAGTAGTACGTTTGCTTTTGGAGGTCACGCAGCTTATGCTGAGACACCAACATCATCTCTACCAATAGATGAGCACTTAATACCGGAGGAGCGTTTGGCAGAAGCGCTAAAACAACGGGGGGTAATTGATCAATCTGCATCACAAGCTGAGACGTCAAAGGCTGTCGAAAAATATGTTGAGAAAAAGAAAGGGGAAAACCCTGGGAAAGAAATCTTAACAGGAGATAGTCTTACACAAGAAGCTTCTGATTTTATGAAAAAAGTAAAAGATGCAAAAATGAAGGAAAATGAACAGGCACAGCAGCCTGAAGTAGGCCCAGTAGCTGGACAAGGTGCAGCATTGAATCCAGGGAAATTAAATGGAAAAGTACCTACTACATCAGCGAAGCAAGAAGAATACAATGGAGCTGTTCGAAAAGATAAAGTACTTGTTTTACTTGTAGAATTTAGCGATTTTAAGCATAACAATATTGATCAAGAGCCAGGATACATGTATTCTAAGGACTTTAATCGTGAACATTATCAAAAAATGTTATTTGGTGATGAACCATTCACTTTATTTGATGGATCGAAGATTAACACATTTAAGCAATATTATGAAGAACAATCTGGTGGTAGCTATACAGTTGATGGGACTGTAACAGAGTGGCTTACTGTTCCAGGAAAAGCATCAGATTATGGTGCTGATGCGGGTACTGGGCATGATAACAAGGGGCCTTTAGGACCAAAAGATTTTGTGAAAGAAGCATTAAAAGCAGCGGTAGCAAAAGGAATCAATTTAGCAGACTATGACCAATTTGATCAATACGATCAAGATGGTGATGGAAATAAAAATGAGCCAGATGGCATTATCGATCATTTAATGGTTGTACATGCTGGCGTTGGTCAAGAAGCTGGCGGCGGTAAATTGAAAGATGATGCGATTTGGTCACATCGTTCAAAACTAGGTTCAAAACCATATGCAATTGATGGCACGAAATCTTCTGTTTCGAACTGGGGCGGAAAGATGGCTGCATACGATTATACAATCGAGCCTGAAGACGGGGCAGTTGGTGTGTTTGCGCATGAGTATGGTCATGATTTAGGTTTACCAGATGAATATGATACAAAGTACTCAGGACAAGGTGAACCTGTTGAGTCATGGTCTATTATGAGTGGTGGTAGCTGGGCTGGAAAAATTGCAGGAACAGAGCCAACGAGTTTCTCACCACAAAATAAAGAGTTTTTCCAAAAGAATATGAAGGGGAACTGGGCGAATATCCTTGAAGTAGATTATGACAAACTTAGCAAAGGAATCGGTGTTGCGACATATGTAGATCAAAGCACTACAAAATCTAAACGACCTGGAATCGTTCGTGTTAACTTGCCGGACAAAGATATAAAAAATATCGAATCAGCGTTTGGTAAGAAGTTCTATTACAGTACAAAAGGAAATGACATTCATACAACACTTGAGACACCAGTATTTGACTTAACAAATGCAAAGGATGCTAAGTTCGATTATAAGGCATTTTACGAACTTGAAGCGAAGTATGATTTCCTTGACGTATATGCGATTGCAGAAGATGGAACGAAGACACGCATTGATAGAATGGGCGAAAAAGATGTAAAAGGCGGCGCGGATACAACTGATGGTAAGTGGGTTGATAAATCATACGATTTAAGCCAATTCAAAGGAAAAAAAGTAAAACTGCAATTTGAGTACTTAACAGATATTGCAGTAGCTTATAAAGGGTTTGCGTTAGATAATGCAGCATTAACTGTAGATGGAAAAGTTGTTTTCTCTGATGATGCAGAAGGTCAGCCAGCAATGACGTTAAAAGGCTTTACTGTGTCTAACGGATTTGAACAGAAAAAACATAATTACTATGTAGAGTGGAGAAATTACGCTGGTTCTGACACTGCGTTACAACATGCACGTGGACCAGTATTTAATACAGGAATGGTTGTATGGTATGCGGATCAAAGCTTTACAGATAACTGGGTAGGCGTTCATCCAGGTGAAGGGTTCTTAGGAGTAGTAGATTCTCATCCAGAGGCAATTGTAGGGACATTAAATGGACAACCTACTGTGAAGAGCAGTACGCGTTATCAAATTGCTGATGCGGCATTCTCATTTGATCAAACGCCAGCATGGAAAGTAAATTCACCAACACGCGGTATCTTTGATTATAAAGGATTACCAGGAGTGGCAAAATTTGATGATTCTAAGCAATACATCAACAGCGTTATTCCTGATGCAGGACGTAAGTTGCCGAAGCTAGGACTGAAGTTTGAAGTCGTAGGCCAAGCTGAAGACAAGTCTGCAGGTGCAGTTTGGCTTCATCGATAAAATAAGGTAAAAAGAAGAGAAGCTGCGATAAGTCGGTGAAACTGACTGATTGCAGCTTTTTTCTTCTTGTGAAAAACTCGCTGTTTTTTATGTACTTATTGGAAAAATTCGAAGTTTCTTTGATACATAAAATGCTCCGTCTGTCCAATTATAGAAGCTATTTTGGACGTAAGAAATTTGTAAGTAATGAGTAAGAAAAAAGAGATTTTCATAGTATAAAATATTTATTATAGCTACTTTTAACACCTGATACTAATAGTGTGCTATAATATGAATTAGCAACAAAAAGGAAAGGAATTAGAACAATGACCTTAGAAAATACTAAAAATTTAAAAAAACAAGTTGCTCCTTTTGAAAAATCAACGATTAAAAAAAGTGTTTGGCAACTGATCAACACAATCGTGCCATTTATTATTTTATGGTACCTTGCTTATAAAAGTTTGTCAGTTTCTTATTGGTTAACTTTAGTTCCAGCACTGTTAGCCGCTGGATTTATGACAAGAATTTTCATTATTTTTCATGATTGTACCCATTATTCGTTCTTTAAAAGTCGACGTGCAAATAGAATAGTTGGAACGTGTATGGGTGTTTTAACATTATTCCCATTTGATCAGTGGGGGCATGAGCATTCTATTCACCACGCTACGAGTGGTAATTTGGATAAGAGGGGTACAGGGGATATTTGGACGCTTACAGTTGATGAATATGTAGCAGCACCATTTAGACTTCGTTTAGCATATCGTTTATATCGCAATCCATTCGTTATGTTTGGATTAGGTCCGATTTATGTTTTCTTGCTTAAAAATAGATTTAACCGAAAAGGTGCAAGACAGAAAGAACGTATGAATACTTATTTGACGAATATTATAATTGTTGCTGTAGTAGCTATACTTTGCTGGGCAATTGGGTGGCAATCGTTTCTGTTAGTACATGGTACTATATTCTTAATAGCAGGTTCAGTAGGGATTTGGCTGTTTTACGTACAGCACACATTTGAGGATTCTTATTTTGAAGAGGATAAAGATTGGGAATATGTGAAAGCGGCAGTGGAAGGAAGTTCTTTTTATAAGCTTCCTAAAATTTTGCAATTTCTAACGGGTAATATTGGATTCCATCATGTTCACCATTTAAGTCCAAGAGTACCTAACTATAAACTAGAAGAGGCACACAATAATACGCTTCCGTTAAAAAATGTACCAACGATTACGCTTACTACAAGCTTACAATCACTACGTTTCCGTCTTTGGGATGAGAAAAGTAACAATTTTGTTAGCTTTAAAGATGTCAAAAATATAATTAAAAGTAATGTTTCTGTTCGAGTGAAATCTGAACTATAATTGCATCGTATATAAAACTCCCCTTAATCATTTTCGATTTAAGGGGAGTTTGTGTTTAAAGAGTAGATGCCAGATAAGAGGAAAATTTACATAATTCAAATTGTAATTGAAGCAGATTAGGAATTGCTCGTACGTAAGTACAAATATAAAGTGACAGTAAATGCATTATGTTAACAAGTGGAGTTATCATGAATTTTCCATTACGATAACTGTTCATAAATCCGACGAAAATTAATAGCAAAAGGGGGATCGTACAACATTATATCTAAAAAATTAGAAAAGACTTGAACGGAAATTTCATTCATTTTTCTTGGTGTTTCGCATTCCATACACTTAAATAGGATGCATATTCTAATTCATCTGGATTGTCATGTAACATAGAAATGAATTCTAATTTATTTCTATCATAATCTAGAAAGTATACACTTGCAGCGGGCATCCACCTTTGGACAATTGGCTCTTGATTTCCTTTTCCTTGACTTCCTATCACTTCTATTCCACGCTCCTCTAACCACGCTTTAGAAGTCATTAAAAACTCTAAATTTACACCAAAAGCAAAATGTCTCAGCTCAAAGTCTTCGATATTATTTACTTCCCATAGTCCAAGCATTTGTTTTTTATTTTCTCCGACCCAAAAGAAAGCCACTCTTCTTTTGGAGAGTTTTCTTGCTAACGTTAATCCTAGCTTGTTTTGATAGAAATTTATTGCCTTTTCTAAATTTCTTACATGTAAATGAGTCTCGTATATGTTCTGTATCATTATGATCATTCCTTTCTTTCTTGGTAACTACCAGTTGAGTAATGAATGTAATTCTAATAATGTACAGCTATATCTGATATACCTATTTATTATTATATCGAAATTGAAATACGATAAATCCAACTGAGGTAGCAAGTTCAAATGAAAATTTTACTACTTTTGTAGGAGAAGAGAAAAATCCATTAAATTCAGGTGAACTCATATTTAAATAATAAAAAAAGACAACACATGAAGTGAAACGCCACGTGTTGTCTTTTTTGTATCGTGCAATATTACGAAGTTTCGCTAATTTTAGTTTCACTTTGAGTGTTAGTTGCAATTCTTTTCTTAACTTTAAAGTGATAGTAGGTATAGCAAAAGATGATAAATGGTACAGTACAATAAATGCCTAGTCTTTGATCTGGGATAAAGATAAGACTTACTAATATAATGCCATACAATCCAAAACCAAGAATTGGTACAAGGGGATAGAGTGGAGTTCTGAACTTCAAGTCTTCTAATTTTCCACCTTCAGCTAAATAGTGTTTGCGGAAAAAGAATTGAGAAACACAAATTGACATCCAAACAATGATTGTTATGACTCCAGAAATGGAAATTAACCATAAGTAAACCGTTTCAGCAGCTACGACGCTTGTTAAAAGAGAAAAAGCAGAAATAGCTATTGTCATGATTAAAGCGTTGAGAGGAATCCCACGTGATGATAATTTCTTTAAAAATGCTGGAGCCATTTCGTTTTTTGATAAAGACCAAAGCATTCGAGTAGCAGCGTATAGTCCTGAGTTTGCAACAGAAAGAACAGCAGTAAGAATAACAAAGTTCATAATATCAGCTGCATATGGAATACCGATATTATCAAAAACAGCAACGAATGGGCTCTTTGTGAGTCCTGCTTCTTCCCAAGGAATTAAAGCAACAAGAACAAAGATTGCTAAGACGAAGAAAAACATTGTGCGCCATATAATATTTCTAATAGAACGAGGTAAAGTTTTTGCTGGATCTTCACTTTCACCTGCTGCGATTCCGACAAGCTCTGTACCTTGGAAGGAATAATTGACTGTAACCATTGTTAATAGAATAGCTGCAAGTCCATTTGGGAATAAACCACCATGATTTACGAAATTTGAAAATAGCGGAGCTGGTTCGTCGCCTTTTAAATCAATAAAACCGAACATAGCGGCGCCACCAAGAATTATAAAAGCTATAATGGCAGATACTTTTATACTTGAAAACCAAAATTCTGTTTCTGCATAACTACGAGCAGATAATGCGTTAATAGTGAAAATCGTAACGCCAAATATTAAACACCAAACCCAAACAGGAATATCAGGAAACCAGCGCTGCATTGTAATGCCGGCAGTTGTAAATTCAAGACCGGTCGTATTCGCCCAGCTTAACCAATACAACCATCCGATTGTAAAGCCAGTTGCAGGATTGATGAACTTAGTGGCATATTCCTGGAAAGAACCCGAAACAGGCATGGCTACAGCGAGTTCACCAAGACATAGCATAACGAAATACATTAATAATCCACCGGCCATAAAGGCAAGTACGGATCCACCAGGTCCAGCTTGACTTATTATAAAGCCAGATCCGTTAAATAACCCCGTTCCAATCACACCACCGAGTGCAATCATGAATAAGTGTCTACTTTTCATCGTACGTTTTAATTCATTGTTTGTATTGTTTACTTGCGCCATTGTTTTCCTCACTTTCGTAGTTGATAGAATAAAGTTTGATGTTTTTCCGTATTATGGAATGTATTCCGTGATGTGAAATCTTGTTATAATTTTCAGATAATTAAAAAGAAAAGTCAATATTTTTTTGTTTGCGTTTTCAATTCGTTGTTAGTGATATATTTTTATTGTTAGAAAATTGAATAAATATATTGATTTCATTTCGAATGTTTGCTAAATTGATAGTTAATTAAACGTACTAACATACTACGAGTAAAGTTGAGGCGAGTTATGGTACAGTCCATTGATCGAGCGATAAGTATTATTAAATTATTGAATTCTACAAATGAAAAAGAGTATTGGGCTATTTCTGATATAGCAGATGGAACACATCTCCCAGTTAGTACAGTACATAGATTACTTAACTCTCTAATGGAGCATGGGTTAGTTACACAAATACCAGAGACAAAACAGTACAAAATTGGACCAATGTGGATGGAAATAGGGTTACGTCAATTGGAGAAGGTAGACTATAGATCTGTTGCAAGAGAAGTGATGAAGCGGTTGGCCTTTGAAGTCGAAGAAAGTGTCTATTTAAATATTCCAAACGGAACGCATTCTATTATCATTGAAAGAATTGATAGTCCTTTAAAAATTCGAGTTATCGATAATCTAGGGGAACAAATTCCACTTTCAATTGGTGCCGCAAATAAAACGATGCTTGCCAATATGAAAACGAATGAAATGGAACATATTGTAGAATATTTACTTTCTTCATTACCAGAACAAAAGCAAATTCTTCTTAATCAAATAAAGCAAATAAAAAATGAAGGATATGCTGTCAGTTATGGTGAAAAAACAGAAGGGACAGCTTCAGTAGCTGCACCTATTATCGGATTTAATCATAAAGTAGTAGGAGCATTAAGTGTTGGGTTAATTAGTCATCGTATTAATGATGATCGACTATCTTTTCTTATTAGCAAGGTAAAACAAGCAGCTCATGAAATATCAATAAAAATCGGCAGTACATCAGAACTATAATTTTGATAGCTGTCGTCATTTTTTATTCATATACTGGAATTCGTTTTCATAATGCGGAAAAATAGGGGGATTTATATGTCAAAGTGGCAATCAAAAGAACAATTGATTCAATTATTAAGCAGTCTTGTTGAAATTCCTAGTATTACCGGTTCAGAAGCTGAAGTAATATTGCCAGACTTTGTTGTGGAACAATTATCTGAATTACAGTATTTCAAAGAAAACCCGCATCATTTACAAAAAAATCCGACAGGGGACGGACGATATTTTGTTACAGCACTAGTAAAGAAAAAAGATAGTACAAAAAATACTGTAATTCTAGTAAGTCACTTTGATGTTGTAGATGTACAAGATTACGGAGTGTGGAAAGAAGATGCATTTAATCCTAAAAAGTTAACATCTATGTTTTATTCTCATAAAGATGAACTTCCAGACCATGTGCGTGAAGATATAGAACATGGGGAATGGCTGTTTGGTAGAGGAACAATGGATATGAAATGCGGTCTAGCATTACAAATGGCAATGATTGAACAAGCATGTGAAGGAAGATTCGATGGGAATGTTCTTTTATTGGCTGTACCAGATGAAGAAGTGAATTCTGTAGGGATAAGGGCCGCTGTTCCGAGACTGTTAGATTTAGCTAGAGAGCATAACTTAGATTATAAAACGGTCTTAAACTCAGAGCCTATGTTTTCAAGACATCCTGGTGACCAAAATAAGTATATTTACACTGGCTCTATTGGTAAAGTGTTACCTGGTTTTCTTTGCTATGGAAAAGAGACACATGTAGGTGAACCTTTTGCAGGCTTAAATGGGAGTTATATGGCTTCATTAATAACAGCAGAATTAGAGTTAAACACAGACCTTTGTGATATTGTAGAAGGGGAAGCGAGTCCTCCGCCAACTAACTTACTTCAAAGGGACTTAAAGGAGGATTATTCTGTACAAATTCCGCATCGTGCAGTTACATTATTTAATTTGTTTTTATTAGAAAAATCAATGACAGATGTAGTTTCATTGTTACGTCAAAAAGTAACGAAAGTAGCAGAGAAAATAGAAGAGTCGTATGAAAAACATGCGTATCGTTTTTCTAAATATAATCCATTTATACCACCTAATCTCAAAGTAAATGTATTAACGTATGAAGAGCTTATCACATATGCAATTGAGCAACATGGACAAGAAAAAATAAATCATATTCAATCTAATATTATAAAAAATAGAGAAGATAAAGATGATCGTGCGGTAACGATTGATTTAGTAGATAAATTAGCGATTTTATGTAAAGAAAAGGCACCGATGATTGTACTTTTCTTCGCTCCGCCGTACTATCCAGCTGTGAGTTCACGCAACAATCCTTTAATAAAAGAGGTAGTTGTAGAAATGGAAAAGTATGCACACTACAATCATAAGATTACATTTGAAAACCAAAATTATTTTGGGGGGATTTCAGATTTAAGCTATGTAGGCTTGCAGTATCCACTACATTCAATGAGTTCACTTGTAGACAATATGCCATTATGGGATAAAGGTTACTCGATTCCACTTCAGGAACTAGAAGAGTTTGACGTTCCAGTATTAAATATGGGGCCGGTAGGAAAAGATGCCCATCAATGGACAGAACGTTTAGATGTAAATTACGCATTTGAAACGCTATTAGACATGTTACCGAAATGCATTGAAAAATTATTAGTTTCTAATAAAATTACACAAGTAAAGTAGTGTGATGAGTAAAATTATTTTAATATAATTAAAAACTAAAACGGCCAAACTCAAGTATATTCGAATTTGGCCGTTTATCATGTAGTGCATTTCTAGTTAAATTCATATGAATTCATAGCTAACATGATCTCTTTTATCGTTTTATTTTTTTGTTTGGCTAGACAGTTCAATAGACTTTTGCGTACAGCGCTGCATAGCTGAAATGATGGCTGTGCGTAAGCCTTTTTCCTCTAATGTTGCTACAGCTTCTATCGTTGTTCCGCCAGGAGAACAAACCATATCTTTCAATTCACCTGGATGTATTCCTGTTTCTAGTACCATTTTTGCAGACCCTAATACAGCTTGAGCAGCGAATTTATATGCTTGATTTCTAGGCATACCATCTAGTACAGCAGCATCTGCCATCGCCTCTATAATCATATATACGTATGCTGGTGAAGAACCGCTTACTGATGTAACAACATCCATTAATTTTTCACTTACAATCTCTGCTTGACCAAAGCTATTGAAAATGTTTAGCACATCTTCTAAATCTTTTTCTGTCACCATTTCATTAGGGCATAACGCAGACATTCCTTCTCCAACAAGAGCAGGTGTATTAGGCATTACTCTTACAACTTTTAATTTTTTATCAAAAGCTTCTTCAGTACTTTTAATGCTTTTGCCGGCAGCGATCGTTACGACGATAACATCGTTTTTGATGACTTCTTTTATTTCGTTAATGACCGCTGCGTATAGGTCCGGTTTAATTGATAAAATTAAAATATCAGCATTTTTAGCTACCTCATTATTGTCAGTAGTTGTAGTTAGCCCATATTTTTCGTTAGCATGTTTTAAATTCGTAGTGTTTAAATCCGAACAAATAACATGATTTGCAGACACTACCTTTTTGTTTAGCATTCCGCCAATGATAGCCATTCCCATATTTCCGCATCCGATGAATCCAATTTGTTTATCCATAATAACTCAATCTTGCCCCTTTTTAATAAATTATATTATTTCGAAATTGTTATCTTAAAATAACAATAACATCTCCATGCAATATAAAGAAACATTCTAAGAGAATATATTCCTTTTTGCAACAGTAAAAGATAAAAATGAATTATATTCGACATTCTGTAAATATATACACTATAATGTAAGGTATTATGTTTATGAATATGAGTTGCAGTTATATCAATTTGTATTTTCATTCAGTAGGGCAATCATTTCATACAAGAACTTGTCGCTCTATTTATTTTTTAAAATACCTCTTGACACCAAATCAAACTATATCGCATAATATAAAAAAATTAAACCGAAAATCGTTGAAGGGAAATAGTACATATGTCTTCTTGCGAAAGAGAGTGGAATTCACCGGCTGAAAGATTCCTCGTATAGAATATATCGAACCTATCCCTGAGTCTTAAATGAAAGTTTAGGCGTTCGCCTGCGTTATAGGCGCCAAGTGGATATCTATGTATATCAATTAAGGTGGTACCGCGGAACAATGACCGTTTCGTCCTTTTTATTTTATTAAGGGCGAAGCGGTCATTTTTATTTTGCTCTTGAATAGGCTAGGTGCAGCAATAATGAGAATAGAAATGACTGAAAGCTGTATGAATAAAAGTGTAATGTATAAAAAACTTTGATTTTAGATTTGGGGGATACAAAAGTGAAAAAACAACGAGTTGTCGTTAAGATTGGGAGCAGCTCCTTGGCAGATAGTCACGGAGGCATTTCTAAAGAACAACTTTCAGATCATGTTGCCGCATTGGCTCGATTGAAAGAGGAAGGACATGAAGTTTTGTTAATTACATCTGGAGCCGTTGCTGCAGGTTTTTCTGCTCTAGGATATCCAAGTAGACCTGTGACAATTAAAGGAAAACAGGCTGCTGCGGCTGTCGGACAAAGCTTGTTAATGCAGGCGTACACGGAGGAATTCCGTAAATATGGTATTGTAACTGCGCAATTATTGCTGACGAGAAGTGACTTTTCTAGAAAAGAACAATATAGTAACGCTTACGCTACTTTAGGAGAGTTATTAAACCGTTCTGCTCTTCCAATCATTAATGAAAATGATTCCATTTCTTTAGAAGAGCTAACGTTCGGTGATAATGATATGCTGTCAGCTTTAGTAAGCGGACTTGTTTCGGCGGATATGCTGATGATTTTTACAGATGTGAACGGTTTATATGACAAAAATCCTCAGAAAAATGAGGATGCAAAAAAATATTATTTCCTTCCTGAAGTTACAGAAGAAATCGCTTCTCTTGCAGGAGATGCTGGCTCAAAACTTGGGACTGGCGGAATGAAATCAAAAATCGATGCTGCAAAGACAGCACTCTCTCTTGGTGCGAGTGTATTTATTGGAACAGGACGTGGACAAGAGAAATTTGTAGATGTTTTAAAGGGCAAAGGTGATGGAACATATATCGGAAATGCTCCTCAAAAAGAAATGAAGATGAACAAGCAATGGATCGCGTTGCATTCGCTCGTTAGCGGACAAATTGAAGTAGACGCTGGTGCAGCTACTGCTATCATTCAGCATGGTAAGAGTCTTCTTCCTGCCGGCGTTACAAATGTGTCAGGATTTTTCAAAGTTGGCGATGTCGTAGAAGTAATGACGCAACAAGGGCACGTAATTGGAAAAGGGCAATGCACCTATAGCGCAGAGGAATTAAGAGAGATAAAAGGTATGCAAAGCCAACATATTCAAGCAAGAGGCGAAAGACATAATTATGAAGTTATTCATAGAGATTATTGGGTTTCACTTTAAGAATAGTGATGTTAAAAAGGAGGAAACAAAAATGAATGAAGTGTTGGCAAAGGGGAAAAGGGCGAAAGAAGTTGCTAGAGAACTTGTACTAAAATCTACAAGTCAAAAAAACGAAGCACTTGCTGCCATTGCTGAAAGGTTAATAGTAGAAACAGCTTATATTTTAGAGGAAAACAAACGAGATATCGAAGAAGGTAAGGCAAAAGGATTTTCTGATTCACTCCTTGATCGTCTAATGCTGAATGAACAGCGTATCATTGATATGGCAGAGGGAATTAAGCAATTAATTGAATTACGTGATCCTGTTGGAGAATGTGTAAGCAAATGGGAGCGACCAAATGGACTATTTATTCAGGAGATGCGTGTACCACTTGGTGTTGTTGGTATGATTTATGAGGCAAGGCCAAATGTAACAGTAGATGCTGCTACAATTTGTTTAAAGACAGGAAACGCAGTTATATTACGTGGTAGTTCTTCTGCTATCAATTCTAACAAAGCTATTGTTGACGTTATTCACCGGGCGCTTAAACAAACAAGCTTGCCTCCAGAAAGTGTACAGCTCATAGAAGACACAACACGGGATAGCGCAAAGCAGTTGTTTACAATGAATGATTACTTAGACGTTCTTATTCCAAGAGGTGGCAAACAATTAATTGATACGGTAGTGAGAGAAGCATCTGTTCCAGTACTTGAAACGGGTGCAGGAAATTGTCATATTTTCATTGATGAAACAGCGAATAAACAAATGGCAATTGATATTATTATAAATGCAAAAACGCAGCGTCCATCTGTATGTAATGCCATTGAAACGATTGTACTTCATGAGAAGTGGGCGCGGCGATATGGTAGCGAGTTGTTTTCTACTTTGAAGGAAAGCGGCGTGGAGTTACGTGGTGATCAGAAAGCATTGGTAATTGATTCTTCAATAGTACTTGCTTCAGAAGAAGACTGGGGTACAGAATTTTTATCACTCATGCTGGCAGTGAAGGTAGTTTCTTCTATAGAAGAAGCGATTCATCACATAAATACGTATGGATCTATGCATTCCGAAGCGATTATTTCAGAAAACGAGGAAAACGTCAGCAAATTCTTCACAGCTGTAGATGCGGCTGCACTGTATCATAATGCGTCAACTCGTTTTACTGATGGATCTGAATTCGGATTCGGCGCAGAAATTGGCATCAGTACACAAAAGTTACACGTAAGAGGACCAATGGGGCTTCCTGCATTAACTTCTACAAAATATGTGATTCGTGGAAATGGTCAAATTCGAAAATAAAAATAGAAGACACTCAATTCGATTGGGTGTCTTTCGTTTTAAAGAATGTTTACCATACAAATAGTCCAACAAGCATAGCGCTTAATAAAGAAACCGCCATTCCGCTAACAAGAAGCTTCCAAACATTTTTACCGATGACTGATGATTTTTCTCCGCCAAATAATGAATTGTAAGTTCCGTAAATCATACCTACTGTACTAAAGTTAGCAAAAGAAGCTAGAAATGTTGTTGCAACCGCAATCGTATGTGGTTGTAGCGACTTTAAGTTTGATTTTAAATCCATCATTGCAACAAATTCATTTGTCGTTATTTTGATCCCCATTAATTCAGCTACATACATAGCATCACTGCCTGATAAACCGAGTAAAAATGCAAAAGGACTAAAGATAATGGAGAAGATTTTTTGAATTGTTAACCCTGTTACAAAAAATCCTAAAATCCCATTTAAACATGCTGTTAAAGCTACATAACCAATTACCATAGCTAAAATAACGATAACCATATTCATCCCAACTAACATACTGTTTGAAATAGTAGAAAAGAAATCCTTTTTTTCATGTTTTGAAGGTGTGTAAACAACGTCTTCTTCTTTCGAAACTTCCACAGGATTTAATACATTGGCTAAAATTAATGCGTTAATACAGTTTAATGGGATTGCGCTGAAAATATATGTTGCTGGAACCATTGATAAATAAGCACCAAGAATGGATCCGCTAACGCTACTCATACTCATAATTCCAAAAGTTAATAATCGATTTTCTTTTAAAACAGATAATTGATCACGAACAACCGCAAGTGCTTCGGTGTTTCCTAAAAACATCATTTGAATCGAAAAGAAACTTTCTAACTTTGGTAAACGAGAAATCTTTGAAATAACTGCACCTACTTTATCAATAATCCAAGTTAAGATTCCGAAATAAGAAAGAATATCGAAAAAAGTAATAACAAAAATGATAGGAAGTAACGCACTAAAGAAGAAATCAATGTGCTGACTTTCCATAGCTGAAGGAAATGCAAATCGAATACCTTCATTCGCACATGCTAGTAGCCAACTGAAAAATGACGCAATTTTATTAATGATAATACTGCCGAGCTTTGTGCCTAACATAAACCACGTAATAAAAAGCTCCAATAGGATGAGAATTACAATTGGTCTCCATTTTATATGTTTTTTATTAGGCGAACATAAGAAAACGATTAATATGACAACGAAAATCCCTAACATATTCAATATGAAATACATGTCAACAACTCCTTGAGGCTTATTATTTGTATATAAAAAAGCCTCTATTCTTCCAAATTTGGATTATGATCAGAAGTTATGAAGAAGGTAAATGATGTTTGGGATTCACGTATTTTAATTTGCTTTATTTTGAGCAATCGCAGTAATTACAAAACAAGTAGCTATTTTCAATTGCTTTGTTGGATATTAAACGTATGCGATTTTAAACATCGTTTATCTCGGATTAACGGGCAGTAAGACTTCCACCTCAAAATTCAGGGAAAGCAAAGAAGTGAGGTGGGGATGGGCTGCCGCAAAATCCCGATTGGTAAGAGCTGATTAAAATTTCACTTTATAAATAAGAACGGTGAGTTGGCCATGAACCTTGAAGTTTCCGAAGCTGTATAATTTGTCCTGTATGATAAGCATCATGCAAAAGGATATTCATATATTGTTGCCAAACTGGTAGAGAAGGACTTAGTTGATCTAGTTCTGCTTCTTGAAGGGCGGTTAATGAAGATTGTAAGGTATCATGTACTTGAAGCGTTCGCTTTACTGTTTGTTGCCAAGCGTTATCATCATTAGGCTCACCTTGGATAAAGGTTTCATCATTATTTTGTGGAGCAACAAATGTGTTGTCTTCATGTAAGCGGGAAAGTAGGCGTTCTTTAAAGATTAATAAATGGTTCACATTTTCCCAAATCGTATTACTGGCAGCACCTTCTGGTTGCCAACATGCTTGTTCAGCAGTAAGATTTTTTAACGCTTCTGATATTGGTGGGTACCATTCTTCTTCGTAAAAAACTTGTTGGACTCCATTTTGCAACATTTCTTTTCTCCCCATTCGTATAGCCTCCTATTCATTTTTCTTAATAAAATCAATTCTCTTTTCTCTTCAATAAACCTTCTTTATAGCTGATCAAGAGAAGGAAATGCAATGTATAAAAGAGGCATTAAAAACTTTCATTTTTAATAATCAAGGTTTTAATTGAGTCAGAATAAAAAAGAGTATAAATCTTTTCTATTTGCTCATTGATTAGAATATTTTTAAAGTTGTAATATAATTCTAAAAATATAGAAGGTATAATTCGATAAAAATAGAATTAAATATATAGCAAACAAGGAGGGATAAAAATGGAGGTCTATCACATAACGAGTAGAAAGAGAGAAACTTATAACGTTCAAGTGAAATATTCGATACTTTTCGAATGTGCACTTGGCATTGCTGCGATTACTCATAAGCGGTTAATTGATACTCTTGAAAAGAGTCAAAATGAATGGGAAGAAATTAAGAAATCATTAACAGAAGAAATGAGAGAGCACTTACAGTTTGTAGAGGAACATAATACGTGGAAAGCGTTACTTCAGTTGTTGTATAAAGGGGAGTTTCAGGAAATATCACAGTTTCATACTAAAATCAATGCGCTTTCAGAAGTAGATTTGAAATATATATGTTTACCGTTTTTAGGCGAGAAGCATGAAAAGAAAAGACATTTAGCAGCGAGTGGAGACGTAACTGCAATACATGAACTAGAGGAACTAACGCAGGATCATCAGTTTTTCTCTACGTATATTCGTTTTATATGTAATGTGGATGTACAAGTGCTGAAACCTCATTTAATCGCTGTAATGACAGGTTGGTATGAGAGTGTTATTCAGAAAGAGGAAGAGAAAATACTTTCTATATTACAAAGAGACTATGAAGCGAAAAATGAGATGAATAAAAAGATGAAACCGGAAGAGTTCGTCGAGTGGGCGACTGGCGGTGTGAACTATATGCCAGAACCAAGTGTTCATAATGTACTTCTTATCCCGCAAATGACGTACAGACCGTGGAATATTGAGGCGGATATTGAAGATACGAAAGTATTTCATTACCCAGTTGCAAACGAAAGCATCCATCCTGAAGATCTATATGAACCGAATTATTTTTTAGTTCAAAAACATAAGGCGCTTGGGGATGAAGCAAGGTTACGCATTGTAAAAATGTTGTTTGAAAAAGAAAGAACATTGCAGGAAATTACAGAAAGACTGCAACTCGGTAAATCGACTGTACACCATCATTTGAAATTGTTACGTGCAGCGAAGTTAGTAGATATACATGACGGGAAATATGTATTAAGAAAGAAAGCAGTACAGTCGTTAGCGAAAGAATTAGATATGTTTTTGAATAGATAATTAACAACGAGAATGTACATAGAGGGAGGAATATAAAAGAAAAGTTGGTGTATGAAATTGAAAAATGTATTGAAAAATCGTTCGTTCTTTTTCATGTGGATAGGTAGCGCGATTTCAGAATTGGGCGGGGCTTTCGGAACGTTATGTAATTCGATTCTTGTTTATGAATTAACAGGGTCAAAAACAGCTTTAAGTAGTATGTGGCTATTATATTTCATCCCATCACTCATACTGCAATTAATAAGTGGCCCATTTATTGATAAATGGAGCCGGAAGTGGATTATGATTTTTTCACAATGGATACGAGCATCCGTATTCTTATTACCTTTGGTGATGCTAGTTACAGGTAGTATAGAAGTTTGGCATATTTATGTTGTTCAAATTGTAGTGGGACTTATTACACCTCTTTATACACCTGCGAGTCAGGCAATTACACCGAGCATTGTAAGTAAAGAACAACTTCAAGACGCAAATGCGTATATTGATGGAATGACTCGTCTCATGATGTTTCTTGCGCCAGTATTAGGTGGAGTAGTCATTCATTTCATTGGAACAGAACTTACATTATCTTTCGTATGTATTTGTCTATTTGTTAGTGGTGCTTTCTTACTTTATATAAAAGAAAAGAGAACTACAACAGATATACGAAAAACGTGGCTAGAACAATTCCTTCAAGGTTTTACATATTTTTTTACAAAACCAATCATCGTTTGGCTCGGTATATTTCTTACTTTTGTGCAGTTTGGAGTAGGGGTAACAATGGTCACAAATCTTCCTTATATAAAAGACGAGCTGTCAGCAGGATATGCAGAGTACGGCTATTTCATGGCAGGTTTTCCACTTGGCTATGTAATTGGCTCAGTATTAGTCGGAAAAGTAACATATAAAAGCCGGCGTATACTTATGCTTGGAGGATTGTTTATAGGAGGACTCACATACATTTCATTAGGGTTCAATCATAGTATTATTATTGCAATAATAATTGAAGTAATAGCAGGGATTTGTATTGCATTTTTCAATGTTTATAACACAACAATATGCCAACAAACCGTGCCGAATAATATGATAGGACAAGTATTTTCAGTGCGTTTATTTTTCATACGATCCGCTATGCCGTTAGGTGTGTTAGTAGGGGGAATATTGAGTGAAATGTGGGGAGTAAGAGTGCTATATTTAATCATCGGTGCAATTATATGTGTCACCTCTTTAATAGGAATGTTACTTCCATATTTCAAATTTTTAGATGAGGCGATAGAAAAGAAATCAGCATAATTCAAAAAATTAAAACTTTACAATTGAAAATAATTATCATAATCAATTATAATAGAAGAATAGTAGTATTCGTATTACAAAGAGGGAGTGGGATATATGTTTATCGAAACGAAAACATTTACAGTAAAAGAAGGTACATCAAATATAGTTGTAGAACGTTTCACTGGAGAAGGTATTATTGAAAAATTTGAAGGCTTTATCGACTTGAGTGTTCTTGTGAAAAAAGTAAGACGAGGAGACGAAGAAGTTGTCGTTATGATTCGCTGGGAATCGGAAGAAGCATGGAAAAACTGGGAAACAAGTGAAGAACACTTAGCTGGACATAGAGCGGGCCGTGGTAAACCAAAACCAGATCATATTATTAATGTGGATCATGCGGTTTATTATGTGAAATCATCGAAAGCGGCTTATCAACAGTCGTAATATACAAGCAGAGGATACATGTTGTAGAAGCAAACATGTATCCTCTTTTTTAATACTGGGGGATGGGAATGATAGAAAATTTTTCATTCATTTAAAAAAAGTTCTAGGCTATAGAAAAAATATTAGACTTATAAAGCATGGTCTTAGATGGAACGCTTGAATATCTTGTCTTACATATTTAAGTGTTATGAAAATGAGTCTATATACCCTCTGTTTAAAAGGAGATGAGTACATGAAGCTGAATCATTTAAATTTATGTGTTGATGATTTATCCCGCATTAACGGGCAGTAAGACCCCCACCTCAAAATTCAGCTAAAGAAAAGAAGTTAGGTGGGGGATCAACTGCTCGTAAAAGCCCGATTGATTCAACTAATAATCAGTGGGGGATGAATAAAACCCCACTAATTAAAGTTTCACTTTATCAGAAGCGACATATTTCTTTGAAACATTTTTTGATTTTCAATTTTTGGAGCAAAAGGGAAAGGCACTAGTAGTGATGAGAGTTGATTTATACTTGTACTAAGTGATCCAAAGGCATTTAAGGGGAATAAGGAAGTTACGTATCCGGAAGCTTTTCATATTGGTTTTTTAGTGGATACATCAAGTGAAGTGGATCAAGCGTATAATCGTTTAGTAGCCGGCGGCATTGAAATAGACAAGGAACCTTATTCGATGAGAGGTAGTAGTTATGGTTTTTATTTTACAGTATTTAATGGCTTATTAATTGAAGTGTCTTGTCTTGATTATAGAGAAGATAAGAAAGTTTCAAAGCTTAATAGTGATCATCAAGAGTAATCATTTGAAGGTGTATAAAATTTAAATATGTATCATATTAGAAGACGGATTAAGAAAGTTTCACTGTAAAGTAAAAAAGACAGACTAATAAATAGTCTGTCTTTTCACATTAATTCTTCACGTCATTATAAAGTTCAAGCGCCTCTTTCACATTCAATCCATTTTTCACAATACCATGTATCGCTTGAATCATCGCAGCAGGATGTTCAGATTGCCATATGTTCCGGCCCATGTCTACGCCGATTGCACCTTCTTGCAGTGCATTGTACGTAATGTTTAATGCATCTTCAATTGAATCTAGTTTTGGGCCGCCCGCGATGACAACTGGGGCAGGGCATGTGCTCGTTATTTTTTCGAATCCTTCGCAGTAATACGTTTTAATAATATCAGCACCCATTTCAACACATACGCGGGAAGCAAGTGCTAGAAAGCGAGCTTCACGTTTTTGTAATTCTTTTGCGACTGCGGTAATGCCGAGTACAGGTAGGCCGTAATCGTGAGCTTCAGAGACTACATTTGCGAGATTTGAAACAGTTTGTGTTTCATAGTCTGATCCGACAAAAACAGAAACGCCAACGCCAATTGCGTTTTGCTTCACTGCTTCTTTCACAGGTGTAACAATTGTTTCATTCGCTAAATCTTTACCGACGACAGTAGCGCCGCCAGATACACGCATAACCATCGGTGTGCTGCAGTTTTCAGGAATGCAGGAGCTAAGTACACCACGTGTTAAAAAGAGAGAATCCGTGTAAGGAAGTAAGTTTTTAACAGTTTCAAGTGGCTGTTCAAGCCCGTGGATTGGCCCTAAAAAGTAGCCGTGATCTATCGCTAACATTACCGCTCTGCCATCAGGTAAAATTGTATTTAATCGATTTTTAAATCCCCAAGTCATTCCAAATCACTCCTTCGTTAATGTTGGATTTTCCTTTTGTACCGTATCTTTATTTGGTAAATGTGGTGACTTTATAAAAACAGCTTTAAAAGGTTTGTCAGAATGGTTAATCAGATAGTGAGATTCATGAGGGCGAACTTGCAGGACATCACCTTGTTTAATCGGAACTCTTTCGTTATTTACATAGAAGTCTATTTCACCTTCTAACGCATAAAAAACTTCTTCACACGTTGTATGGTAATGATTTTGAAACTCTTGCCCAGGCTGAATGACAACAAGACCAAGATCAATATTCGGGCCTTGTATTAAATATTTCGGCCCGTTATCACCGAAGCGATAGGAGAAATCATTTTCATTCGCTTTTAACATACAGTTCACTCCTTTATGTAAATGTGTTACAGTGCACCAGGCGCAATCCACATATGTGTTGTAAGTCCTTTATCAGCTAAAGCGAGCTGACTGCTATACACGGTTTTCCATGTTTCATAGAATTCCTTGTATAGCTCGTGATTTTCAGTGATTGGTTCAAATGTATTTTCCCACTGTACAAATTGTTCGGCAGTCTCTTCCATAGATGAATATATGCCAGCGCCAACTCCAGCAGCAATTGCAGTTCCTAAAGCAGCTGCTTCTTTCACAACTGGTACTTTTACAGGAATGCCGAGAACGTCTGATAGAATTTGTGGCCATAGTTGCCCTTTAGCGGCACCGCCAGCAAAAATGACTTCAGAAGGGAATGTACCAGTAAGATTTTCAATTAGTTTTAAGTTTCCAAGTGTAACGAAGGCGGCATTTTCTTCAATAGCACGGAACATTTCTTTTTTTCCGCATTTGTCAGCGTCTAAACTTAAATTTAAGAATGAAGGTGCGGCATGACGCCAAGAAATGTAGTTCATAACGTTTGAAAAAGTAGGGATAATACCATATGAACCGACAGGAACGTCTTTCGCTTGTTCTTCTAATAATTCATAAGCGTCTACACCGAGTTTTTCAGCGAGCTTTTTTTCTTCTTGGCAAAAAGCGTCTCGAAACCAACGCATAACGAGGCCAGGGAAAAAGGCAATCGTTTCATATTGCCAAAGGTTCGGAACGACGTGACAATTTACTCGAATTGCAGCATTTGGATCCGTTGTTGACTCTGCAATATTCACTTCCTGTTGCCAAAAGCTGCCGCCGCATATTAAAGTTTGATTTGGTTTTACGACTCCAGTCCCGAGTGCTGCCATTTGAGCATCACCGCCGCCAGCGACGACAGGAATCCCTTCAAGTAAACCAGTTAGTGCTGCACACTCTTTTGTAACATTACCAATCACAGTGCCAGCTTCATTTACTTTTGGTGAAAATGGCAAAGATATACCACACTCTTTAGCGACATCGTTATCCCAATTTCTATTTTGTAAATCAAAGATTCCAGACGTACAACCGTTGGAAGGGTCGATTTGCAGTACGCCGCTTAATTTATACAAAATCCAATCATTTAACATCGTAAAGGAGTGAATATTGTTGTAGACGTCTGGTTCATGTTTTTTAATCCAAAGTAGGCGAGGTAAAGCACCTAATGAAAAAGTTTGACCAGATCTAGTATATAAATCTTCTTCAAGATGTGACCGTATTTCTTTTAGCTCACTAACTTCAGCGGATGCACGCCCATCAACATTTGCACAAGCCCAAATTTCTTGCCCATTTTTATCATATAAAACAAAACCTTCCCGCATACTAGTAGCACTAATAGCTTGAATAGAAGAAGGCGTGACATTACTTCTTTGTAAAACTTCTTTCGTGCATTGTTGTACTAGCTTCCAGTTTTCTATTACATCAAAATTCATAGAACCTGGGTAACGAGGATCCGTATTATGAACCCATTCTTTTTGACTGACCGCAATTTGATTACCTAGTAAATCAAAAAGAACAGCTCGAATGCTTCCTGTACCAGCATCAAAAGCTAATAAATGAGACATTAACAATCACCATCCTTTCGTAATAAGGAGAGGGCCGTTTCCTCATCGGTAATTAATGTATGAATGAACTTTCCCTTTAAGGCACCATAAATTGCATCTATCTTTTCTGTACCTCCAGCAACACCAACGACATGATTCATATTGCGCAAAATAGAGAGAGGCGTGCCAATTAGACGATTGTGATGCGAGAGCTCTAATAAATCACCATTCGTATTATAAAACTGTCCTAAAATATCGCCCGCCCCGTTTTGACTTCGAATATATGTCATTTCACGTAGCGTTAATTTTTCTTCTTTTACAATCGTAGCGTCTTGAGATAACCCGCCAATACCGACAACTGCTGTATGTGCAAGTGAAGCGACATGAAGCATATCTTTCACACTTGGTTCTGATAAAATACTTTGTGCCATTTCAGTAGAAGATGCTAGAAAAGGAGTAGGAATAATATGAAGATCACCTTGCATGTAGTGTAAATAGTTTTGTTTTCTTGGGAGATAGTGGTTTACTCCGCCTGTTAGCGTTACGAATGAAAGATTAATAGAACTTTCAAAATGAATGTTTTCTAGCATTTTACTTATCGTTTCACCCCAGCCGATGCCGAGTAAATCACCTTGTTGGAGATGAGTCTCTAAATATTGTGCAGCGGCTTTTCCGAGAGAAGTAGCATAATTGTTTATTGGAGTAGGGATAATGAAAGCATCTTTTAAGTAGAACTTTTTCATTAAATCACGTTCAATGCTCAAGCAATGCAAACCGGTTCCTTTTACGTGAAATGTAACGATACCTTCACTGCGTGCCTTATCTAATAACCGGACAACCTTATTTCTTGAAATATGAAGAAGTGAAGCAATCTCTTGTTGTGTTAATTGATCTTTATAATAGTACCAGGCTACTTTAGTTAATAAATTTTCTTCAAAGTTCAGCTGTGACATACTCTTCATCCCTTTCAACAATTGACCAATGCTTAAACATATGTGTCACATATTTTGTTTATTCCAGTTGAAACGATTAATAGTACATTGAAAAAAGTGTTCTAGATATGAAAAAAGGAATATACAATGCTACAAAACAAGTAGAACAAATAATCATTTTCTCAAAAAATGTTCTGGGTAAAGGCAGGTGACATCATGTGGAGAATGTGCCCTTATTACAAGTGAAGAAAATGAGTAAGGCGTTTTCGAATCAACTTGTGCTAAAGGAAGTGAACTTACAAGTAGAGCATGGTGATATATACGCTTTAGTTGGTGGAAATGGCGCCGGGAAATCGACATTAATGAAAATATTAATGGGGTTATATTCGTATGATAGTGGAGAAATGTATGTGAAAGGAAAGAGACAGCAGTTTGCAAATCCAAAAGAAGCACACCAAGAAGGGATTTATTTAATACCACAAGAACCGCTCATTTTTCCGCATATGACCATTGAAGAAAATATATGTATTGGGTTAAAAGAAAAGAAAAAGAAACTAAAAGTACAGATTCAGCAATTGATTAGCAGCTTAGGATGGGATATTGACCTTAATAAACTAGGAGGAACATTATCGATTGCGCAACAACAGTTAGTAGAAATCGTTAGAGGATTAATAAGAGAAGCTGAGATTCTTATTCTAGATGAGCCAACATCGACATTAACAACACATGAAATTAAGAGTCTTTTTGTGTTGATGAAAAGTTTACAAGAAAAAGGAATTGGGATGATTTATATTACGCATCGATTTCCAGAAATCTTTGAAATTGCCAGCAAAGTAGCAATACTACGTGATGGAATGGTTGTAAGCCAAGGTGATGTATGTGACTATACATATGACATGCTGATGGAGGGACTATTGCCAAAAGGATATAAACAGAAAGAGAAAATAGAAGTAGTTCAAGAGACAGCAAAGACGAAAAAAATATTAGAAGTGGTTGATATAAATGGTCACGCATTCGAAAATATATCATTCACTGTACATGCGGGTGAGGTTGTAGGTGTTGCTGGCATTATAGGATCTGGCAGAACGGAATTAGCAGAAGCGATATTTGGATTGAAAACTATAAAATCAGGGTCTATCTTATTGGGTGGAAAATCAATTGATACGTGTTCTTTGCATAAAAGGCTAGACGAAGGACTAGTTTATGTGCCAGAGGATAGGGCGAGGAATGGAATTTTCTCAATTGCTTCTGTTAAAGAAAATATTGCAGCAGCAAGTTTATATCAAAATAATCGCTTTTTTATAAATCAAGAAAAAGAAAGCGCTTTAGTTAATTCGTTTATAGAACAGTTCCGAATTGTTGTACAGAATATGAATAAAGAATTGGCATCTTTATCAGGAGGTAATCAGCAGAAGGTCGTGCTTGCGAAGTATCTTGCATGTAATCCTAAAATTATTATTCTTGATGAGCCGACTCGCGGAATTGATGCGAAAGCAAGGCTTGAAGTGTATGAGACGATAAAAAAAATGAAAAGGGAAGGACTCGCAATTTTATTAATCTCTTCAGATGTTGAAGAAATTGTCCAATTAGTAAACCGTGTATATGTAATGAGAAATGGGCGATTTGTTTCTCATATGGAAAAAGAACAACTGAGTGTGAATGAAGTTACACGCTTTGCATACGGAGGTGTAACGGAATGAAACGCATGTTAAAAATGCATGAAACGTCTATCATACTGTTACTACTAATTTATATAGCCATTGTCGGTATAATAAATCCTAGTTTTGTTCAGTTTAACTCGTTATCTTTAATAATGAAATCAAGCGTTATTTTAGTCGTTCTAGCAATTGGCCAATCGTTCGTTTTATTTACGAAAAATATAGACGTATCAGTTGGCTCAATTATGGGATTAAGCGCGGCAGTTTGCGGGATGTTGTTAACGAACGGGTATAATACATTCTTGTCAATTTTTGCTGCTGTAATGCTTGGTGCTAGTATTGGTTTCATAAACGGGATTGGCGTTGCAAAGTTTCGGGTACCAGCCATTATTATGACATTAGGGATGCTAGGAATTGTTAGGGGTGCAATGTTAATCTTCACAGGCGGGAAGTGGATTGAAGATATTCCAAATAATTTTAAGAAACTTTCATCTATCGTCATACTTGGTCTGCCGATAACTGTATGGGGTATTCTAATTGTTTTATTACTACTATATTTCTTTTTAAGGAAGGTACCTTACGGAAGATACTTCTATGCGGTAGGTGACAATGAAGATGGTGCGAGACTCATTGGTATACCTGTTAATCAAGTGAAGATAAATGCGTTTATTGTATCGGGCATAAGTGCGGCAATCGCTGGTTGCATATTTGTTATGAATATCGGGTTCGTTCCAAATCAAACTGGTACAGGAATAGAACTACAGGTGATTGCAGCTGCTGTGCTAGGAGGAATTCATCTAAAAGGAGGAACAGGTTCTATATTTGGAGCTGCACTAGGAGCATTGTTTTTAGAAGTGATAAGCAGTTCACTTATCTTTTTAAAAATACCAGCATTTTGGAATAATGCTATTTCAGGTTTTTTACTATTACTTATTATCATATTAGATAGCGTCATGAAGAAGTGGAAAGCAGAAAGGAGAATGAATCTATGAAGTATTTTTACAAATGGGAAGGTGTGTTAATCATATTACTTCTTATAGAATTCATTTTCTTTAGTTTTATAAACAGCAATTTCTTAAATATTAGTAATCTCCTTTTTAGTACAAATGATTTTCTATTCATAGCAATCGCGGCAATTCCAATGACTTTCGTTATTGTAACAGGAGGAATTGACGTATCTGTAGGATCAATTATGGGGCTAACCTCGATTTTAATTGGTGTGTTTTGGATGAATGGAATTCATATTTTACTAGCAGTAATAATGGCACTTATAGTCAGTTGCTTAGCAGGAGCTTTAAACGGAATCATTATAAAATTGACAGATGTAGAACCACTAGTCGTTACACTCGGAACGATGTTTTTATACGGAGGAATTGCACTCGTCATTTCAGGAGGGGCAGGTGCTTCTGGATATGAAGGGATAAGCGGTTTACCTGATACTTATGTACAACTAGCAAATGGTAGTTTTATAGGAATACCCAATTTATTATGGCTACTTATTTTATTAACAATTGTATGCACGATTTTGTTTCACCGAACGATATATGGGCGCCACGTAAAATTAACAGGCGCGAATGAAAATACAGCAAAATACACCGGGATTAAAACGAAAAAAGTAGTAATCATTGCTTACATACTTTCTGGGTTAGGAGGTGGATTAGGAGGAGCTTTCTTAACTGCATATTTCAGTTCTGCACGTACTGATATAGGAAGCGAAACAATATTACCAATCATTACAGCAGTCGTCTTAGGCGGTACACTTATTACAGGCGGAAAAGGAAGCATTATCGGTACTGTACTGGCGAGTATTTTCATTGGGCTCATGCAGTATGGCTTGCAAATGACGGGTTTAACAAATGAACAATCTAACGTAGTTATTGGTATTATCCTTATTCTTTCAGTTATTATGAGACATTTCAAATTACATCAATTTTTAGCGGGAAAAAGACAGAGTTTGCATAAGGGGGAAATGTCATGAAGAGAAAACTAGGGATTGTATTGATCGTATGTATTTGCCTAATTGGTTTAATAGCTTGTTCCAGTCAAACGGTAGATAAGAAAAAAGCGGATGATGTGAAATTTGCATTTATTCCGAAATTAACAGGAGTTGGCTTCTTTACATCGGGCGGTGAAGGAGCAAAGGAGATGGGAGAGAAGCTAGGCGTACAAGTGAAATATGATGGGCCGTCTGAAGCGAGTGTATCAGGGCAAGTAAAGTATATAAATAATTTTATTAACCAAAACTATGATGCACTTATGGTTTCCTCTACATCAGTTGATGGTTTATCGCAATCACTACAACGTGCTAAGAAAAAAGGAATGACCGTCTTAACATGGGATTCTGATGTGAATCCGAAAGATCGTTCTTTTTATATAAGCCAAGGAACACCAGACCAACTTGCTAACTTATTAATAGAAATGACTTCTAAGCAAATTGGAGATAAAGGAAAAGTAGCATTCTTTTATTCTAGCCCGACAGTAACGGATCAAAACCAATGGGTAACGAAAGCGAAAGAAATTATTAAAAAGAAATATCCGAACTGGGAAATTGTAACGACGCAGTACGGTGAAAATAATGCACAAAAATCTTTATCCGTAGGGGAGAACATATTAAAAACGTATCCAGATATTAACGCAGTTATTTGTCCAGATGCAACAGCACTCCCAGCAATGGCGCAGGCAGCTGAAAACTTAAAAATGGATAAAAAAGTAGTGTTAACTGGATTTTCTACACCGAACGTTATGCGTGATTATGTAAAACGAGGAACAGTACAACAATTTGGTTTATGGGATGTAAAACAACAAGGTGCTCTCGCAACGTATGTAGCAAATGAAATTGTTGTAAAAGGGAAGAAGTTAAAAGTAGGGGATAGCTTCGAAGTAAAAGGAATTGGAAAAGTGAAAGTAGAGCCAAACTCCATTCAAGGATATGATTATGAGGCAGAAGGGAACGGAATTATCGTATTACCAGAACGAGTTGTATTTACGAAAGATAATATTGATAAGTATAATTTTTAGTAGACAAAAAAACGTCCGAATATATCGGACGTTTTTTTATTTCTGCATTAATTATGAACAGTTTCTTTTTCGTTTAATCCAAGTGTACGACCAGTAGAAGTGTGAAGATCTTGGAACAATCTTGGATTTTCAGTTAGTGAAATGCCATATGAAGGAATCATTTCTTTTATTTTTTCTTCCCATTCTACCATGCGGCTTGGGAAACATTTTTCTAATACTTCGAGCATGACGTGAACAGCAGTAGAAGCACCTGGTGATGCGCCTAGTAATGCGGCGATTGAGCCGTCAGCTGCACTTACTACTTCTGTACCAAATTGAAGTGTTCCTTTACCGCCAGCATCAGTATCTTTAATTACTTGTACACGTTGTCCAGCAACTACAATATCCCAATCTTCACTTTTCGCGTTCGGAATGAATTCGCGTAATTCTTCCATACGTTTTTCATGTGATAACATAACTTGCTGAATTAAGTATTTTGTAAGTCCCATTTCTTTTACACCAGCGGCTAACATCGTTAAGACGTTATTCGGTTTTACAGAACCGATTAAGTCAAGATTTGAGCCAGTTTTTAAGAATTTAGGTGAGAAGCCTGCGAATGGTCCAAACAGTAAAGCTTTTTTATTGTCTATATATCTCGTATCTAGATGAGGTACAGACATTGGCGGAGCGCCAACTTTAGCTTTACCGTACACTTTCGCATGATGCTGCTCTACAACTTTTTGGTTTTTACATACCATAAATAGTCCACTTACTGGGAAGCCACCGATATGCTTTGATTCAGGGATACCAGTCTTTTGAAGTAGAGGTAGGCTACCGCCACCGCCGCCAATAAATACGAATTTAGCAGTATGATGCTCAATTTTACCACTATTCATATCGTGTACTTTTACTTCCCACAAACCATTTTTCGTGCGCTTAATATTTTCGACACTATGCTTGTAGTTTAGCTCGACATTTTTTGTTTTTAAGTAATCAAACAACATACGTGTTAATGCACCGAAGTTAACATCTGTTCCAGAGTCAATCTTCGTTGCCGCCATCGGTTCATTAGATGTGCGGCCTTCCATAATGAGTGGAAGCCATTTTTTTAATGTTTCAGGAGCATCAGAAAATTCCATTCCTTGAAAGAGTGGATTTTTTGAAAGCGCTTCAAAACGGTTTTTTAGAAACTCAACATTTTTTTCCCCTTGTACTAAACTCATATGAGGTAGTGGCATAATAAAATCTTGTGGATTACGAATTAATTTGCTCTTTACAAGATATGCCCAAAATTGTCTTGAAAGCTGGAATTGCTCATTCACTTTTACAGCCTTACTAATATCTATAGATCCGTCAGCTTTTTCGGAAGTATAGTTCAGTTCGCATAGCGCAGAATGCCCTGTACCTGCATTATTCCATTCGTTAGAGCTTTCTTCCCCGGCACTTGCGAGTTTTTCAAAAACTTTAATTTCCCATTCTGGTGCTAATTCTTTTAGTAATGAGCCTAACGTTGCACTCATAATTCCTGCACCAATTAAGATAACGTCTGTTTTTTGCTGCATGTTGCTCATGATAATCTCTCCATCCCCTATATTGGCAAAAAAGTGTAGGTGTTTTCTATGTCTAAGCCGTAAAAGAGAAACACCGCCTAGGCCCCACCTAGGTGTATACCTTTTTTGTCTCAATTATATAACCATCTCATACTCTATTATAATAATTAATAGACTAAAATATCTAGTGTTATCTGATAATTTTAAACTATTTAACGTTTTATTCGCTAAAAATCTTATTTAACAAGCTCTTTTAAGGTGGTAAATAGAAAAAAATTACAGTTTGAAATTATCTCGAAAAAGCTTACGTATCCTTAAGTGACTAGATCGAGTACCTTTTTATGGGATTATTCTTTCTGTAATGGTAAGATTATTCTGAAAAATAAAAAGGAGGGATTTTAATGCGTACAAAAGAGCAAATTTCAAACTTATTTCGAAACTTTTCAATAAAGGAATGTAAAGGGTCAAGTGATTTATATGAATATTTATCGATAAAAATTGCTGAAGATGAGGAAGTACTTACACTATCTTCCTATGCTCAGGTAGGTCAACCAGTCCCAAACTTACTATTAGGTGCAGTACATTATTTATTGCTAGCAGGGAAAGAACATTATTTAAAAACGTATTATAGTAGCTTAGTCGAATATATTGATACAAATTTAGATAAAGCTTTTAATCATTTTAAAGATTTCTGTAAAGAGTACCGAGAAGAAATCATTACTTTGTTACAAACGAAACTCGTTCAAACAAATGAAGTAAGACGGTGCGCATACTTATACCCAAGTTTCTGCTACATATTTAACAAAGTGAAGAAGCCGTTAGCGTTAATTGAAATTGGGACAAGTTCTGGGTTGCAACTGTTCTGGGACCAATATCGTTATTCGTACGGGACGGATGAAATGTACGGAAATATAAATTCAAATGTGCATGTAACTTCTGAAATAAGAGGGGAGAATGTACCGCATTTTCTAAAAGAAAGCCCATCTGTCGTAGAAAGAATCGGACTGGACTTACATGTGAATGATTTACATAATGAGGAAGATTATTTATGGTTACGTGCTTTAATTTGGCCAGAACATAAAGAAAGGCTTGAGATGTTTGATCAAGCTGCATCTTTAGTGAAAAATGAATCTGTCCAATTAATAGAAGGAGACGGTGTAGAGCTATTATCATCTATTATTGAACAAATAAGTGAAGAAGCTGTTATTTGTATTTTCCATACACACGTCGCAAATCAAATACCAGAACAAGTTAAACAGAAATTAGAAAAACAAATACAAGAAATCGGCGCAAAACGTGATGTATTCCACCTGTATAACAATATGTGGGATCGTGACCTTCATATTGATTATTATATTAACGGAAACGAATATCGTGAAACGGTTGGAGAAACAGAAGGACACGGGAGATGGTTTAGCTGGAAAATTGGAAATGAGACGCTTATTTAGATTAATATGGGCGCCCTCACTTGTAAAAGAAGGGACCATAGGCTCAAGCATTGACTAAATGGTTAAGGAATAAATGTATTAGTAACATACAAAAAATGCTTCGGAGAAATCCTAAGCATTTTTTGAATTACATTTAAACCCCATAATGGATCATGTACTTCTGTTCTGCTGCAGCTTGTACAATTTTTGAAGCTAACTCATTCAGCTCATCAGATTTTTTGAAGAACTTTGAAGATGTAACTGTTTCATAGAAAATTGCTAATGATTCAGGCGGGATAATTGTAATACCGTAATAAGCTAAACCGTATTCCTGATTTTTGACTGTATGAAAGTAGGTTTTCATAATTGATAAATTTCGACTTAAGCTACTGATAATATCATCAGCAACAGAAATACAATAATATTTCTCTGGTGTATAATCATTGTAACTTTTTTGAGAATTAAATTCGTCAATTATTCCAAAATCATGGACACATGCCATCATTATCATCCTTTCAAATTTAATAAAATGATTTCTATTAAAGTAAAATGTCTATTCGTTTAAGTGTAATAGAAATAGTTATGTAGTTCATAAAATATTTTCGGTTTTTCTTCGTGAAAACAGTTTATTTATCGATGAACTCATCAGGAGTCCAAGTGGCGATTTCATTCCCAGGTGCAGCGGCTACAAGCCATTGCTCACATAGGACACCAGCTTGCCAACATTCATAATAATCATGAAAACCATTTACAAAAATAATTTGTCCGCTCTCTAAATTAATAATTAAATGAGGGCTTTCTAAGCCGAGTTGTATATCGGTAACTTTTTGTCTTCTTATCTCAAATATTCTCTCATATTCTTCTTCCTCAGAATAATCTTCAAATTCATCTTCATTTAATGGGTATCTTTTTTGAGGTTTATGAAATAAACACCATTTTGATTCGATATTGATATATAATTGCCCGTCATAATCAACGGAGTCGTGAAAGTTTGTAAACTGAATCTTTATAGTGCCTGAAGAAATACCAAATTGTAATCCATCAACTTGTGATCCGATAAAGAGATTTTTTAACACTTTTTCAGCGTAAATTTTATCCTCTGTATTCATTCTTGAATTCCTCCTTTTCATAAAAATATACCTTATATTTTTATTGTAATAAATAAATTTTCATGTAAAATGAACCTTTTGTGAAAAACGAGCGAATATAGTGTGAAAGATTATGAGAGGGGAACGGAGCTTTGGATGAAGTACAATTAAAAGAATGGCTATATAAAATGGGGTCTGGGGACCAAGAAGCCTTTCAAATTATTTATGAATATACATGTAAAGATATTTATAGAACAGTAGTATTTTTAGTAGGAAGTCAAAACCAAGATGTAGACGATATAGTTAATGAAGTGTACATCAATATGTGGAAGTCCATAACAAACTATGATATAAATCGTTCATTTCGTTTTTGGTTACATGGACTAGTTGTCAAGGAAGTACAGGATTGGCGTCGTAAATCGTGGCGACGATTTCGAATCTTTGAAAAGAAGAAAATGTATGAACAAGATCGGCCTTACTTAATGGATGAAGCTATTTTACATAAAGAAACACGAAGTGAATTAGTAGAAGTTGTACAAAATTTATCTTATAAACATCGTGAAGTAGTCATTATGCGTTACTTCCATGAATATAGCTTGGATGAAATTGCTACACTTCTTCAAATCCCTATTGGTACAGTGAAATCTCGACTACACACAGCACTAAAACGATTAAGAATGGAAATGGAACAAATGCCAAACGAAAGGGAGGAAGAAGTAAATGGATTTTGAGAGATATGTAACGAATGAACTAAAAAGAAAAGCAGAGAGTCTAGACCCGTCTCCAAATCTAGATAATCAAGTGAAAAACTCTTTTTATAAATACCAACTGTCGAAAATGAAAAGGAAGATTTCTATGAAGAAAAAATTATTGCTTGGATTTGTAGCTGCGGCAATTTTAATACCGACCGGTACTTTTGCAGGTACAACATTAATGGATAAAATTGTAGGGACACCAGAAAAAGCAAGACAAGATATGGGAATGACTGAGGATGGTTATAATGGCGTAATGGAACGTATAGAAATTGCTAAAAGTATATTTACAGAAAAGGATTTTGATAAGTATGTAACTTTATTACAGGAATCGTACTATTTTTATAAAAAAGTAAGTGTCGTAGAGAATGGTGAGAGACAATATACAGCTACAAATCGTCTAAATGCTGATGAAGAAATGAGAGAAAGAGCGGTAATGGAACAATTACATACATATGAAGAAAGAATAGATCAACATTTTACCTATACATTTGAACAAGCTGAACAAATAACTGGTTTTCCAATCAAGCATCCAACATATATTCCAGTTGGACATCAATTAGTATTTGAAGAGGTAAAAGCTGAAGCAACACTAGGAAAACCTATGCCACTTATTACGATGAGATATGAAAAACAAAATGTAAAAAAACAGCCACATACTTCAGAGGCAGAATTAGGTTTTACAATTCATCAATTAGAAATTGTTGAAGGAGAATATAAAGATTACTTTATTGATAGACCATTTGATAAACCATCTGAAAGAGGACCTAATTTTACTGGAAATATAAAGAAATATAAATTAAATGGCTATGACGTTACATTCGGTGAGTATAAAGAATCGAATGTAAGGGCTATGAAAATAATTGTGCCAGCAAGGGAAGGGAGAAATGCATATCAAGTGTATATAAATGATAGTATGCTGTCTAAAAAAGAGATTGAGAACGTTTTACTTTCGATGATTGAATAGTTATTCGGTATAAGTGATTGATAATTATATTATGTAAACTTCTTTTTTACAAAACATCCATTTTTAAAAATGGATGTTTTGCATTTAGATAGATTAGGTGGAGTGTATATTTAAAAAAAGCGGAATACTTTTCGGAAAGATAAAAACATTTTTCGGATCATATTTCGCTTTTACTTTCATTAATCGGTCAAAGTTACAACTGAAGTATGCATCTGGCCAATTTTTAATGGATAGGTCAGGCGTATTAACGTAGACACCTTTTGTAAATGGAAGCATCGCTAAGCGGAAGTCTTCAACCCATCGAATACTTCCAGCGGCACCTTCTGGTTGCTCCCAAGTAGCGAATATTGACATGTTTGATAGTGCTTTTCGGTAAAAGTAAGCAGTTGCCCCATTTGGCACCTCAGCAACAGCACCGCCTAATCCGCGGGAAAATATGGAGGTGGTAAAAAAGGGTAAGTTAAATCGTAATTTCTATTTGATTGCCTTCTGGATCACCTATTACACTTTCATAATAGCCATCTCCAGTAAAACGTGGTCCATTTAATAAAGGATAACCAGCATCTTTTATCACCTTTGTCAGTTCATTCACTCGTTCTTCACTACCGACAGAAAAAGCCATATGAGCATAGCCAGTTATGTTTAAATTAGGCTTATTTTCAACCCCTTTTTTACGCATAAGTTCAAGCCTTGCTCCAGATTCGAACGTGATAAAATAAGATTCAAATTGTTTCATTTCATTATGGTATAACGAGTTTGCTTTACCGTTAAAGTATTTTATATAAAAATCACGCATACATTCTAAGTCATTTACCCAAATTGCAATATGTTCAATTTTCATAGGTTTCACCAATCCTATCTGTATCAATTAGGCTTCTACTGTATTAAATTTACATTTGCATTGCAACAATTTTGCTTTGGTGTTAAAGCTAGTTGTTAATTTTTGATTATATACGTACATACAATATGTAATTAAGTGAATGACCATCATAGTAATTACAGAAAAGGGTGAATGAAGCATATGAATCAATTTGAGCAAATGATGTACGTTGGTGTCATCATGTCTATTGTACTATCCGTAATGATTTTAGGGTCCTTATATTATAATCCTCGACTTTCGTTAACTGATTATCCGAAAGATATTCAAAAAGTAGTTTTTCCAAAATCGATTCATGAAAGAAAGCAAACCATTTATTTTAATATTGTATATAATACTATTCTTTTCGGTAGTCCCTTCGTTTCTACATATATACTACATAAGCATGAAAAATTAATGTATATGGATGCCTATTTACACACTTTTGGTATTTTAATGATTTTCAATTTAGTAGATTTACTTATAATTGATTGGCTAATTTTTTGCTGGATTACTCCAAGGTTTGTTGTGATTCCTAGTACGGAAGGTATGAAAGGATATAAAGATTATAAGTTTCATTTAAGAGGGGCTATAGTCGCTACTCAAATTTTAGCAATCGTAAGTTTATTTTTGGCGGGAATTGCCACAACTATTTAGTGTGAAGAAGGGCATGGAGCTTTTATAAAAGATAAGGAGATCTATAATATATAGAATTAGAAATGAGAATTTGATAGTATTGGAGTAAGGAGTTTTAATAACAGTATATTAAACAATATTAATATATTGTTGCAAATGTTTTGATATTATGTAAAATTATACAATTTTACGGAGGCATTTGATAAAATTCAAAAAAATATAATGGAGGCTAATATGAAAAAAGTAATTGGCGCAGCAACCGCAACTGTTTTTGGATTGGGGGCGTTTACCACAACTGCTACCGCAGAAACAATCGTAACAGCAGATGTACTTAACGTACGTGAAAAACCGACTACAGAATCAAAAGTGGTCGAAAAAGTAAAGAATGGGCAAGAGTTAAAAGTCATAAATACCGAAGATGGCTGGTCAAAAATTGAGTTAAACGGTAAAGAAGTGTTTGTTAGTTCGGAGTTTACAAAAGATGTGTATCATGTAACGGCGGATTTGTTAAATGTACGTACTGAAGCAAACACAGATTCAGAAATTCTTGGCAGACTAAAAAAAGATGATGTAATTGAATCAACGCATCAAGTAAAAGACGGATGGCTGCAATTTGAGTATAAAGGAAAAACTGCTTATGCAAACGTTTCTTTCCTATCAAGTACAGCACCAACTGAAAAGAAAACTGAAGAGAAAACAAAGCAAGTAGCGAAAGTACAAAAATCAGTTAAAGAAAAGAAAGAAGTAAAGACGCAGAAAGTAGCAAAAGTGAAAGAAACAACGAAAGCACCAGAAATAGTAAAGCCTAAAGAAGAGGCAATAGTATCAGAGAAAGTAAAAGTTAAGGAAGAACCGAAAGCACCAGAAATAGTAAAGCCTAAAGAAGAGGCAATAGTATCAGAGAAAGTAAAAGTTAAGGAAGAACCGAAAGCGCAAGAAATAGTAAAACCTAAAGAAGAAGTAAAAGTTAAAGAAGAACCGAAAGTGCAAGAAATAGTAAAGCCTAAAGAAATAGTAAAGCCTAAAGAAGAAGTAAAAGTTAAAGAAGAAGTAAAAGTTAAAGAAGAAGTAAAAGTTAAAGAAGAAGAAAAAGCGAAAGAAATAGCAAAGCCTAAAGAAGAGGCAAAAGTTAAAGAAGAAGAAAAAGCACAAGAAATAGCAAAAGCTAAAGAAGAAGAAAAAGCAAGAGAAATAGCAAAAGCTAAAGAAGAAGAGAAAGCAAGAGAAATAGCAAAAGCTAAAGAAGAAGAGAAAGCAAGAGAAATAGCAAAAGCTAAAGAAGAAGAAAAAGCAAGAGAAATAGCAAAGGCTAAAGAAGAAGAGAGAGCGAAAGAAACATCTAAAAACAACATACAGTCTGCTAAACGTGAATTAACGGTAGTAGCGACAGCGTATACTGCTGATCCAAGTGAAAATGGTACATATGGTGGACGCGTTTTAACTGCGATGGGGCATGATTTAACGGCAAATCCGAATATGAGAATTATCGCAGTTGACCCGAAAGTAATCCCGTTAGGATCTAAAGTATGGGTAGAAGGTTATGGAGAAGCTATCGCTGGTGATACTGGAAGTGCAATTAAAGGTAATCGTATTGATGTATTAATGGGTTCAAAAAGTAAAGCTATGAATTGGGGAAGACAAACTGTTAAAGTGAAAATTTTATAGTAACTATAATGATCCAAATAGAAGTCAGTTCTCTTTATTGAGGCTGGCTTTTATTTTTTTAGTAGAAGTATAATAGGATTTTTAAATGGCTTACTAATAAACCTGTAATAAAACATAAAAATTGTCTCATGTTTAGAAAAACTATTAAGAATGAGGTAAGGAAGTAGAACAGAAGTTTATTGAGAAGTAGAGAAGAATAGTTTGGGAAAATGAATATCTATTTTTATTTATGTCAAGATTGTCCTGTAATGAAGACCGAGATACAAGGTACATAATGTAAATAAGACTGATTGATTATGTCAGTCTTATTTGTATATCTTAATATCATTAAAAATCACATCAAATATATCTTTTTGCGTAAAGTTATCTGTAAAAATAGTTTCTCTCGTAACCTCAATTGTATCGTGCGGATTATACCATTTTTGTAGGGAATCTTCACCAAATTCATGTCGTTTGTCCCTTGTGTTATGTCTTCTAATAGTTTCCTCTAATGATAAATCAAAGTAATATGCAAATGCATTTTCATCAAAATAACGAATTAATTCTTTTAACATCTCACCATACCTATGACTGTTCAAAATACCTTCTAAAATAACAAATTTACATTTTCCTTTTCCGTACTTCGTAATTTCAAATAGTAAATCATGTGATAAATTACCCATTGTGTCGTGTACTCTAAGCATATCTCTACGTACAACATCCTGTGATACTAAAAGTGTCCCTTGTCCAAAATGTTCTTGTAGTTGTTTTGCAATCGTTGTTTTACCACTTGCGGAGTTTCCTCTAAGAATGATTAAAGTGGATGTAAGTATAGGTTTAGACATAATGTATTCCTCCAACAGTATTAATTATATAGAAAATTTTAACAAAAAAAGTGAGGGAAGTGTATAATCAATATGATGGATATTTAAGAAGGGGGTTAGACGGGAGATACATTAAAAAATGCAAAACCTATATGGAAACGGATGTGGTTTCGTTATCTAAGTGCATTTTTTATTGTTCAGTTACTGTTTATCCCGCATTAACGGGCAGTAAGACCCCACCTCAAAATTCAGCGAAAGCGAAGAAGTTAGGTGGGGGATCAACTGCCCATAAAAGCCCGATTGGTTCAACTAATAATCAGTGGGGGATGAACAAAACCCCCACTGATTAAAGTTTCACTTTATTTTGTGTGAAATCACTGGGTGGGCACCAAACTTTAGGCCAGGTGGAGAGTTTTTTAATAGAATATTAAATTCTCAATTTTTCACTGAATGGTTTACACTCTATACAATCCCGCAATTTAACGTATTTACAGCATTTTTTGCGATTACATTACTACCATATGCATTAGTAGGTGCAATGAAAGATGTAACAGCAAGAAAAAATATAAAGGAATAATAGAGGTATAATATGCTTTTTCAAAAAGAAGGTTTATTGATTAGATACGTAATGGAAGATGATGCATCTATCGTTTCTAAATGGTTAACGGACCCAGCAGTCCTGCGGTATTACGAAGGACGAGATAATCCGCAGTCTGTAGAAAAGGTGCTTGATCATTTTATACATAATCCAAACGGTAATGAAAAAAGATGTTTAATAGAATTTGATACCGTTCCCATTGGTTACATACAAATGTACCCAGTGGATTCAGAGTGGAAAGCGTCATATGGCTATAAAGAATCACAAAATGTATGGGGTATGGACCAATTTATCGGTGAACCAGCTTATTGGGGAAAGGGAATTGGAACAAAACTCGTTCAGGCAGCAATTACATATATTATGGGTGAAATGGGAGCAGAAGCAATTGCAATGGATCCGAAAGTAAATAATGAACGAGCAATAAAGTGTTATGAAAAAAGTGGATTTAAAAAAGTAAAGATTTTAAAGGAACATGAGTTGCATGAGGGGAAATTAGAAGATTGTTGGATGATGGAATATAAACAATAATAATGGCTTATACAAATAAAGGGGGATGTGTGAAATGAAAAAAGCATTAATCGTAATTGATGTGCAAGTGGGTATGTATACAGCTGGAATGCCAGTACATAATGGGGAAAAGTTTTTACAAACATTGCAAGAGCTTATTAGGGAATGTCGTTCAAATGATATCCCAATTATTTATGTCCAACATAACGGTCCTAAAGACCATCCGTTAGAAAAAGGTACGGATGGGTGGCGAATCCATGCGGCAATCGCTCCGCAAGAAGGAGATAATATTGTTGAAAAGACGACGCCAGATTCATTCCATAAGACAAACTTAAGCGAAGTGTTACAAGAGAAAGGAATTGAACACGTTATTCTTTCGGGAATGCAATCAGAGTATTGTGTAGATACGACAACGCGCAGAGCATGTAGTGAAGGATATAAAGTAACGTTAGTGAGTGATGCGCATAGTACATTTAATACAGAAGTGTTACGTGCTGAAGATATTGTGCAACATCATAACGCAGTATTGGGAGCGTTTGCGGATGTTGTTGCATTAAAAGACTTGAAAGTGGCTGCCTCTAAATAAGAGGTAGTTTTTTTATTAGAAAAAAGCGTCAAATATTGTCGGTAAGTCGATATTTTGAAATAATCGTTTATATAATTTCACGTACCATAATGAAAATATACAAAAAAGAAGCACCACATAATTAAAAAGGGTGCTCCTGCATTAAAATGTTACTTCTTCTTGTCTTTATCCAATATATTTTGTTCTTCAGCAAACTCCGTACCATATGCAAAGCGGCGATTAATACGAATGTTATCATTGTTGTGCCTTGTATGAGAGTTAGAGAAGCGATGAACGATTACTTCAGATAAAGTGAAGACGATGGCAGAAAGGATACTGCCCCATGCAATTTGCATATAGTTGTCTAATAAAATATTACCGAAAATCCATACGCTTAAATATGTTAATAAGAAATCCGACATAATGGCACCAGTATTGCCAATTCGATTTAAAATAATTTTATCAACGAACATGTAGGATACGATTGTAACAAAGAGACTGAATGAAATAATTTGAACAAACGTTGCAGGGAAAAATAAAGCAAGCCCAATGCTAAATGCGATAATGCACGATATAAACTTGATAAGCACTACTGTGAAATCATTCAAAATTTACACCTCCGATTTATACATAGTTTTTCAATAAACTCTGAAGTTCATACATTGTAACGGATTTATTTATATAAAACTTTTTCATGTTCGGAATTTAGTCTAAATATTATAAAAACATTGAAAAAATGTTATAGTAAAATGAGAGTGTATGACATTTTTAGGTAAGGGGGAATCCAGGATGTGGATTACTTCAGAAGTAGAAATTCCAGATGAGTTAATTGATCACCTTGAGCAAGGAAAGTTAGTGTTATTTGTTGGAGCGGGAGTTTCTATGAAAGGGAAATCAAACTTACCGAATTTTGATGATTTAGTTGATGAAATTGCAAAAACGTTATATGTCGAAAAACGCGAAATAACAGAACCACATGATTATTATCTTGGTAAAATTGCGAAAACAAAAGATGTACATCAAGTCGCAAGAGATCTTGTTCATATAGAGAAATCAAAACCGAATCCATTGCATTATGCAATTCCAAGGCTATTTCCTTTAGATACAGATATCCGCATTGTAACAACAAATTTTGATCAACATTTTACAACAGCAATTAAGGAAATAAATAGAGATATCAATGTTTATTACGCTCCAGCTTTACCGACTGGGAGAGCTTTTAAAGGTCTTGCTTATATACATGGTAATGTAGAACAGGAGAAAGAGGCTTTAATTTTAACAGACGGTGATTTTGGAAGGGCTTACTTAACAGAAGGATGGGCAAGAAGATTTTTAGTTGATCTATTCTCAAATTACACCGTTTTATTCGTTGGATATAGTCATAATGACCCAGTAATGAAATATTTAGCAACTGGTTTACCACCAAGTACAAGACGATTTGCTTTTGTCGCACAAGGAGAAAATACGTACCATTGGGAACATTTAGGGATAAGACCAATTGTGTATCCGAATAAGGTGAATAATCATCAATCCCTCGTAAAAGCGGTAAAACGCTGGGCTGAATTAATGGGTGATAATTATATTACGAAAAGAATGCGTATTCGGGATATTGTAACGGTTCCCCCGTCAGTAGAACAGGAACAATTATCATACATAAAGCAATCGATTAAAAAAATTGAAACAGTACGTTACTTTGTGGAATTTGCTCATGATTATGAATGGGTCGAATGGTTAGAAGCAGAAGGTAAATTACAAAATTTGTTTATGCTTACGCCAAACTATAATGAAGTAGATGAATTACTTGCAGAATGGTTAGTGGAACAATTTCTTTTTAGTCATCAGAAAGAATTATTTCAATTAATTTATAAAAACTATTCTAAAATATCACCGTTATTATGGAGAACAATTTGTAACTACTTAAACGAAACGAAGAGTAAGATGGACCCGCTGTTGTTTGCAAGGTGGACACTCCTTTTATTAGAAACAGCTGAAAAAGATAGTAGCTCTATAGAAAAGATTTCTAAGTTACTGCAAAAATGTTCTTTTCCTGAGCATAAAGAAATTGCCTTATTGTTACTAACTTTTATTTTAGACGGAAAACTGAAGTTGAAACGTGTAAGAAAATGGGGGAATGATACGCAAGAATCAATAGAACTCGAGGAATCGAGTCGCTTACCAGTATCTACATTTTCTCATGTGGAGCAAATTTGGAACGAAAAGATGAGGCCATATATCGCTTATTATGCTGTTCCAATTATGATGATTGGATTAGAAAAATTGAGAATGTTGTCGTTAAGACAAACGGCACTGAAAAAAAGAAATAAGGAAAATGTAGAGAAAGAGTTTCATCAAAATGATCTTGCATTTTTAATACGAATTGTAAAAGAGTGTCTAACTTATTTATGCGAAAACAATGAGAAAAAAGCGGATTATTATATTACAGAAATGATAGAAGCAAATAGTGTACTTCAAAAGCGAATTGCAATTGATGCGATGAATAAAAATATTTTTGTTCGTGTAGATGACAAAATGAAATGGTTGTTACATGAAGGACTTCTTTTAGATTTCACTTATAAACACGAAGTTTTTCAACTTTTAAAAAGGCATTATGCACATTGTTTAGAAAAAACAAAAGAAGAAGTCACTCGAACTGTAATAAAGCATCTTACAGAAGAGAGGGTATTTGATGCATGTCTCGTATTAGACTTATTATTCAAGTGTGATTCGAGTAGCCCATCTACGGCAAATGGGTATGAGTTAATGAAGCAAAAGCATCCTCATTTTCATTCTGAACGATACAGTGTACAAAAGAAAGAAGATACAGCAGAAAGCATTACTTGCAATGTAACTGCTGACGGATTATTGCAGCTGAAAGATGTTGAAATTATGAAGCAAGTTCAGCAATTTTCGCAAGATGGTGTTTTTGAACAACGCCATTTTTTAGAGATGTTATCAAAAGCATGTAAATTAAACACAGAGTGGAGTATTTCATTTGCATACCGATTAGTAGGAGTGCAAGAAATAAGTAATGAAGTATGGTTTGTTTGTATTAGAGAATGGCGAAATAATCGAGGATTGACGAATGAGCAAATCCAAAAAATTATTCCGCTATTGCAGAAATTTGTTAGAAATACCGCTTTTCATTGGTTAATTAGTAGTTTTCTATATGAAGTTAGTAATCGACTAGAAGAGTTAGAAGAGAATAGTATACGTGTTGTAAAACGATTTGCTTTTTCAGTGTTTCCTCAAGTTATGAAGAGTGATACAGATTTTAAGCTTGGGAAACAAGATTTTTATAATGAATCAATTCAGCATCCAGTTGGAAAAATGACGGCTGTGTTATTAAAGTTGTTATCATATGATCATTTATACGATCGTAATGTATATGAATATTTATTTTTATTTGAAGAACAAGTAAGAGTTAATTCGGAACGAACAAACTTTATGTTTGCCCGTTTAATAGCAGATATTACATTTTTATATCATATTGAAAAACAATGGTGCCGAAAATATTTGTTACCATACTTAGATTTAAAAAAACAAAATGAGATTACGGAATATGCATGGGCCGGCTTATGTTACACGCAAATAAATTTACCTTTATTTACAGAAATGAAGCGATTTATTAAGTATGCGATAGAACATTTGGAAGTATTACATCCGCATACGAGAGAAGCTTTCTTGAAGTGGCTTAGCTTTGTATTTATTAAATGTGTACTATATTGGGAGCAAAAAACAGATTGGTTATACCCGTTACTCATACTAGAAAATGAAGAAAATAAAATTAAGTTTATGCAGTTTTTATGCTATTACGTCAAAACATTAAGTGTAAAAGAACAACAAAAATTTTGGACAGCTTGGCTCAGTGTATTTTTGCGAGAACGACCAAAAATGGGTGAGATAACTGCAAGAGAATATGTAATGCTTTTACGTATTATTTTATACATGGATGAAATATTAGAAAAAGGATTATGTATTATGTCTCGTGCATTTTCAAGTGTACATGGTAAATGTACAGGTGAGGAAATGAAGCAGTTATTGATTGAAATGCTTCATAAAAAAGAAAGTATGAAAGCGCATAAAGAAATATTTGCAAATGTGTTTTTTATTTTACTACAAACATGTCACGAAGCCGTTTTATTTGAAAAAGAAATCATACAAATAAAAGAATTATTAGTTCAGTATGAAGTAGAGGAATATGTTTTACATTTACTAGAAAATGAAATGATTCGCATAGGAATTGTAATGGGTGATTTACAAAAAGAATTATAGGACGAAAGTGGAATTTTAAAAAATATATAAAAAGTTGTTGACAGTGTTTTGAAAAGCGTTCTATAATACGAATCATACTTATTCAATTTCAAAAAACATTTGAATAAACAAAGTGCAATGAAGAGATCACAGTAGTGGTTAATCTTACTGTAACAGAGAGCTGGTGGTTGGTGTGAACCAGTACAGGGATAATCATGAATTACAGTCTTGGAGCATCTTTTTCGTAATAAAGATAGTTTGTCTTTATGAGGAAAAAGCGGTCAATTGATCGTTAACAGTGAAGAGAGGTAGACGGAAAGTTAGTCTGCAACTAGGGTGGTACCGCGATAAATATCGTCCCTACTGATTTATTCAGTAGGGACTTTTTGTATTTTAGTGGTCCAACTTGAAAATAAAATAGTCATGCATTGAAAGGAAAAGCAGTAGTTGTTGTTTCCCTGTAACAGAGAGCTGGTGGTTGGTGCGAACCAGTACATAAACAAGAGCGAATTACAGTCCTAGAGCATCTTTTTCGTAGTAAAGATAGTATTGTCTTTATGAAGGGAAAGACGGTCAGATGATCGTTAACAATGAAGAGAGGTAGACGAAAGAAGTCTACAACTAGGGTGGTACCGCGATAAATATCGTCCCTACTGATTGGATCAGTAGGGCTTTTTTGTACAAAAAAGTGGGTTTCTAACTAGTAGTTCATGTCTTTGTACGAATTATTAGTTTAAGATAAGAAGAGGTATCGATTCCACTATAAATTTGTATAATTAGTCAGTTCAGAAAATAGAGAATTTTTTATTCTCTTACTATACTTTTAAAACATTAGAGGAGGATTTCCAAATGGCAAATCATGAATTAGATCAATTACGTAAACAGGTAGATGAAATTAACTTACAACTATTACACCTTTTAAACAAACGTGGTGAAATCGTTCAAAAAATTGGAGAGCAAAAGCAAGTACAAGGTACGAAACGCTTTGATCCAGTACGTGAGCGTGAAGTACTTGATATGATCGCAGAGCATAACGAAGGACCATTCGAAACATCAACAGTTCAACATATTTTCAAAACAATCTTCAAAGCTAGCTTAGAGTTACAAGAAGATGATAACCGTAAAGCGTTATTAGTATCACGTAAAAAGAAACAAGAAAACACAATCGTTGATGTAAAAGGTGAATTGATTGGTAACGGAACACAAACATTCATCATGGGACCTTGTGCGGTAGAAAGCTTAGAACAAGTTCGCCAAGTAGGGCAAGCGATGAAAGACCAAGGCTTAAAATTAATGCGCGGTGGTGCATTCAAACCGAGAACTTCTCCATACGATTTCCAAGGTTTAGGAGTAGAAGGACTTCAAATTTTACGTCAAGTAGCAGATGAGTTTGACTTAGCAATTATTAGTGAAATTTTAAATCCGAACGATGTTGAAATGGCATTAGACTACGTTGATGTAATTCAAGTTGGCGCACGTAACATGCAAAACTTCGATTTATTACGAGCTGTAGGTAAAGTTAACAAACCAGTATTATTAAAACGTGGATTAGCAGCAACAATTGATGAGTTCATTAACGCAGCGGAATACATCATTGCGCAAGGTAACGATCAAATTATTCTTTGTGAGCGCGGTATCCGCACATACGAAAGAGCAACACGTAACACATTAGACATTTCTGCAGTACCAATTTTAAAGAAAGAAACACATTTACCAGTTATCGTTGATGTAACACATTCAACTGGACGCAGAGATTTATTATTACCAACAGCGAAAGCGGCACTTGCAATTGGCGCAGATGCAGTAATGGCTGAAGTTCATCCAGATCCAGCAGTTGCATTATCAGATTCTGCACAACAAATGGACATTCCAGAATTCCATAGATTCATGGATGAGTTAAAAGGTTTCAAAAATAAATTATCTTAATTCCATATCATATATGCGTTGAAGAGGAAACAGTAGTGCTTATCTCACTGTTAAAGAGAGCTGATGGTCGGTGTGAATCAGTACAAAGGTAAGCATGAATTACAGCCTTGGAGCATCTTTCCCGACAACTTTTGGAGGGGAAGACGGTCAAACGATCGTTAAAGAAGAAGAGAGGTAGACGAAAGAAGTCTACAACTAGGGTGGTACCGCGATAAACATCGTCCCTACTGAGCGCTCAGTAGGGACTTTTTTGTACAAAAAAATAGTAAAGGGGCAAGAGAAATGAGATACATTACAGCTGGAGAATCACATGGACCGCAGTTAACAGTTATTTTAGAAGGTGTACCAGCCGGTTTGACACTTACGGCGGAACATATTAATAAAGAATTATTAAGAAGACAAAAAGGTCATGGACGCGGAAGACGTATGCAAATTGAAACAGATACAGTTGAAATTGTAAGTGGTGTTCGTCACGGGATGACACTTGGATCACCGATTACGTTAATTGTAAAAAATGATGATTTCAAACATTGGACGAAAGTAATGGGTGCAGAGCCAATTTCGGAAAAAGAAAGTAAAGACATGAAACGTACAATTACAAAACCACGTCCCGGACATGCAGATTTAAATGGAGCAATTAAATATGGTCATCGTGATATAAGAAACGTATTAGAGCGGTCATCTGCAAGAGAAACGACAGTTCGTGTAGCTGCTGGTGCAGTTGCAAAACAAATTTTAAGCGAATTAGGCGTGGAAATTGCAGGACATGTTCTTGAAATTGGTGGAGTAAAAGCAAAACATATTTCAAACTTATCGATTGAAGAAATTCAAACAATTACTGAAAACTCACCAGTTCGATGTTTAGATAAAGAAGTAGAGCAAGAAATGATGAATGCGATTGACAACGCAAAAAGTAGTGGAGATTCAATCGGTGGTATTGTGGAAGTCATTGCAGAAGGTATGCCGATTGGCGTCGGTAGTTACGTCCATTACGATCGTAAATTAGATGCAAAACTTGCTGGTGCAATTATGAGTATAAATGCATTTAAAGGTGCTGAAATTGGCGTAGGTTTTGAAGCGGCACGACAACCAGGAAGCAAAGTGCATGATGAAATTCTGTGGGATGAAGAAAAAGGATACACGAGAAAAACGAATAATGCCGGCGGTCTAGAAGGTGGTATGACAACAGGTATGCCAATTATCGTAAGAGGCGTGATGAAGCCGATTCCTACTTTATACAAACCGTTAGCAAGCGTTGATATTGATACGAAAGAAGCATTCCAAGCGAGTATTGAAAGATCTGATAGTTGCGCAGTACCAGCGGCGGGTGTAGTAGCTGAATCTGTTGTGGCATGGGAACTTGCAGATGCTCTAGTCGAACAATTCGGAAAAGATCGTATGGAATTATTAAAACAAAATATTATGCAACACAATAACTACGCAAAAGAATTTTAATAAAAAGGTGGGTTTAACGTGCAAGTAAAAGATCAACTATCATCATTACAACCATATAAACCAGGTAAATCACCAGAACAAATGAAAGAAGTGTACGGAGATCATTTGTTTGTGAAATTAGCATCGAATGAAAATCCATTTGGTTGTTCACCGAGAGTTTTAGAAGAGTTGCAAAACTCTTGGTTGGAACATGCTTTATATCCTGACGGAGGTGCTACAACGCTCCGTCAAACAATCGCAGATAAGTTGCATGTGCAAATGGAACAAGTACTTTGTGGTAGTGGTTTAGATGAAATCATTCAAATAATAAGCCGCGCCGTATTACGAGCGGGAGATAACATTGTAACAGCAGGTGCAACATTCCCGCAGTACCGTCATCATGCAATTATAGAAGGTTGCGAAGTGAAGGAAGTTGCGTTAAATAACGGTGTATACGACTTAGAAGAAATTTCTTCAGTAGTAGATAACAATACAAAAATTGTATGGATTTGTAACCCGAACAATCCAACAGGCACATATGTGAATGACCGAAAATTGACTCAATTCATTGAAGGTATTAGTGAAAATACGTTAATTGTCATTGATGAAGCGTACTATGAATACGTAACAGCAAAAGATTTCCCAGAGACATTACCGCTTTTAGAAAAACATAAAAATATTCTTGTACTTAGAACATTTTCTAAAGCGTACGGATTAGCTTCTTTCCGCGTTGGATATGCGGTTGGACAGGAAGAGTTAATCGAAAAATTAAATGTCGTTCGTTTGCCATTTAACGTATCTTCATTAGCGCAAAAAGCAGCGACGATTGCTTTTGGTGACGATGAGTTTATTGAGGAAATAGTTCGTGTAAATACAGAGGGATTACAACAATATGAAAGCTTTTGTAAGGAAAATGAAATTCCATTTTATCCATCGCAAACAAATTTCATCTTCTTGCCAGTTGAGAATGCTGGAGAGATTTATGAAGCTTGTGCACACGCAGGATTTATTATTCGTCCGTTCCCGAATGGTATCCGTATTACAGTCGGAACAAGGGAGCAAAATGAAGGGGTGATTTCAGTGTTACAACAACACTTTGAAAATAAAAAAAGAAAGTCTCGAGATGAGGAAAATGCGTAAAAAGGTAGTATTAATTGGAACAGGTTTAATAGGAGGCTCTCTCGCATTAGCAATTAAGAAAGAGCACGATGTAACGATAACAGGGTACGATATATTTAAAGAGCAAGTAGAGCGTGCAAAAGAATTACATGTAGTAGATGAAATAGCAATTAATTTACAGCATGCATGTGAAGAGGCACATTTAATTGTTTTTGCTTCTCCAGTTGAAGAAACGAAGAAGTTATTACACAAATTAGCGTCATTTCGTTTACGAGAAGATGTGATTGTAACCGATGTTGGTAGTACAAAAGGGACGATTATGAATGAAGCGGAAGCTTTGTTTTCAAAAGAAGTTTCTTTCATTGGCGGACATCCGATGGCAGGTTCTCATAAAACAGGCGTTGAAAGTGCAAAAGCGCATTTATTTGAAAATGCATTTTACATTTTAACGCCGATGAATCATGTGCCAAATGAACATGTAGAAGAACTTAAGCGTTGGTTAAATGGAACGGGATCTCATTTTCTCGTTTTAAATACGGAAGAACATGATTATGTAACAGGGATCGTTAGTCATTTTCCGCATCTTATCGCAGCTGGGTTAGTAAAGCAAGTGGAGAAACATGCAGGAGATAATCCGCTCATTCATCAACTAGCTGCCGGAGGATTTAAAGACATTACACGTATCGCATCTAGTAGCCCAAAAATGTGGAGTGATATTGTTAAACAAAATCGTGAGCATTTAATGGTATTATTAAAAGAGTGGATCTCTGAAATGGAAGATTTATATGATACAGTTTCGACCGGAGATGCAGGCGAGATTCAAAACTATTTTGCAGACGCGAAAGAATACCGTGACTCTTTACCAGTACGAAAGAGAGGGGCAATTCCTGCCTATCACGACTTATACGTCGATGTTTTAGATAAAGTAGGGGCATTGGCTCATATTACGAGTATTTTGGCGCGCGAAGAAATTAGTATTACGAACTTGCAAATATTAGAAGCGCGTGAAGGATTGCTTGGGGTATTACGTATTAGCTTCCAAAGAGAAGAAGATCGTATGAAAGCAAAGCTAGCGCTTGGAGAAGAAAAATACCAAACTTATGAAACAATTTAAATGAGAAGGTGAAAACGTGAAGGAAAGAACGATACAACCTGTTAATAACGGATTAAATGGTAACATTACAATTCCAGGAGATAAATCCATTTCACACCGCGCTGTCATGTTCGGTGCGATTGCAGAAGGAAAAACAACAATTAAAGGTTTCTTGCCCGGTGCAGATTGTTTAAGTACGATTTCTTGTTTTAAAGAAATGGGAGTAGACATCGTGCAAAACGGTGATGAAGTCACTGTAGTTGGCAAAGGATTAGAAGGTTTACAAGAACCGAAAGCTGTATTAGATGTTGGTAATTCTGGTACAACTATACGTTTAATGTCAGGGATTTTGGCAAATACACCATTTTTCTCTTGCGTACAAGGTGATGCATCTATCGCAAAAAGACCGATGAAACGTGTTACAAATCCATTAAAACAAATGGGTGCAAACATTGATGGGCGGGAAGAAGGAACGTTTACACCGCTAACAATACGGGGCGGAGATTTAAAAGCAATTGAATACACTTCGCCTGTAGCAAGCGCACAAGTAAAGTCAGCTATTTTACTTGCAGGACTTCGCGCAGAAGGTGTAACAGCTGTTACAGAACCACATATTTCCCGTGATCATACGGAAAGAATGCTTGAAGCATTTGGCGTTACAGTAACGCGCGAAGGAAAAACAGTGAAACTTGCAGGTGGACAAAAGCTAACAGCAACAGATGTTCAAGTGCCAGGTGACGTATCATCAGCTGCATTTTTCCTAGTAGCCGGTGCAATCATTCCAAATAGTAAACTAGTATTACAAAATGTAGGGATGAATCCAACTCGTACAGGTATTATTGATGTTTTAGAGAAAATGGGTGCTACGTTCACTGTAGAGCCAATTAACGAAGGATCATCAGAACCAGCTGCAAACATTACGATTGAAACATCTTCATTAAAAGGAATTGAAATTGGCGGGGATATTATCCCAAGATTAATTGATGAGATTCCTGTTATTGCATTAGCGGCAACGCAAGCAGAAGGAATTACAGTAATTAAAGATGCACACGAATTAAAAGTAAAAGAAACAAATCGTATTGATACAGTCGTTGCTGAGTTAACGAAACTAGGAGCTCGAATAGAAGCAACTGATGACGGTATGATCATTTATGGAAAATCAGCTCTAAAAGGCAATATAGTAAATAGTTATGGTGATCACCGTATCGGAATGATGCTTGCAATTGCTGGCTGCCTGGCAGAAGGAAAAACAATTATTGAAGATGCAGAAGCAGTAGGTGTATCATATCCTACATTCTTTGACGAACTTCAAAAGTTAGCTAAATAAAAAGGGTGGAAAGCAGATACGTGATGTATCTGCTTTTTTTGTTAAAACGTCCGTGTAATTTCACTTACCGAACTATAATAGTAAGAATTATGATACAATTTAAATAGGGAATGGAGGAGAATTATATGAATGTCATACAATTAAAAGAAGATAAGTTCAGAGAAGCATTACGTTTATCAGAATACGCTTTTCAATATAAAGTAGATGAGGAACGATTACAGCAGCAACTTACAAAAATGAAGGAAAGTCATGAAATATACGGCATTATGGAAGGGGAAGACTTAGCTGCAAAACTACACCTCATTCCGTTTCATATTTACATAGGTAAAGAAAAATTTAAAATGGGTGGCGTTGCAGGAGTAGCGACGTATCCAGAGTACAGAAGAAGTGGGTATGTAAAAGAGCTACTTCAACATTCACTTCAAACAATGAAAAAAGATGGCTATACAGTCTCTATGTTACATCCATTTGCTGTTTCATTTTATCGTAAATACGGCTGGGAACTTTGTGCGAATCTACTCAAATGTCATATGAGTAAGAGCGATTTAGTAATGAAAAAACAAGTAAATGGTACTGTGAAACGTTTTAATAAAGAAAATCATCCAGAAGAAGTCGAGAAGCTCTATGAAGCATTTGCAGAACGTTTTTCATGTATGTTAGTTCGAGAGAAGAACTGGTGGTTACAAGCGGTTTATGATGATTTAACATTAGCCATTTACTATGATGAAAATAAAAAGGCAGCAGGTTACATGTTATACAAAATAGAAAACTATAAAATGACAGTAGAAGAATTTGTACCACTGCATAATGAAGCACGAAATGGTCTGTGGAACTTTATTTGTCAGCATGATTCTATGATTAAAGAAATTGAAATGACAGTAAGTGAGAGCGAACCATTATTATATACATTGCAAGAGCCACGCGTGAAGACAGAAATAAAACCATATTTTATGGGAAGAATTGTAGATGTGGAGCAGTTTTTAAAACAATATGAGTTGAATTGGAACAATGTACAGCAAGAAGTGATCCTAAACATTACAGACGCATTTGCTCCATGGAATAACATAACAGTGAGACTTGCAAATCATGAAATAACAATTGTAGAAGAAACAACGGAAAAAGGAATTAAACTGGATATAACTGCGCTATCGGCAATAATGCTTGGATATAAACGTCCGTTAGAACTAAATGAACTGGAATTCATTAGTGGAAGTGACGAAGTAATACGGTCATTTGATAATTTAGTACCAGTGCGTAAGCCGTTTATTTATGATTTCTTTTAATTTGCATGTATGAAGGCGGGCTATCCCAAGTGAAATTTTGGGATATCCTCCTCTTATATTGTGAATTTCTTTCGGTAAGTCGATATATCATGAGAATCGCTGATATAATTAGAGTTGCGCCGATATATCATGAGAATCGCTGATATAATTTTAAGTTGCACCAATATATCCAGAAAGTTGCTCATATAATTTCATTCACAAATAGGGGATAAGAAATGACAGCTATACTTTGTCACACACTTGACTTTTAGCGTATCTAATTTATAATTAAAAACGGAATGAATTTTCATTCCTGGAAATTGAGGTGGAAAAATGGCTAAAAACAAACAAGAGGATATTTTTGATGCTGCAATACAACTTTTTGCAGAACGAGGTTATGATGGTACAACAATTCCCATGATTGCTGAAAAAGCAAAAGTAGGTGCAGGTACGATTTACCGTTATTTTGAAAATAAAGAAGCGCTTGTTAATTCTTTATTTACGAAAAGTGTTTTACAACTATCGGAATTAATAAAAAATGATTTCCCGGTCGATGCAAATATTCGTGAACAGTTTAGCCATACATACAACCGTTTATTTGAATTTGCGAGACAAAATGCAGATGCTTTTCTTTTTACAAATTCTCACTGTGATAGTTATTTTCTAGATGAACATAGCAATGAAATATTCGAGGACTTCATGGGTTTCTTCATGAACTTGATTGAAGATGGAATCGAAAAAGGTTTGCTTCGTCCATTACCACCAATTGCTTTAATTATTATTGTATATCAACCAATTGAAAAATTAATTAAAGTAATGGAAACAGGGCAGTTAGAATATACAGATGAATTGGTAAAGGAATTGGAAGAAAGCTGTTGGAATGCTATTAGAATCATTTGATTCTATAGCGTTATAAGGATAGGAATGAATATTCATTCCGATTTACCTAGTTTAATATAGTTAATTAATAATTTAATAGAATGATAGGAATGAACGTTCATTCCTATAAATTTTTTCAAAAGATTAGGAATGAATATTCATTCCACGTGTAAATTTCAAAACGGGAGATGATTCAAATGAGCAAGTTAAAAAGTTGGAGAAGTTTAACTTTTCTATTATGGATAGTTATTACTATTACAATGGTCGTAACGATGCCTAATATGGATAAATTAGTGAAAGAAAAAGGGAAAATTACAATCCCTAATACAAAGCAAAGCAGTATTGCTGACAAGATGATGAAAGAGATGGATAAAGAAGGGGTTGAAAAGTATGAAATTATAGCCGTTTTTAATAGTGGCAATAAGGCAGTTTTAACAGATGAACAAAAAAAGGAAATAACAAAAACAATCAACGCCCTGCGAAATGAAAAAGAGCAATTAGGAATTAAGGAAGTTGTTTCACATTTAGACAATAAAGACTTGGAGAAACAATTAGTTTCTAAAGATAATACGACTATTTTAACGCAAATATCGATAGATAAAAAACATGGTGAAATATCAAAAGTTTCAAATAATCTTCATGAAAAAGTGCAAACGAAAGGGGTAAAAACGTATTTAACAGGAAGTGACTTAATAGCGGGTGATTTTCTTAAATCCTCTCAAGAGGGAGTGAAAAAGACAGAAGTTATTTCAATCATTTTCATTCTTGTAGTATTAATCCTTGTATTCCGTTCACCAGTTGTTCCAATTGTTTCTCTTCTTACAGTTGGTATATCGTATTTAGTTTCAATGGGGATTATTGCCCAGCTTGTAGATCAATTTAATTTTCCATTCTCAAACTTTACACAAGTGTTCGTAGTCGTCGTCCTGTTTGGGGTAGGAACAGATTATAACATTTTATTATATACGAGGTTTAAAGAAGAATTAAGTAAACAAGAAAATGCATTTTTAACTACGAAAGAAACATTCAAATCAGCAGGTAAAACTGTATTATATAGCGGAATAGCGGTGCTAATTGGTTTTGCATCACTTGCGTTAGCAAGTTTTAAATTATATCAATCTACTTCAGCGGTAGCAATTGGTGTTTTAGTATTATTACTCGTATTAACGACTTTAAATCCATTTTTCATGGTGCTTTTAGGAAAAGGAATGTTTTATCCAGTTAAAACATTTAAAGGTCATGAGGATAGTCGCTTATGGGGATTCTTTGCGAAAAACTCAGTAGCAAGACCATTTGTCGCTTTAATCATCGTAGTCGTAATATCGATTCCTTTCGTATTAAAATACTCTAATACACTTAATTACAATGATTTATTTGAAGTGGATAATAAGTATGAATCCAAGATGGGTATTAACGTAATAGAGGATCATTTTCCGCCTGGTTTCTCTTCACCGAGTACATTAGTCATTCAATCTGATAAAAAGCTGGATGAAGGAACTTCTCTACAAATTTTAGACGAATTAACTGATAAAATTTCGAAAGTTAAAGGTGTGTCAGAAGTATATGCACCAACACGTCCAACTGGTGAGAAGATAAAAGAATTATATTTAAATAAGCAAGCGGGAGAATTGAATACAGGATTAGGGGATGCCGATGGTGGCATAAAGGAAATTAATGATGGATTAACAGATGCGAAAAATAAAATGGGAAGTAATGATTCAAATAGTCTTGCGAATGTTCAAAAATTAATTGATGGAACGAACGAGGCGAAAAACGGGGTATCAGCATTAGGAACAGCTTTACATCAATTATCAAATGGCATAAACGACGGTGCACAAGGAGCACAGCAAATTGAGAGTGGTTTAGCTTCAGTAAACGAAAATATAAATGTTCTATCTAATGCAACGTCGCAGCTGCATGCTGGTTATGCACAGTTAGAAAAAGGTTTAAACTCTTACGATCAATACTTCGGAAGTATTTCTCAAGCGATTGATGGTGCGAAAAAGGGATATGAACAAATTGAAATGTTAATGACCAATTTCGTTCAAACGAAACCAGAATTAGCGAATGATCCAAACATACAACAAACGATAGGAATTGCTAAAGAGGCTCAAAAGAAATTAAGCGTACTTTCAAATGAATTAAATCAATTAGCAACACAGCACAAAACGGCGATGAGTTCATTTAAAGAAGCGAATCAATCGTTACTGAAAGTGGATAACGGCTTAAAAGAAATGAGCAATGGAGTTAATAAGTTACAAAAGGGAGCAGCCGATCTTAAAAATGGATTAAATGAAGGTTCTTCAGGTTCAAAACAAATTGCAAATAAATCAGTTGAGTTACAGTCTGGATTAACGAAAATAAACGATGGGCAAGGACAACTTTTAACGGGCCTTAAAGATCTGCAAGAAAAGATGGGCCAATTACAATCCGGTTTATCTAAAAGTACAGAAGGGCTTGGAAAAGTAAGTAATGGCCTGCATGACGCACAGAAATATTTAGGGGAGCTCAATGAATCGAAAAGCTCTGAGAAGTTTTATATTCCAAAAGAAGTGCTAGAGGGAGAAGATTTCCAAAAAGCATTGAACACGTACATGTCACAGGATAGAAAAATTGCTAAAATGACTATCATTTTAGATGTAAATCCGTATTCAAAAGAAGCGATGCCAATTATTCAAGAAATTAATAAAACAATCGATGGCACTGTAAAAGGAACGGAATTACATGATGCGAAAACAGCAATTGGCGGAACAACAGCTAGAAACGTGGATTTAAAAGAAGTAACAGGGCAAGATTTCTTACGTACAGCTACGATTATGTTGATTGGCATTGCGATTGTATTAATCGTAATTACACGCTCATTACTAAACACAATATTTATTATTGGCTCATTACTATTGGCGTACTTTGCATCACTTGGTATAAGCGAACAAATTAGTGCACATGTATTACATGTAGAGTCATTAAGCTGGAATGTTCCATTCTTTAGCTTCATTATGATTGTCGCTTTAGGAGTGGATTATAGTATTTTCGTAATGATGCGCTATAACGAGATAGAAGGGGATTCGGTAACGAAAATTGTAACTGCATCTCGTCATATAGGAGGAGTTGTATTATCAGCTGCGCTAATTTTAGGCGGGACATTTGCAGCATTAATTCCATCAGGTGTATTAACACTTATACAAGTTGCATCAGTAGTTGGCGTTGCACTTCTTCTATTAGCTTTAATTGTGATGCCGATATTATTACCAGCGTTAATAGGGTTAACGAGTAAAATGAAGAGTTACAAAGAGAAAATAATAAATACGAAATAAGAAGAGACTGTAGGGAATGATTTCTCTACAGTTTTTTCGGTATATAATATTTCAGAAGAAAATGAATCCGATATATTACAGAATGAGCAGTGAAAGGTTATATGAGAAAGAGGTCGATGATATACATACAATAGCTAGGGGAATGGACAAAAACTATCCGATTTCATTGTAGAAAGGTAATCAACCGTTGCTATTCATCCAGCTTCTACTATATAATAGCTATAGTCTACAATAATTGAGTCGTAATATGCGATTTTTTAAGACAATCGGTGAGAAAACGCTGAAATAAGCGGTATTAGTAGGAGGACACAAATGATTACAGTAAGTAACGTTAGTTTGCGTTTCGCGGATCGCAAATTATTTGACTCCTCTATAAAACCTATATAAACCCAGTTATAACAACCTCTAGTTTGCGGTTCTGCTTTATTGAATCGTAAACTGGGGGTTTTTTAATGGCTAAAAAAAGTAAAACAAAAAGAAATTTCAGATTGTCTATGGAAGAATTAGATGTTCTCGGAGAATTAGAAGCAGCCGAGGAATATATCGAGAGTTGGGAGGAGGCTTTTGAACTTTTTCATAAAGCGGGCATTTTAAAAGGATTGAGGGAAGCGACTTTATTTCACTATCAAGCCCAATTGAAATCACTTTTAAGGGCATTACCTGTTGGAATTAAGCCATACGAGGTAACGAAAGAACAGATAGAGGATGCTATTGTATTCTGTAAAGAAAAAAGAAATTTGCAGCCTTCAACAATCAACATTGTAATTAGGGCAAACAAAACATTTTTTAAATTTCTATTTGAGAACAAACACATTCCCATAAATCCAATAAAAGATATTAAAAAATTAAAGACTCGTACAAAAGAAGTTGAAGTCCTTACACCAAAACAACTTAAAACTTTACTTTCTAAGGTAGACAAAAAGACTTGGAATGGTGTTAGAGATTATGCCATTTTATTAGTTTTAATAGAAACAGGATTAAGGCAAAATGAAATATTAAACCTTAGCGTATTGGATGTAGTATGGGAACAAGATTTACTATTAGTGAAACACACTAAAACTTTTCATCAAAGGAAAGTACCGATTACAGATAACACCAAGAACGCACTAAAGCGATGGTTACTGATTAGAGGGGAAGTACATACAAAAAGATTGTTTTGCGGAATATCTGGAAATGCTTTAACAAATAGTGGATTAAGACAAATGATTTATAAGTATGCCAAATTAGCAAATATTCAATCTAGGTGTAGTCCTCATATTTTTAGACATACATTTGCGTCCATATATTTAAGGAACGGTGGAGATTTATTTTCACTACAACAAATAATGGGTCATAGCGATATTACGATGACAAGGAGATACACGCACTTTATGTTTGACGATATAACAGAATTACATAAAAAATACAGTCCATTAAGAAAATTAAGCGATTAATTAAAAAGAAAAAAGTCCCCGACGGCAATCGGAGACTCAAAACTACAAACATCGAAACTAAATAACGGACAAGCCGTATCAGTCCGACCATCTACTTTGCATTCTATCGAAAAAATTCGAAGATTGCAAGGCGTCTTTAGTAATGTCTTTTTTAAGTACTGATGCGGTGAGTCAAAAAGCGGAAGCCGTACCGCTATAAAAACGTAAAAGGGGAGCTAGACCGCCGCAAACACTAGCGCTACACGATTAACGTAATACCGTTCCCTTGCGTGTGTAGGTCTAGTGGGTAGCGCACATAATCGGCTAGGGTGGTGTTTGTTGCGATTACGATCGCAGGAATCAACGAAAGATATCGCATACAGGGGCAAACTTGTATGTAGAAAGTCGTTGAGTACGGAAGTACACGGGCAGGAACGGCAAGTACTAGAAACCTCGTTATGCGTGACATGACGCTAGTTTGATCCGCTTCTCTATTCGCATTTACTGCGAGTAGGGAACGAACTCGCGCCTATTTCCTGTTATCGCTCCATTCTGCTAGTAAGTGCGTCACCGATTGTAAATAGCATAAATTCGATATTAAACGCCACTAGCGGAGTGAGTTGAATATCGGGGGTACAGGTGCTATAAAAGGTGGAAGACTTACGCATGGAAAGTAGACTTACTATCGGACAATACGCAATTGAAGGCGAGAATATAAACGAAACATTAAATAGAATAGCGATACTAGCTAAAAAAGAAGTGGAAGATTATTACATGGGAATATACAATAATAAATATAGAACGAGGATTGAGGCGCATTATATACCGTTAATAGAGCGCCTAACCAACGTTAATTGGCATCGTATAAACAATGAGGTACATTTCATCGATGATTGTTTCCGTAGAATAAGATATGCGATAAGAACGTTTGATATAGATCGAGGAGACTTCGACAAAAGAGTGAAGTACTTTATTTATCGATCGTTACGAGATTATTGCGGAAGAAGAGGCGGAAAACGAGACAAGTTAACGCTTATAGAAGATAGTAACGCATTTAGAAAGGTGGGGGAATGTACAAATACCACCGAAGAAAAAGCGATCTATAATGTAAGTACATACCAAAAGAATTACGCATGGTTATACGAGACTATATGCGTAAAGGAAATAGATTTTATTGTGTTAGATGCGATGATACATACGGCGAAGAATTACGATAGGGTTACGGAAGCCGAAATCTCTAGAGTATTATCGAAAAAGACGGGGCGATCATTTGATTCTGCTAGAAGTTCGATAAGAAGTTTTAAGAAGAGGTTGCGTACAAGGGATGCCAGAAGGGAGGATATAGCGTGAAGATAAAAATTAAAATAAAAAAGGGACGGAAACCTTCCGCGATTCTGTTAATAGTTGCGTTCGTACTTTTGATAGTTACGAAGATAATAGGGAACGTCATTATAGGCGGACTGGCAGTAGTATTCGGATTAGCCGTAGTCGCATCGGTTATTACTGCTAGGATTGGCGACTTTATGCGGAAGAGGAAAGAAAAAAGAACGCATTAAGGTTCGATTTAAGAAAGAAGGTGGAGGAATTATACTATGAAAAATAATCGTAAAGTAACGTACCTAATCATATTCGCATTTTTATTTATGTCAGCAGCGAAAGCATTCGGTAATCTATACGTAGCAGCGTTCGGCGTAGCGTTTGGATTATCGGTAGGTTTGGCATGTTTAACCGACATATACCTAAAGGCGCGAAATAAAAGTAATCGTGAGTGATTGCGTAGGGGAGTCTGCACACATCATCATTTGTTTTTTCGAAACCTTGACGCAATTATTATGGAAATATATTCTATAAGATAAGAACAACTACAACTATAAAGCATGGGGGTATTTTATTGAGCTTAAATACGTTTGAAAATGAACTTGGTAACATGGTTAAAAAAGTTGTTGGAGAAAAATTAAAAAATGGAGAAGAAATTGATGAAGATAAATTATTATCCGCTATAAAAGGAGTGTATTCAACGGAAAACATTGATAAGTATGCAAGCCCACTTTATACGACCTTTAAACAAACAGCACCCCAAATGGTAGAGGAAGAAAGGTTAATTAGACAAGAATTTGAATCACAGCTTCAACTTAGGTGGTTAGATGCTTTATATGATTTAGCTTCAGTTATAAAGCTTGCTGAAGAATATGCGATGGCTATTATAGATGAATATATGGAAACCTATGCTAAGGTGAAAGATAATAAATATTCTGTTTCCGTCACTTTTGACGTACTTATGAAACTTTTTGCAAAAGCTGTAGTTATAAGTAAAGAGATATATACTTTACTTAAATCTGGATTTTCAGATGGGGCAATGTCTAGATGGAGAAGTCTTCATGAATGTAGTGTATATTTTCATAATTTAACTTTAAGGTATAAAGATAAAGAATTTACAAAAGATTTAATATGTAAATTTGTAGATTATTCGATAGTTGAAGATTATCAAGAGTTAACTAAATATAGGAAAAAAGATAGTGACTTTGAAATAGATCGAATAGAAGCAGATAATATAGAAAAAGAGTATAACGCAATCTTAAAGAAACATGGTAAAAATTTCTATAAACCGTATTCATGGGCAAAAACTTTGTTTCCTTCTAAAGATAGAATATATTTTAGTGATTTAGAGAAATTGGCAGGGATAGACCACCTCGCTATTTATTATAAACAAGCAAACTATCATGTCCATGCTAGTCCAACAGGGTTGTATAATAGCTTAGGAAATATTCAAGACGAAAGAGTGCATCAATATGGATATGTTTTCGGACCTAGTAATTACGGTTTATCAATACCAGGGCAATTAACGATCATATCATTAACTCAAATTGCGGGTGCTTTTTTACTCTTAAATCCAAATATGGATAGATTGATAATGGCGAATGTCTTAAACAAATACACTGATAATGCAACATTAGAATTTGATAGGGTTCAAAACGAAATTGAGCAAGAATCAATTGCAGAAAAAATATAAAAACTACGTTATTAAGGACGAAATATAAAAATAACGTAAATAAAACGCTCCTACAAATCGGCTTTAGGGGCGTTTATTAATTATGCATAAGCATCGGCGTTACGTTGGCGCTAGCCTTAATGTAACTTATGTAATTTTATCGATGAAACGGCGGGATTTTTTCTATTTTATAACGTAAAACTTATCGTAAATTATGCAATATATGCACTAATAGAAATCTAAGGATCGATTTTAATCGATAGGGAATATTGATACACAAACGTTACATTCCCGCTATCTATTTACGCAATGTAAACTTTCAATAATTCGATAAAATGGTGATAAATATACCGTTATTAGGTATCTAATTGTGGCGATAAATGTCGTCATATCAATGTTTAAAGCGCTTTTATATCGATAGGGATTCGCTAATACACTGATACGATAAAGGTACCGATAGGATTACAAATGTTTACATGGAATCGAATACAGGGCGTTAGTAGGGCGGTACGACTTCGTTTATTTCCGATTTCAGCAGCACCGCAGGGGTTTAAAGGAGTCGTCGACAACTCAAGGGGTTTATGTGTTCGGTAATTTCTGCGCACAAAAAGAAGACACCGATCAAATCCCGATGCCCTCGCTTTTTAATTTACGTGCGTGTCGTTGTAATGTGCTCATTGATATTCCCGTAACTTCTGATAATTGACGGAAACTGTACTTCATTTCCGCTTTCATTCGCATAGCTTCGTCAAGTTTCTTATTAGCGTGTACCTTCGGGCGACCTTCCGTAAAGTTCGGATTCTGTTTAGCGAGCGCCTTTCCTTCCTGTGTACGTTCTACGATCAAATTACGTTCCATTTCCGCTACTGCTAACATAGTTTGCATAAAAAAGCGTCCCATAGTTGTATTTTCTAGTAACCCAACATTTAAAACGTGAACCTTTACGCCTCTATTAAAAAGATCTTCGATTATGGCGATACCTTCTTTTGTATTACGTGCTAATCGGTCTAGCTTCGTTACGACAAGCGTATCTCCTTCGCATAGTACTTCGAGTACCTTCGTTAATTCGGGACGATCTGTCATTGTTCCCGTAAACTTTTCCGAATAAATAACTTCGCAGCCTTCATCTTTTAGCGTTTGTAATTGTGTCTCGAATTCCTGCGCCATTGTACTAACACGAGCATATCCATATTTCATTATAATTCCCCATTTCTGCGCCTTGCATTTTGACATAAAGATATGACATAAGTTGATACCCTTATAGTAAAGCATTCTATTTTTCATGTCAATACTCAAGAGTTATGACATAGAATAATTATGACATTGCCCATATCCGCATATGATATAAACACACCCTGCTATATGTTCTCGGTTTTCCTAGTTGTTGTATATATATCGATCAATAGGGGATATGTATTTCACAATAGCCCGATACCCAATCGTATATCCTCGATACGTGTTACCCCGATATAACAAGCCCGCTATATGTCCGTACAAATGCCTCTTATATATTACCGTACCTGCTCAATATATTCCCGCTGCTATTCCCTTCGATGCGCTAACGTCACGAGACTACACGCCAATAGATCGACATGTCTACACGAATATGCTGCATACCTACACGACATCATACCATAGTGTTATACGTTCGTTGTACGTCATGTAACGGCTGCTGCCTGCGCCTTCCGTATGTATTTGTATTCGAATCTATTTAAAAGCTGCGTAAAGGAATCGTGAGAAGAATTATAAAACACTTGTCTTCGTTCTTTTTGATCGTTGTCTTCGGAATGATTCGAGTATCTTCGTTCATCTTTCTTCTATTAAAAAGAATAAAAGAATTTAATTAAACTTCTTTCTTTGTTCTCTCTTCGATTAACAAGCGAATTAACAAAACTATTAACAAAGACTTGTAACAAGCGAATGAACGAGTCGAAGCGATTGTCGTGAACGCATCGCAGCGAGTCGGAAGAGTCGAGAGCACGGCACGACACGTCGCCGCCCCTTCAAACGAAAAATCTCGTGCCCCCCAACCGCCCCGTCGAAGCACCCGCAGCAACGGTATTCACAAAGCGCGCACCATTTTTAACTCGAAGGGTTTATACGCAGCAGCTAACGACACTTTTGCGCAGCCTATACGAATTCCTAACGATATCCTACCGAAGATCCTACCGAAGATCCTACCGAAATTCCTACCGAAATTCCTCTTTTATTCATCTTATCGCTATCCTAACGAAATCCAGCGGTCACACTTCGTAAAAAATTCGCTCCCACATTTTAAATTCATGACGTCATATATCGTCTTGTGTGCGCTCTTCTGACGCCTTCTGATATATTTGTGCCTATTCTGCGTTAAAACGTCATACAAGCGATTCTTGTGCGCCTTATTAGCGATTCAGCGCATTAACCTAATTTTAATAGATATCGCCCTTATTCTCGTAAGCTAGCGTTTATATAAGTGTCAGGGTAAACAAGCGATACGGTAAAAAGAAATTATCGACGTTAACCCAAAACGATAAAGTACAAGCGTTTATATAAGAGTCAGCAACAAAACGTATAACGAGGCGGCGAGGATATATTATATAAATTCTCTTCACTATTAAATTACTTACTACCTTATATGCGTAACTGTAAGAATTCGGTTTTTGAATTCGAAGCAGAGATATATTTTAAAGTTCTATTTTAAAGATTTATTTAAAGATATATTACGTATTCGGAAAGATACCTAACTGGTATTCGGAAAGGTACCTAGTAGTATTTGGCACGATACTTAGTAGTATTCGGAAAGATACCATGTCAGAAGGAGAGGTTAAGAATGCAGGACAACAAGAAAAAGAAAATCGAATCAGCATCGGAAATATTAAAGAAATACGCAGCGCAGCCGACATTCAACAAGGGCAATTTTGAAGACGGTATTCGTTGGACTCGTATTCCTAGCGATCTAAGGAACTACTTATACTTATCGGACTACGGCGTCAGGGAAGCAACGCTAATGCTTTATATGATTCTAGTTGAGTATTTCAACGAAGATGATGGCTGCGCATATCCTACACAAAGTCAACTAGCGTTACTAATGAATAAGAAGCCAAACGCGGTAAAAGGATACATTAAAACGTTAAAAGACGTCGGATTGATTAGAGTCGTATCACGCGGAAAAGGTTTTTCTAATCGCTCCCTTCCGTTACAACCGCTAGAAAAAAGCGTCTTATTATCTCGATTCACGTCAGCAAACGAGAGATATACGAAGCTATGCGCGGAATTAAAAGATCACGATTTACGCGATATGGAGCGAATGCCCGATCATATGAAGGCGAATAGAGAACGAAGAGAAGGCGAAGGAATATCGCTTTAATAGAAACCTACGAAGAGAAGGGGGATCGATCGGAATTGATTACGAGAATATTAGACGACTAAATTATAAAAATAATCGGAGGTTTTTAAGATGAAAAATAAAAAACAATGTACAAAATGTAGAAAAATGAAATGGCTAGAGGATTTTCATAAAAGTTCGAAGGCGCACGACGGATTACAATCGCGCTGCAAGCCGTGCAATGTCGCTGCGAAGACTACGAATACACATACGTTAATTATTCCAATCGAAGTTAGCGGGGAAATTATAGATCATCGTGAGTGTAAAGATTGTGGCGATACGTTGCCGTTAGATAGTTTTTACAGTAACGGGCGCGGTGGATCTAAACCACGCTGCAAAATGTGCTATAACGCGAGAGATAGGAAATCAAAGGCTATACGTCGGGCACTAAACGGTGAATTTATGAACGATGTTACAAAAACTACTAAATAATAGGTCAACGTATACAAGAAAGTGCTGATTGGTGGGACATATATAGTGAGAAGAAGTATAGATGTGATTTCCTCTAATCGCGCCACTTCTTCGATTACTCACCGTAGGACTTTCAATGATAATAGTATCACATTCGGAGCGAGGCTCGTCACCTTACTTCATTTCCTTGGGATGGTTTCGCTTTTACCGTCTGCAACGTATTAGTAACTTCCTATGAATGATGTTACCGCATTTAAACGCCATTGGCTGCGGTAGCGTTTCGGTTTATTACAGAAATAAAACACTTGAGGGCAAATTTAAAGACCTATATAGGCAATATGCGGAAAAGGTCACCTTGCATGTAGTCGGCGGAAATTGCCCACCCGCCACACCTTTTTATTTAAATACTCGATGTTACAAAATCTATTAGGTGATAGGTCAATGTAACACGGAAAGAAGGAGCGATACAATGTATCAAATTACTAAAGAGAAATTACGGTTAATCCGAACGCTAACAGGCGTATCACAACGAGAATTTGCCGACTTAATCGGGACAAACAAACGCAGCGTTTCAGCGTGGGAAATCGGTCGATCGACTCCGAACGTAGATAGCGTTAAAAAGATCGTAGATTTTGTCGGTGAAGAAGATTTTAGGCTACTAGATTCGGTAATGTATGCGCTACCATTGCAAGACTTATCTATAAAACTAAAAGAAAAGGCGGCGAGTAAATAGTGGGAACTCACGAGAGAGAACAAAACAAAAAAGAAAGTTTACGACCATTAGTTATCGCAGACGTACATGAATTTGTCGATAAGTGGTTTCTTATCGCAGTAATGTACGAAGAAGGATATGTAATAGCGAATATAGTTACGCCACTAGATCAACTAGTCGAAGAGGGCGGCACGATTCCAAATAAGCTACGCGAGATTGTATTTTTAAATTCTCGTAATCCATCGAAGAATATGGCGTTCGATGTTATGACAAATACTAACGTAATTTACGGCGAACTACTAAAAGAAAGCGAGATTTTATGCTTACTAGTAGAAGCTGAAAAGACGACTGAAACGAAGCGTAATATCGAGAATCCACACGTACAAGAATGGATTTTAGAAATGTTAGAGCAAGATGAGAACAAGCGATTAAAGGCGTTAGCAGAACTGAAAGAACGTCACAACATCGAAGAAATACCGAAGGAAGAACGATCACTATTCGGTAAAGGGTGCGATTGGATCACGAAGTTATGGCGAGGTTTAAAAGTATGATTTTGCGAGATCATGGAAGCCACGTCGATATAGAAGGCGACGGATTTTTATTAGAACGTGCGGGAATTACCGTAGAGCCGTCACCAATTCGTAAAGGCGATATCGCTATATCATACGAAGTTTTAAACAACTTATTTCATCAAGCATGGCGCAGCAAACGGAAAGATCACGCCGTACTATACGCCGTATATCGAGTGAATTACATTCACCAAATTAATGAGCAAAGAAAACCAAGCAACATCAAATAAAATAAACTAAAACTAATTGGAGGTAATGGAGAATAACAGTAGAAAGCACACAAATAAACGTAAAGGAAATGCAAGGGAAATTAATGGAGGCGCATCAAATTAAAAATAACTTAACTGGATATATGGCACGTGACTTTATTCCACAATTAAGAGAGTCACGCGAACGAATTAACCAAGATAAGACGTTATCGACACAAGGTAAGCACGAGAAGCGCGAGAAACATACGTTACAACGAGAAGCGGCGCTATTAACTCATATCGAGAACGAGCATAAAAACTATTCGGCGGTTCTTGGCGAAGTAATCACGGCGGCGGAAGACGTTCTATTAAAGGGCGTCGAAGCACCTAGCGAACGAGAACAAGCACTATTCGATATGGATGCGAAGAAAGCAGCAAACGGCGTTATGTTTGCACCTACGGCAAAGGCGAAGTTAGTAGCGATTCAAAAGTATGCAGCGTTAGCAGAACAAGGACAAGCATACGCGCAGCAAATACACGCGAACTTTACGGAAATGGCGGCAGCAGCGATTCAAGGCGCAGCAAATCCGACTGACAAATTAATGTTAACAAAGGCGTTAGGTGATATTAATACAAAGTTAGAAAATCAAACGACTAGCGGCGAACAAAAAGAATTCGCTAAATTACTAGATTCGGCGAAGAGAATGAAAGGTGCTAACTTCGTTAACACGATCGCACTAGAACGCGGACTTCGTGAAGTATCAAAAAATACATTCGAATATGCCAACGATCGTAAAACGTATATGGAAAAATATAACGATCAGTATCAGGCATATCTAAAAGCGCACAAATTCGGTCACTTAATCCGATAGTACTGCGGGAATATCAATAATAAAACGTCAAGGGCGTACGATAACGCCCTACATATTTCTATATTATCGGAGGTAGTATGAATGAATAAGGAAAACAATACCTTAAAAGGGACGTTACAAGATGTAATCGCACAAGCACGGAAAGTTTACGGATACGATAATTATATAATTGAGTATAATCATACTACGTATGTATGGGAAGCACGAGAACGTACTACGTTAAAAGGTGACGGCGGTATCTATGCGTATGACGCTAGGCAACGAGGGTACGACGCTAATTTTTGGTAATCTATAATTTCACATACCGTATTTTAAACATAAAGAAAGGAGATCGATATACATCGTCAATTGGCGGTTACTATGCCGCACTAACACGAATTGGAGCGATGTAAGATGGCAAATGCGGGTGAAATAAAAGCAAAATTAACCCTCGATAATGCACAATTTAAACGGGGAATGCAAGAAGCACAAACACAAATGCAACAAACATCAACTAAATCAAAACAAACTTCGGAAGGAATGTCGGCATTAGGTAAAGCGTCAGCAGTAGCGGGCGTAGCTATCGTAGCAAGTGTCGGTGCTTCCGTAAAGGCTGCGGCTAACTTCGAGCAATCAATGGCGAAGGTAAAGGCGATATCAGGCGCGACCGATTCCGAATTTAAACAATTAGAAAATACGGCGAAGCATTTAGGTGCTACGACGCAGTTTAGCGCGTCACAAGCAGCGGAAGGGTTATCGTTCTTATCTATGGCGGGATTCAGCGCATCCGATAGTATGTCGGCGTTACCTTCCGTATTAAATCTAGCAGCAGTTGGACAAATGGATCTAGGACGATCCGCCGACATAACTTCGAATATTATGACTGGGTTCGGACTTAATGCAGCAGATTCGGGGAAAGCCGTCGATATTTTAGCGAAGACAATGACGACTGCAAATACTGATTTAGATCAGTTGGGTATGGCTATGAAATATGTGGCGCCAGTAGCAAGTGCATTAGGTTGGGATATGACGGACGCAGCTACGGCGGTAGCGAAGATGTCCGACGCAGGTATTCAAGGATCACAAGCGGGTACATCGTTAAGGGCTGCGCTATTATCATTAGCGAATCCAACGGGACAAACTGCGAAGGCATTCGATGAACTGGGAATTTCCGTAGTAGATGCAAACGGACAATTCAAACCGCTACCCGAATTGATCGGTCACATTAGTTCTAAGATGGACGGAATGACAGACGCACAAAAAACCGTAACTGCGGCACAATTAGTAGGAACGGAAGCAAGTGCGGGATTCCTAGCATTACTAGAGCAGGGACAAGGATCATTACAGGATTATAAAACAGAATTAGAATTATCGGGCGGAACTGCGGAACGTGTAGCGAAGATCCAACAAGAAACGCTCGTCGGCGCATGGAATCAAGCAAAATCGGCAATGGAAGGATTAGCAATCGGGCTAGGTACAACGTTATTACCTGCATTTACGGCGGTAGTTAATGGAGCGACGGCGCTTGTATCAGGATTAGCAAGCATCGATCCCGCATTCTTATCGGCAGGATTAGCAGCAGCGGGAGCGGCAACGGGATTAATGGTAGTAACGACGAATATCGGAAAGGTAGTCGGTGCGCTAAAGATATTACAAGGCGCTATGAAGGCGAATCCATACGTTGCAGCTATATCACTAGTAGGCGCAGCGGTCGCAGGTTTATCGACATATATTAAGAGTGCGAAGAAAGATACGGAAGATTTCCAAGACGTAAATCTCGAAACGTATAAGAAATTAGGTGAACAAGCTAAAACGTTAGACGATCTTGCGAATACGCACGACGAACTAAAAGGAAGAGTTAAATTAACTACTGACGAATTACTTCGTTATAAGGATATACAAAACGAGATCAAACGTACGGAAGAAGGCGATTCTAAGCAAAAATTAATCGCAGAATACGAAGCATTAGCGAAGAAATCAGGACTATCAAAAGATGAATTAGCTAAACTTCTAAAGGTCAATGATGAGATCATACAAAAAGCGCCCGCGACGGTTACGGCGTTTGATAGTAAAGGGAATGCGATTATTAAAACTACGGACGAAGCACGTAAGTTATCGGATCAGTATCGACAAATGCAGCGAGAAGAGTTAATTTTAGCACAATCTAAATTAATGATGAATCAAGCGAAGGATCTAGAGAACTATACGAAGGCATTAGAAAAGGCGCGTGAAGTTAAAAAGGATCTTCCGAAGTTAGAAAAAGAGTATAACACGCAGCAAAAGGAATCCGAGCGATTACAGGCGGCTTATAACTCTACATTAGCGGACTCAAACGGAAAAATGACGGAGAAAGCGAAGTTTGCGGGCGAGCAGCTAGAGAAACAAAACAAGATCACGGAAAAAGCGCGTGAAGAATATCGCGAAGCACAATCGGCAACGCAGGAATTTAATGCGCAGACTTTAGCGTTAAACGGTAAATCGATGCAGTACGATAAAATTACAAAAGCCGTTATCGAGGAACAAATGGCAGCGGCGGGCGTTAGCGGTGAAATGTCGAACGCGGTTAGTATGATTAACGATAAATTAAAGGGTGAAATAAAGAACGTCGAAGCGCTAGAAAAGCAGAAAGAGGCAGCGGGCGGACTTACTAAGGAGCAGCAGCAATCGTTAGACGCATCGAACAAAATGGTCGATAAGTTGCAAGATGCGAAGGGCAGCATTCAGCAAGCGGAAAATCAAGCGAAGATGTTTAAAGATGGCGTTAAGGCGGTACAAGATCAGGCTATCGATATGAATAACGAACTAGAAAAGCCGATCAACAAGAAAACGAAGGGAGATACTTCCGACTTTGATGCGAAGAATGCCGAAGCGGATAAAAAAGGATCTAAGGAAAACGTTAAAAAGACGAAGGGTGATACGTCGGATCACGATAAAAAGAATGCCGAAGCCGACAAGAAAGGATCTAAAGAAAATACGAAGAAGACGAAGGGTGACACGTCCGACTTCGATTCCAAAAATGCAAAAGCCGATAAGGATGCGCAAAAAGAGAATACGAAGAAGACAAAAGGCGATATTTCCGACGTACAACAAAAAAACGCCGACGCCGAGGCGGAAATGAGACGAGAAGTACAAAAAAATCTAAATATGGACGCTTCACAAGCGCATAAGGAGCTAGATAGAGTTAAGAAGGAAGCGACAAAATCCGAGACTAAAAACGTATTCGTTAATATTAAAGAGTCGATACAACGTACAGTATCAAATATCTTCTCGAATGCGGAAAAACGTCACAACGGCGGCACACTATCACAAGTTACGAAAAAGCCGAAGTATCATAACGGCGGTTCTCCATACGGATTAGCAGCGCACCGCCCGAAATTCGACGAAGTAGATGCACGTCTACTCAAAAATGAAATGGTATTAACACAAGCGCAGCAAGCGAATTTATTCAAAGCGATTGAGACGGCAAATCGTCCGAGTGTCGCAGGTGATTTATTCGGTAGTAGGGACAAAGGAAAGAACGTCAGCACCGAGAAGCCGAAGCAGGTTATTATACAAGTTGCGGAAATGAACGTACGCGAAGACGCAGACATCGAGAAGGTAGCGCAGGAATTGTCGCGATTAGAACGATCTAGGGAACGTGCTCGCGGAATATAAGAAATATAGTAAAGATTGGCGATGCTTAACGGCGTCGCTTTTCTTTTTTATAAACTACATTCAAAAACTACGATGCCGAGATTAGCGTTTTAAGGCAATTAGATTTAATGTGATGAACAGCTTTATAGTTAAGTATATTCTAGTTCATTTTAAGTTGATTAAGGTAAGAACAAAAGTAAGGTTGTGGCAGATTCGCTACATCTTTTTATTTTTATGTGCTATATTTAAAAAAGTATCATCCATTTATTGTAATAATAGGATTATTTAGCAAGTTGCGTAATTGAAGGGGGATAAATTATGAAGATTGAAGAGTTAATAAAATTACTCAAAGGAAATACCGCTAAGGTAGTTGGAAAAGAAATTGGCATATGTGATAAAAGGTTGCTAAGGGGGATGAAAAATGCGGGGTATGAATATAGTAAAAAAAGTGATTTAGGTTGGCATTTTACAGGGCAAGGAGAACCACCTTTAAAAGCGGATATCCGAGAATTTATAGCAATTACGGATAATGCGAAGGTAGCAACTACAGACGATGTACTTACGAAAAAAGATGTAAGTGAATTACGGAAAATGCAAAACGAATGGGTTTCGATTAAAAGCGCAGTTAATACGCTTATGCAAGAAAAGGAAAAGAGTTCGTCGCCTAAGAATGCTAGTCTGATTCATTCGTTACATGAACGCATTAGGGAAGGTGGGGCGAAAGAAAAGGTTAGTAGGACGGTGTATCTCGGCAAGGAGACATGTTCAAAATTAGGTATAGCCGAAGATGTGCTTCGAATCAATCGTGATGATATTATAGAGATTGCGCTTCGTGAATTTTTCAAAAAATATAAAGTGTAATAGCGATGAGAGGGGCATGGATTTTAGACCTGCGTCTTTTTCGGTTATAATGGTAGCAATTCTTGTAATTATATATGTGTTTAGCGCCTTAATTTGTTAATGGATTTTAGAGGATATTATTAAATAATTCTTTAAAAAGTGTAATAAAACTACTTATATCATAATTATAAGTTGTAATGATTAGCATGTTCTAGTAGAATTGTTTACAGATGAAAATAAAGGAATCGTAAATTATGGATTTCTGTTAAAATTGGAGTAGGGTTGAGAAACCCTAGGTATTAGTAGGAGGACACAAATGATTACAGTAAGTAACGTTAGTTTGCGTTTCGCGGATCGCAAATTATTTGAAGATGTTAACATAAAATTCACGCCAGGTAACTGCTATGGTTTAATCGGAGCAAACGGTGCTGGTAAATCAACATTTCTAAAGATTTTATCTGGAGAAATTGAACCGTCAACAGGTGACATACATATTACGCCAGGTGAGCGTCTAGCAGTATTAAAACAGAACCACTTCGAATATGAAGAGTTCCCAGTATTAGAAACAGTAATTATGGGTCACACGCAACTTTACAAAGTAATGCAAGAGAAAAATGCTATTTACATGAAAGAAGACTTTAGTGATGAAGATGGTATGCGTGCTGCTGAACTTGAAGGTGAGTTCGCTGAGCTTAACGGTTGGGAAGCTGAGTCAGAAGCTGCAATCCTTCTTAAAGGTTTAGGTATTGGTGAAGATCTTCATGATAAGAAATTGTCAGAATTAACTGGGGCAGAGAAAGTAAAAGTATTACTTGCTCAAGCTTTATTCGGTCAACCTGACATTCTATTATTAGATGAGCCTACCAACCACTTGGACTTAAAAGCGATTCAATGGTTAGAAAACTTCTTAATGAACTTTGAAAACACAGTTATCGTAGTATCCCATGACCGTCACTTCTTAAATAAAGTATGTACGCACATGGCTGACCTTGATTTCGGTAAAATTCAGCTTTATGTTGGTAACTATGACTTCTGGTATGAGTCAAGCCAATTAGCTTTAAAATTAACACAAGATGCTAATAAGAAAAAAGAAGAGAAAGTAAAAGAGTTACAAAACTTCATTGCACGCTTTAGTTCAAACGCTTCTAAAGCGAAACAAGCAACTTCTCGTAAAAAATTATTAGACAAAATTACATTAGATGATATTAGACCGTCATCACGCCGTTACCCATTCGTTGGCTTCACACCTGAGCGTGAAGTAGGAAATGACTTATTAACTGTTGAAGGTCTTTCTAAAACAATTGATGGTGAAAAAGTGTTAGATAATGTGTACTTCACTTTAAATAAAGGTGATAAAGTTGCATTTATCGGCCGTAACGATATTGCAATGACAACATTATTTAAAATCCTTATGGGTGAAATGGAGCCGGATAGTGGTTCATTCAAATGGGGTGTTACAACCTCTCAATCTTACTTCCCAAGAGATAACTCTAAGTACTTTGAGAACAGTGATTACAACTTAGTTGAATGGTTACGTCAATTCTCTCCACAAGATGAGTCTGAAAGCTTCTTACGTGGTTTCTTAGGCCGTATGTTATTCTCAGGTGAAGAAGTTAAGAAGAACGTTTCTGTATTATCTGGAGGCGAAAAAGTTCGTTGTATGTTATCTAAAATGATGTTAAGTGGTGCGAACGTAATCACACTTGACGATCCAACGAACCATTTAGACCTTGAGTCAATCACAGCGTTAAACAACGGTTTAATCGCATTCAAAGGTACAATCTTATTCACATCTCATGACCATCAGTTCGTACAAACAATTGCAAACCGCATTATCGAAGTAACACCAAACGGTGTAATCGATAAAGAGGCTACTTATGATGAGTTCTTAGAAAATGAGGAACTTCAAAAACAAGTAGATGCAATGTACAAAGGTCAATAATATATAATGAAAAAACTCGCTCTAAAAAGAGCGAGTTTTTTTGTCGAGAAAACGTAACATCGCTGGGAGATCAAATGAATAATTATTCAAATATAATATCAATGAACATGAGAATTTTTTATGTATGGAAGGGATGTAATGAGTTTAAGATTTAAAGAGTTAGTTGAAGAAAGGAAATGTAAGTGGAGTAATATAATCAAATCGCATTATTTTATCATGTGAAATATGTACCAAATTTGGAGATAGAATAGTTTGCGAATGAGTTTATAAAGGTATATAGTATGGGGTGTCATAATTAGTGGATGAATCTTGGGAGAAAACAGGAAATGTTACAAATTTATTTTGTTAAATAGAAACCAAGGTCAAAATGTCTAGAAAGAAATAGTTGAATAAATACTAGCTTCAAATTATAATTACTAATATTCTTCATATAGTTAAATAAAGATAATCTATTTGAAGAAGAAAATTTGAATAGAGAGACAGACTTATAAAAAATAAGCCTTGGATGATTAAAAGAGGTGGAGAAATGAAACAGTTCTTATTAAAGAGCAAAAATGTGTTAAGCAATCATTTTGGATTCTTTCTGTTTGCCGTTATTTTATTTTGGCTCAAAACATATGCAGCTTATGTAACGGAATTTAATTTAGGAATTTCAAACACAATTCAAAAATTCTTGCTGTTTTTTAACCCGCTTAGTTCAGCAGTTCTATTTTTAGGACTTGCATTATTTGCAAAAGGGAAACGATCTTATATTTGGTTAATTGTTATCAACTTGTTATTGTCGATTCTTTTATACGCAAACGTAGTATATTATCGCTTTTTCAGTGACTTTATTACGTTCCCGACATTAACACAAACGAATAACTTTGGAGATTTAGGTGGTAGTATTGTTGCGTTGCTACATCTTTATGATCCGCTATACTTCTTAGATACAATTATTTTAATTGGATTAGTAGCAACGAAATTTGCAAATCCGAAACCAATTCGTGTTGCGAAGCATAAATTATCATTAGTATTTGTAGCAGGTATTTTATTATTCAGTGTTAACTTAGGTCTTGCAGAGTCTGACCGTCCTGAATTATTAACTAGAACGTTTGACCGTAATTATATTGTGAAATATTTAGGTGCATACAACTACACAATTTATGATGGAATTCAAAGTGCGAAAGCATCGACAGAACGAGCATTAGCTGATGGCGATAATATGACAGAAGTACGAAATTATTTAACATCAACTTATGCAAGTCCAAATCCTGAGTATTTCGGTAAAGGAAAGGGAATGAACGTAATTTACATTCATTTAGAGTCATTCCAAAACTTCTTAATTGATTACAAATTAAATGGTCAAGAAGTTACACCGTTCTTAAACTCATTTACAAAAGATGCGAATACACTATACTTTGATAACTTCTTCCATCAAACAGGACAAGGGAAAACATCTGATGCGGAGTTTATGTTAGAGAATTCAATGTTTGGTTTACCGCAAGGTTCTGTCTTTACAACGAAATCTCATAATACGTATCAATCAGCACCAGCTATTTTAGGACAACAAGGATACACATCAGCAGTATTCCACGGTAACTACAAAACATTCTGGAACCGTGACGATATTTATAAATCATTTGGTTTTAATAAATTCTTTGATGCGTCATACTATGATATGAATGAAAAAGACGTAGTAAACTACGGATTAAAAGATAAACCATTCTTTAATGAATCTATTCCGTTATTACAAACGTTGAAACAACCGTTCTATACAAAATTTATTACGTTATCAAACCATTTCCCTTATCCAATTGATAAGGCAGAAGCAACGATTGAACCAGCAACAACAGGTGATTCATCAGTAGATACGTACTTCCAAACAGCACGCTATTTAGACGAATCTGTAAAAGGCTTCATCGATTACTTGAAACAATCTGGTTTATATGATAACTCAATTATCGTTATGTACGGAGACCATTACGGTATTTCAGATAACCATAACGCAGCAATGTCAAAAGTAATGGGTAAAGAAATGAACTCATTTGAAAATGCACAGTTACAACGTGTACCTTTAATCGTTCGTGTACCAGGAGTGAAAGGTGGCGTACAACATCAATACGGTGGTGAAATTGACGTTCTTCCAACACTATTACACTTACTAGGTACAGATACAAAGAATTATGTTCAATTTGGTTCTGATTTATTATCACCAGATCATAAACAAGTCGTTGCGTTCCGTAACGGTAATTACGTAAGCCCAACAGTTACGGCACTAAACGGCAAATATTATGATACAACTACTGGAAAACCAGTAGAATTTACAGATGAAATAAAGAAAAATGAACAAATGGTTCAAAACTCACTAAAATACTCTGACCAAGTCGTAAATGGTGACTTATTACGATTCTACACACCGGAAGGATTTACTCCAGTAGACCGTTCGAAGTATAACTATAACAACCGTGATAAAAACAAAACGAAAGTAAAAACGACTCCGGAAGGGGAAGCTAAATAAATAATAAAAGGCGCTATTCATATGAATAGTGCCTTTTATTTGTAAATATACCATCATTATTAGACAGAACCAGCTTTTGCTTTTTGTTTTGCCTTTCCGAAGAAAACTACACCGACGATGATAATAATGATAAATGCCCATTTAACGAAAGGGTTACTTTCGAAAAATCCAGCGAACCATTTCTCATCTACAATCATTTTCGCGGCAGTATAAGCTAAAACGGCTGCTCCAATCGTAATGATGACAGGAAAACGATCTACCCATTTTAAAATCAATGTACTGCCCCATACAACTACAGGAATAGAAACTAATAGCCCAATGATTACTAAAGAAAAGTTACCATGGGCAGCTCCTGCAACAGCGAGTACATTATCAATGCCCATTAACGCATCAGCAATAATAATAGTTTTAATGGCAGACCAAAATCCTTCTTCTGCTTTAATATCATGATCTTTGCCTTCAGCGATTAATTTGTAAGCAATCCATATAAGGAGTACACCACCAATTAAAAGTAAACCAGGTATTTTTAATAACCAAACGACAACTAAGGTAGCGAGGGCTCTAATAGCGATTGCCCCGACTGTACCCCATATAATAACTTTCTTTTGTTGATCTTTCGGTAATCTTCTTGCTGCTAATCCAATTACGATGGCGTTATCTCCGGCTAACACTAAATCGATTACAATGATGGCCAGTAGGGCAGACAAATATTCAGGTGAAAGAAAATCCATATACATATCACTCCTTAAGAGTAATATGTGCTAAAGTGTTGATAATATAAAAAAAGGATTGAAATTGTATATTCAATCCTTTTTTTGTCTGTATTCTGATATGTATGTTTTTATTTTGAATAAGTCGCTTTTGTAGTTTTTTACTTATCGCGTTTCTTTCTTAAATTGATTCCAAGCTTCTTCAGTTTGTACTATAAATACGATCATATAATATCGACTTATTTAAACTAGGTTAAAGATAGCATGTGATATTTCAAAGTTAAATTTATTTGATAAAAGGGAAGGGACGTATAATATTGATATGGTGCAAGCGTGTATAGGTTTTCTCTATAAGGAAATTCTAAAAACGATAAAAAAGACTTGATAACCTACTAGAGGAAATCAAGTCTTTTCATTACATACGATTATCATGCCAGAAGTTTAATGGGAAGTGTTCGTTCTCATTATATGCTTCTAATTCATATCCTTTTTCTTTCAGTCCTTTAATAATTCCAGGAACTGCTTTTACTGATTGTGGATGAATATCATGCATAAGGATAACTTCTGTTGGATTTGTAGCACCATGTAACACGTTTTCTACAATTTTAGCAGATGCAGCATCAACTTGCATTTTGTTATATTTCCAGTCTAAAGAATCAATTGTCCAATCCCAAACTTTTAAGCCATTTTCTACAACTTTGTTGCGAAGAGCTTCGTTTAATCCTGGCATAGAGCCGTAAGATGGACGAGTTAATACTGGTGATTTACCTAAAACACCAGCGATTAAGCCTTGGTCTTCCTTCATTTCATCTACGTAATGACCTTCAGTGTAGAGTTTCTTGTAGTTATGAGTCATACTGTGCATCCCAACGTAGTGGCCTTCAGCATCTTCGCGTTTTACAAGATCAGGGAAAGCTTTTACGTTTGAACCAATTAGGAAGAATGTTGCTTTTGCATTTTCTTTCTTTAACATATCTAAAAGCTCAGCTGTGTATTTTCCAGGACCGTCATCAAATGTTAAATAAGCGACTTTTCTAACTTGCCCGTTATAATGTTTTGGCGCTTCTTTCGGAGCAAGAGATGTTTGAATCTCACTTACAAGTTGAACAGATTTTGCTTCATCCTCTGTACTAGCTAGAGCGGTATGTACTGATCCAAAAGCCGCTTCGTATGTGAATAATACCCCCGCACACACTAACATAGCCCTTTTTACTAAAGTTGTCATTCGAATTCCATTGTGCATAATTTTCCTTCTCTCTATAAAAGTTCTACTCTACTATATTAGCAATTATAGGTAGGGAAATGCAAAGAAACTTTTTTACAAGTGTAAAAAAGTTTAGCCAAATGTATGCAAGATTTTAAAGGAATGTCATTTTTAAAGAAATGTCACAAATAATTGGATAAATTGAATTATTAATTGGAAACAATATAAGGGATATTAATTTTAGGAGGTGTTTTAATTGAATTATAAAAAAATGTTTTCAATATTTATGACAAGCATATTTACAGTAGGATTATTAATTGGTTGTAATCCAGCTCCAAAAGACGAAAAGGAGCCAGATCCAACGGAGGAACCTTCTGAACAAAGGCAGGAGGAAAAAAATGACAAACAAGATCCTGCTAAAGAAAAAAATAATGAATTAAACAAAAAGGATGAACAAGAACCAGACCCAACAGAAGAACCTTCTGAGGAACAAAAGAAGAAAAAAGAAAACGAGTAGTTGTAGTTTAATGAAATATGTAGCGTGATTTTGTAAAAAAGAATACTTTCTAACACATACAACCACTTTTCTTGTTTTATAAAAAGTGGTTGTATAAAATTGTATATGAATTTAAATATTTCGTGGATATAAATTTTGCTTTAATGCTACTTATTAATTCATATAGTTTGTAATGTTTATTTCCCCTAAAATGAAGCTTGAAATCAATATTAATCTTTCTTTACAAACTCTTCAATTATCATATTAAATTCACCTGTTAGTTTTATCAACAAACTTTATATTGTTACTGCCTTCCGTATCAAATACTTCATACAGCATAATTATCTCTCTCCTTAATTTAAACCTAATACCCTCCTGATGTGTAATAGTAGGTATGGTTGTGTTAAAGTTGTGACAAAAAATTAATTGATTCGTTTATTTTATGAAGATTTGTGCTTTCTTTTAACGATTAAAGTGTTAAATATATTAGAAAGTTTTAATAAAATTAAAAACTATTACCTTGGAAGTAGGAAATAAAAAATTTATAGGAATGAGACTAAAGTCTTAAAACCGAAAGAAGGCTAATCATACTTTCGTATCACTTCATTTTCGTTCTAATTATTGATTCGAATATTTGTATTTAGCCGACTATATAATGCATTTCATGGTGTGGTGGAAGATGCGAATGAAGCTGTACAAAGATTTGCTGATCGGTATATAAAGGCTCTGCAAGGAGAATTATTTCATACGTAATAGCTTATATTTCATCTCTACATTTATATAACTAGTTTTATATGAATTTTATACGAAAGACCTATTGTTTATTAACTAATAGGTCTTTCAACTTAGGAAGCTCACACTAATGAGGGATGTTAAAGGAAATATATGTAACCTATACTAATTACTATAAAGCTTTGGAAAATGAAAAGGAGGAGATTTGCATGAAGAATTGGGTTCAATTTAGAATTGCAAGACCAACAGATAAATTTGAAGAAGTGATAAGTTTTTATGAAACAGGATTAGGACTAAAACGTATAGGAGAATTTCACAATCACGAAGGATATGACGGGGTTATGTTTGGATTACCAGATGAAGAGTATCATTTGGAGTTTACTACACATGTTAATGGAAGTCCATGTCCAGCACCGACAAAAGATAATTTACTAGTTTTTTATATTCCTAATAAAGATGAAATTGAAAAGATAGTAAATCGATTAAGTAATATGGGCTATCATGAGGTGGAACCAGAAAACCCGTATTGGATAGAGAAAGGAACCACAATAGAGGATCCAGATGGTTGGAGAATTGTGCTTATGAATGCATCTGAATAAAGAAACTATTATCATATGAAAAAGAGTGTAACAAAATGATTTATACAAAAATCCCTACAGCGTTTGTAGGGATTTCTATATAAGAAAATCTTATTGAGAGAGTTATTAAAATGTAGAAAGATTTTGGCTAAGAACAAATGTAATACACATAATTTATGAAGGAGGTATAAAAGTATGATAGTAAACCATTTTAAAGAGTTTTCTAAACATGTTGGAAATACACCTCTCATTAAAAATTCTTTCGTAGTTTATATCTTATTCTACGGAAAATTGTTACCATCAAAAAACTGTACATGTTAAATATACAGTTTTTTGATAGTGTAGTTGTGCAATGTTTAGAAATTTCACATACCGTATTTTAAAAATAAATATAGGTAAACCAAAAAGTAATGTAGAATATATCGTACATACATATATAGAGTCAACATAAAAGATAAAGAGGTGGGTATATGTTACTTGAGGAAGTAATGCAGCAACTAGAAGGATATGGAACAGAACAAAATCGAAAAACGTATAAAAACCACGGAGCGAAAGAGCCGTTATTTGGAGTTAGTTTTGCAAATTTAAAATTGTTAAAAAAGATGATAAAAAAAGATCACGATTTAGCAGTTGAATTGTGGGAAACGAAAAATATGGACGCGATGACATTAGCAACTTATATTTTAGACCCGAAGAAAATAACGACAGAGCAGCTTAATAGTTGGGTTCAGGATGTTGATTATTACTGTTTAATGGATGTTCTTATGACATCTATATGTACTTCGCCAATTGCAATAGAAAGAATGGAAGAGTGGACAAAGTCTAATGATGAATGGATTGGAAGAGCTGGCTGGTCTTTATTAGCAAATATAGCGATTAAAAATAAAACGTTACATGATGATTTCTTCTCTTCGTACTTAGAAGAGATTAAAGAAAATATACATAATGAAAAAAATAGAAAAAAAGAAGCGATGAATAGTGCTTTAATCGCAATAGGAATTCGTAATGAAGACTTAGAGCGACAAGCGATTGAAATTGCAAGTGAAATTGGAAAAGTAGAGGTTGATCACGGTGCAACATCATGTAAAACACCAGATGCAGAAAGCTATATAAAAAAAGCGAGAGAAAGAGCTAAAAAAAAGAAAGTGGAATAAGAAAAGAGGAGCGGTTATGAAACCAATCGAAGCAGCACAAAACATAATTACATCACAATTTCCGAATTGTGATGTAGCTTTACTCGGCGGAAGCGTTGCACGAGGAGAAGCGACGAAAACATCTGACCTTGATATTGTAATAGTTGACCACAGTTTAACTTCTTGTTATAGAGAATCTTTCTATAGTAATGGATGGCCTGTTGAGGTGTTTGTTCATAATTTTGAAACATATAAAACTTTTTTCAAAATGGATTGTGATCGAGGGAGACCGTCGTTACCACAATTAGTTTCAGAAGGGATTGCATTAAAAGGGGAACAGGAAATTGTTGAGAAATTAAAAACAGAAGCGAATGATTTACTACATAAAGGACCAGCTAAATGGACCGAAGAAACGATTAAGCAGAAGCGATATTTTATTACGGATACTTTAGATGACTTTATTGGTGCAACGAAAAGAGAAGAAGAATTGTTTATCGCTAATTTATTAGCGGATTTAGTACATGAATATGTATTAAGAGTAAATGGTATGTGGCTTGGGAGTTCAAAATGGTTTATTAGAGTGCTAAGAAGATATGATGAGCAATATGCAAACAAATTTGTAGCGGCTTTTGATTATTTTTATAAAACGGGAGAGAAAAATGAATTAATTCATTTTATAGAAAAGACGTTAGAGCAGTATGGTGGAAGAGTGTTCGAAGGATTTTCTATTGGTAAATAAAAAGGGGAGAGAACAATGAATGTACCATATGTTCAATTAAGAGAATTGACAATAGATGATGTAGAAGATCGCTATCAATGGTCATTAGATAGAAATGTAACAAAGCATTTAGTTGTACCAGATCAATATCCTCCGTTCACTCGTGGAGATACGAGAAACTGGATTGAAGCTTGTATAAGCCGAAAAAATGGTTATGAACAAAGGGCAATCGTTACTGAGACAGGTATACATATTGGATGGGTAGACCTTAAAAATTTTGATAAAACAAATAAAAATGCAGAACTAGGAATTGCGATTGGAAATAAAGACTATTGGGGTAAAGGATTTGGAATGGCAGCTCTAAACAGCATGTTACAAATAGGTTTTTCCCAGTTTGAATTGGAGAAAATTTGGTTACGTGTAGATGAAGATAATACACAAGCTAAAAAGAGTTATGAAAATGCCGGATTTGTATGCGAAGGGTTAATGAGAAATGATCGATTGAGACAGGGGAAGTTCATTCATCGCAATCGTTACAGTATATTAAAAGAAGAGTATGAATCAAAAAAAGTAGCCTATAAAAATATTATGTAAATTAAAAAGGGGAAGATAAAATGATTCGATTACTTACAAAAGCGGATGCAAAACAATATTGGGAGTTACGTTTACAAGCATTACAAGTAAATCCAGAAGCATTTGTAACGACTTATGAAGAAGCAGTACGTCAAGAAAAACCTCTTGAACGTGTTGCTAGTAATCTTTCATCCAACAGTAGTTTTACATTTGGTGCTTTTAATAATGAAAATCGTTTAGTTGGGGTTGTTACTTTATTAACAGAAGAAAAGGACGCATATAAGCATAAAGGACATATCGTTGCGATGTATGTAGATACTGAAAATCGAAGAAGTGGTCTTGCACGTGATTTAATACGTAAAGCAATTGAAAGGGCAAAAGAGATGAAGCTAGAGCAATTCAATTTAGGGGTTGTGTCAACGAACGAACCAGCAAAACGATTATATGAATCAATGGGATTTAAAACGTACGGAATTGAAAAAAGGGCTATAAAAATGAATGGTGTGTATAGTGATGATGAACATATGGTGTTGTTCTTTTAAGAGAGAAAGTTTTGTATGAAAAAGGGGAAACTGCGACAATAAGATGGGGAATATGGCATATAGCAGATCATAATCGGTATCATCAAGCTCATATAAGTCGATTGAGGAAATTATACAGAGAATATAAACTACATATTCTTTAATTTTTGAATGAACGAACGCCTCTAAATAATAATTAAAGGAGGCGTTTGTTTTTATTCGTTCGCTTTTCTTCCCAAGCTATCATTCAATTTACTGGTTTCTCAATAGAAAACCAGTAAATTGAATGTGCAATAGTTGGTAGCCATCTTTTATAGCGGATGCGTATATTTTCATGGTGAGTATAGTGGGTCGAGATTAAAGTAGATTTTGCCCCTTGAAAATTTTGGTATGTAATGACCTCGATTTCATACCAATGCACTTTATTCCCATGTAAATCTACCACAATTCCTTCATTATCCCAAAATGAAATGTAAGTTTGTATGTAGATTTTTCATCGCGTATACTAAAATATATGTCATAGAGATTAAAAATTAAATACAAGGGGTTTTACAATGAAAGCAATTGTTATAGGGATACTGGCATCATTTTTCTTTGCCTTTACTTTTGTTTTAAACAGGGCAATGGACTTAGAAGGTGGAAGCTGGATTTGGAGTGCATCATTACGGTATTATTTTATGGTTCCAATGCTATTACTTATTGTTATGTATAGAGGGAACTTAAAGCAACTCTTTCAATATATGAAAAACAATCCGAAAGAATGGTTAGTTTGGAGTATCGTTGGATTTGGTCTCTTTTATGCACCGCTTAGTTTTGCTGGAGCGTTCGGACCAGGTTGGCTCGTTGCATCAACATGGCAAATTACAATCGTTGCAGGGATTTTGTTAACACCATTTTTTGCGGTGGATCCACTACATAAAAAACTTCCGATGAAGGAATTAGTTATGTCGGGCATTATTTTATTCGGTGTTGTTCTCATGCAAGTAGAACATGCTTCTTCATTAGGTATTCGTGAAACCATTTTATGTGTAGTTCCTGTAGTTATTGCAGCATTTGCGTATCCTCTTGGAAATAGAAAAATGATGCAAGTTTGTAAAGGGGAATTAGATGTATTTCAGCGAGTACTCGGTATGACATTAGCAAGTTTACCATTTTGGTTTTTATTATCTGGTTACGAAGTATCAACTGGCGGATTACCGTCAAGTAGCCAAGTTTTTCAATGTTTTATTGTAGCAGTTAGCTCTGGGTTAATCGCGACAGTATTATTTTTCTTTGCGACAGATCTTGTAAAAGATGATCCGCAAAAATTAGCAACAGTGGAAGCGACGCAGTCTGGTGAAGTTTTATTTGCGCTAGTAGGAGAGCTGATCTGGTTATCTGCACCAATTCCGTCATCATTATCTTGGATTGGTATGAGTCTCGTTATTATTGGAATGATACTTCATAGTTATGTGGCTGTCGTTGTAAAAAAAGAAGAAAAAATAACGGCGTAATGAGATTAGCTCTTTTTATTAAGAGCTAGTCTTTTTTCATAGAAAGGGATGAAAGTATGAATATACAGCGCGTTGAACAAATTGAAAAAGATTCAATATTAAATGTGCTACAATATGCTGTCGGTCCAAATGAAATAAGCTTAAAGAAGGCAGTAATATTTTATCAAAGTAATAAAGGGACTTTGTACAAATATGAAGAAAAAGCTTGTCTAGGTATTGAAATAATCGGAGAAACTAAAGCAAGAATATGTCATATAGCAGTGGCTCCAGATTATCGTCAAAAAGGAATTGCACTGCAAATGATTAAAGAGATTGTAAGAGTATACCAATTGACTTATATAGAAGCGGAGACAGACGATGGGGCGGTAGAATTTTATAAAAGAATTGGTTTTCAAGTTAAAAGTTTAGGAGAAAAATATCCAGGGATAGAAAGATTTCATTGTTACATGGAAAAATAGCATGAAAATATATAATTGTACATATTGAATATAGTTTGAAAAAAATAATAATTTCATTATATAATATAGGTATCTGGAAAAATATAGATAAAAGAAGATAGGTGTATAACACGTGAGAATGGAGAAAAGTAAGTTTATAAAAATAGCTACTTCAATAGGGATGTCATCTTTTTTATTAACAGGTTGTGGTGATTATGAAGAAGAAACTGCTCAGCAAGAAAGTACAGCTGTTAAAACAGATGGTGCAAAACAAAGAAATGAACAAGAAACATTAAATTGTGATGATAAAGCCCCAACCAATGAAAATATAGAGACAGATGAGTTATGCAAGGAAAATAATCCGTCATTTTCATCTTATCATGAAAACTCTCATTTACCGATACTTCCATTTGTAGCAGGATATTTATTAGCGAGTAGAACTTCAAATATGAATTATACAGCAAAACCAAATTTAATGAAGAAACCATATGCAAATAATGTTATTCCATATCGTGAAAAAGATGAGCGTAGAACAGGTGGCGGTAGTAGCGGTGGTTATTCTGGTGGTTCTAACGGTAACAATAATTCTTCCAATAAAGTGGATTTAAATAAACAGCAGCCAAATCCATCCAATAAAGTAACACCAGATACAAATACGCCAAAATCATCTACTACGCAAACACCGAAAGTAAACTCTGGTTCAAGTGGAATTGGAAACGCAAAAGCGCCAGCAGGATCCTAAAACGAAAGGGTAATGGAGTAATGTATACACAACGAGAGCAAGAAGAGTATATGAAAGTATGGTTTTCACTTGCAGAAGAGGCTAGTAGGAATGGTTTCACTTGGCCTAGTCTGTTAGAGAATGAAGAATGGAATCAATATATGGCAACAGGGATGTATCGCATGCCAGCAAAAACTTATACTGCTATCTCAAAAGCGACAGAAGAAATCATGTATGTGTTATATAGAACGTATCAATATATTGTAAATACGACAGAAGATTTTCAAAAACTTGGATTTCCAGCTGAAGCGTGGGAAATGGCGAGAATGAAACATAATGGTTTATTTTCATATTTTACAAGGTTTGATTTTATCGTAAATGGTGACGATATAAAATTAATAGAAGTAAATTGTGATACGCCAACAGGCTATTTAGAACCGTCTGTCGCAAATGAAGTGTTATGCCGTTATCATGATGTAAATCACCCAAACCATATAGAAGAGCATATTGTGCAAGCATGGGAACAAATTAAACATGACTATCATATAGGCCCTGAAGAGACGATATATTTTACTAGTTATGATTGGCACGATGAAGATAGACAAACGGTCCAGTTTTTAAGAACGTATTGCTTAAATCAGTCAACGGACTATGTAGGAATACAAGACATTGTCGTTGCGGAAGATGGTATATATACGCCAAGTGGAGAAAAAATAAAATATTTATATAGACTGTATCCAATAGAGTATTTAGTAACGGACGTTGATAAGAATGGGAAAAGGATTGGTTTGCAATTTTTAGATCATATTGCGCAAGAAAGAGTGAAAATTATTAATCCGCCAGCCGCGTTTGTTATGCAAAACAAAAGTGTACTCGCACTAATTTGGAAGTTTTATGAAGAAAGTGTTTTCTTTACAGAAGAAGAGCAAGACATTATTTATAAATACTTTCTACCAACATATTTTTCAAATAAGCGATTTCTAGAAAGACATGAATCATACGTTTCAAAACCTGTATTTGGTCGTGAAGGTGGCGGAGTATCTATATACGAAAATGATGAATTATTAGCTGAAGATAAAACAGAGTATTACTTTGAACAAAGGAAGATATACCAGCAATACATAGAAATGCCTGACTATACCATTGACACATGGGATGGTCCATATACTGGTAAACTATTAATTGGCTCTCACTGTATAAGCGGAAGAGCAGCAGGCTTATTTTTACGTGTAGGTGAGAAAAAAACGGGAAACTTATCAATGTTTACTGGGGTTACAATTGAAGGATAAAGTAAACAAAGAGCTCATCATTTGTGATGAGCTCTTTCGTCTATGTATAAAACAGCTTTTTATGGTTGGATGTAAAATCTTCACTTTCTTTTTTAATTTAAATCTTAATATTATAATTTAAATATTTTTGTGTAATAATATTACCATTTTTTATAGATATGAAAAATGATTAAGTTAAAAATTAAGAAAAATATGATAATATATTTATATAAAAGTTTAAATTTACGTAGCTAGTGGGGGAACCAATATGAAAATGAATGAAATAGTTGCAAGTACACAATTTCCAAATACAATCGAAACAATAACAAAAGATTTAAAAGCATTAGGAGTCGAAAAAGGAATGACAATTATCGTTCATTCATCACTAAGTTCTATCGGGTGGATATCTGGTGGTGCGGTTGCTGTAGTAGAAGCATTAATGAAAGTTGTTACGGAAGAAGGAACGATAATAATGCCAACGCAATCTTCGGATTTGTCCGATCCGAAACATTGGTCAAGACCACCTGTACCGGAAGACTGGTGGCAAATTATCCGAGATAACGTCCCAGCATTTGATTCACGTATAACCCCAACAAGGGGAATGGGTGAAATAGTTGAATGTTTTCGTACATATCCGAATGTAGTACGTAGTAATCATCCGTTAGGAAGTTTTGCTGCATGGGGAAAACATGCAGTAGAAATAACAATGAACCATTCGTTATCAATGAGCTTTGGAGAAGAATCTCCATTAAGAAAAATATATGATTTAGACGGGTACGTATTATTAATTGGTGTTGGATATGATTCCAATACGTCTGTTCATTTATCCGAGGTGCGTTCTGGTGCATGTGAGTTAATACAAGTAGGAGCACCTATTATAGAAAACGGTGAAAGAGTGTGGAAAGAGTTTGTTGAAATGGATTACGAATCTGAGAAGTTTGTAGAAATTGGTGTGGAGTTTGAGCGAAAAGGAACTGTAAAAAATGGGAAGATAGGGAATGCAACGTGTCGTCTAATGAAACAGCGTGATATAGTTGACTTTGGAACAGAATGGTTTCGTAAGAAAAATTAGTAAGGGATGGTTACAATGAAGGGGAAAAAGGTATTAATTACGAGCGGTGGTTGTCTAGAAAAATGGGATCAAGTACGCGGGCATACGAATATGGCCAAAGGTACAATTGGAAGGATAATCGCAGAAGAACTTCTAGCTAAAGGGGCACATGTTATATATTTACACGGTTATTTTGCGGAGAAACCGAGTGATGTACATAGAGGGTTAGAATTACATCCGTTTGAAGGAATCGTTGATTTACAAGATAAAATGAAAAGTATCATCACACATGAAAAGGTTGATGCAGTCATTATGGCAGCGGCTGGATCAGATTGGATTGTGGAGAAGATTTGTGATCAAGATGGTAATGTTCTTAATATGAACGGAAAAATTTCAAGTGATATAGCACCGATTATTCATTTTCAAAAGGCTCCAAAAGTATTAAAACAAATAAAAGAATGGGACCCAGAAACAGTGCTTGTTGGTTTTAAACTTGAAAGTGATTTAAGTGAAGAAGAACTGTTTGAAAGAGCAAAAAATAGAATGAAAGAAGCAAGGGCGAATGTAATGATTGCGAATTCACCACATTCTTTATATTCGCGCGGAGCTGTGCATTATGTAATTGGACAGAATGGTAAAGGGAAGTTGTGCAATGGGAAAGATGAAACAGCGAAAGAAATTGTCAAAAGCTTAGAGATATTATGTAATCGTGTCACTGCTTTTTAAAATTAAGTTTTTAGATAAGAATGAATCCGCATAGTAATAAGTAAGCGAAACTTTAATTGGTGGGAATTTTACTTTTACACGAATGTGAAGCGTATATCAATCAAGAGCTATACACAGAATAATTGGTGAGGAGTGGATTCTATGGAACATTTATTAAAGCAAGCTATTAAACTTAGAAACGAAAAGAAGTATGTGCAGTCTAAAGAGATGCTTATAGGATTAACAAACTTTACAAAGGATGCAGAAGTACTGTATCAGTGTGCGTGGATACATGATGTAATGGGGCTAGAAACAGAAGCAGTTCCGTATTATGAGCAGGCAATCGCAAATGGACTTGATGGCGAATCGCTTTGCGGTGCTTATATTGGTTTAGGAAGTACATATCGTTGTATAGGGGAATATGAAAAGGCAATTACAGTATTAGAAGCTGGGGTGAAAAAATTCCCAGAGAACGCTCCGATGAAAGTATTTTTATCATTAGCAAAATATAACGTAAACGATCACGAATCAGCGATGAAATTATTACTTGAAACTGTCGTGAAAGTAGAGGAAGTAAAAGAATTTGAACGTGCCATTTCATTTTATAAAGACCATTTAAATGAGGTTTTTAAATAAAGGAGTGAACGTATGAAGGCTACACTATCACAAAGGCGAAAAGATATTTGGATTGGACTCGTCTCTTTAATTATGCTATCAAACTATTTATTGTATGCCCTTCCAATTGTACCAGTTGCGCCGAAAGAAGTTGTGCTTGGGTCATTATTAGATTGCATGTTTGTCATTCCAATCATCACGTATTTCTTCATTATTCGAAAAAGATACTCATTAACGTATATAGTTCCTGTTGTAATAGCTGGTTATATTTTTGCAAGATTTATTATTCCAAGTGACTATTTACAAGCTTTTTCATTCATCTCTTATATTATTGTTGCGGCTGAAATTGCATTTGTAGGTATAGAATTATTCCTTCTCTATAAAATTGTTAGAGTGCTTCCTAAAATAATAAAAAAATATAAAGAATATAGAAGAGAAAATTATTCCTTTTCTTATGCAATTGATGCAGCGTTTGACGCTACTATGAAAAGAAGTAAGTTAGTAGATGTCATTCTAACAGAGTGTAAGTTAATCTATTATGCGTTTTTATCGTGGCGTGAAAAAGTACCAACAGGTAAATCTGTATACTCATATCATAAAAAGACTGGTGCTATAGGTGTGTATATCATGATTATTCACGCAACAGTAATTGAAAGCATTGGTTTTCATTATTTACTACATCAGTGGAATTCAGTAATAGCATGGATTTTACTTATTTTAAATGTATACGCGATGATTTATTTTATAGCTGAAATACAAGCGATGCTCAAAAATCCCCTTGTCGTAACAGAAGAACAAGTAATCATTCAAATCGGATTAGGAAAGAAAATCGTTATGCCATTTACACAAATAGATAGTATTGCGTTCTACAAGGGGGAATTGCTAACGGCAAAAGAAGGGAAACAGGTATTGGATGCAACTGTTATGGAGTTCATAAAAGAACCTGCTACTTTTGAAATAACATTAAAAGAGCCAGTGAAAGCGCAGTTGTTATACGGCTTTTCTAAAACAGTAAGTCGTGTTTACTTAAATGTTGATGAAGAACGAAAATTTTATGATGCGGTTAAGGAAAAGTTAAAACATGAGTAATAGTGCTGTTAGTTGCATAAAAACAAATGAGCTTCCGTTAGAAGTGAAAAAATATGAAACATGGATAGTGAAAAACTCTTTCTAAATAAGAAGGAGTTTTTATTATGTACTTGTATAAATCATTATATAAAAAACTATATACTTCTTTATCACTACATAAATGGATATAATTGAGGATAGAACTAGCATAAGGGGAAACAAAATAATGAATAAGTTACTTACATCGAAAATTGAAATTATAGAAAGAAAAATCCGGTATAACTCAACAATAGTAGATCACAATTGCTTATTACTTGAAAAACAATCACAAAGTATCGTTTTGTTTCACGAGGTGCAGTATTCATTTACAATGACTGCAAATGATACTAAGTTAACAATCCCAAAAGGGAGTTATACAATCGCATATTACTGGAAAGATCGTCCGTACAATTTATACGTATGGAGAGATATAAAAGGAAAGTATTTAGGTTCATATTTTAATATCGTAAAAAACACACAAATAAAAGATGGAGTGGTTTCCTTTGAAGATTTAATCATCGATATTATGGTACTTCCAAATGGAGAATACTTCATATTGGATGAGGATGAAGTACCAGAACCATTAGGAAATTTCGAAGGTGGTTATGTGAAGAAAGCTCTTTATGGATTAAAAGAAATCATTCAAAAAGAGCTTCCATCAATAGTTTTGGAGACAGCCAGGGTGCAGAGGAAATAAAATTAAATTACATAAATATTTTGAATAGGAATGAGTAGTCTTAAGTTATACGATCTAACTTTTTTGATAAATCTAAGGTTAGTAGCATATTTCTTGAAATTACTCTTTTTTTGTAGAAATTTCGTCGCTTAGTTATTAAATCCCATCAAATGCATTTAGCGTGTGAGTTTTCTTATTGGTTACAGTGGATTAAAGATCATAAAAAATAGTAAGTAAACGATATCGTTTAAATAAACAAAAGTAAAATGTTCAAACAAATCATATGTATGTTTTAATAAAACCTAGTTGACTTATCGGAAAAATTTGTATAATATGTACTTAATTCTATAACGTATTGCTGATTGGAGAAACCAAAGGCATTTTATCAACAGATAAAATGCCTTTGGTTTTTTTATTGCACAAATACTGAATCTGTTCATTTATATGAATCATTTTAAGGAGGGGAAGAAATGACTGTTTCAATTGATGGGGTATCAAAATGTTTTTTGAAACAAACTGGTACGGTTCAAGTGCTAGAGAATATTAATTTTCAATTAGAGAAAGGGGATTTTGTTACAGTAATTGGTCCGAGTGGGTGTGGAAAAAGTACATTACTAAAAATTGTTGCAGGTCTAGATAATGATTTTGAAGGTGAAGTTGTTATTGACGGGGAGCCTATTTTAAAAACCAGCAAGAAACAAGGTTTTATTTTTCAAGAACATAGGCTTTTTCCATGGTTAACAGTTGAAGAAAATATAGCGGCAGATTTGTCGTTAAAAGATAAGTATGTGAAAGATAAGGTGAGAGAATGGGTTGAAATCGTTCGGTTAGATGGCTTTGAAAAATCGTATCCGAAAGAAATTTCAGGCGGGATGTCACAACGTGTTGCGATAGCAAGAGCGTTATTAAGAGATCCAAATGTATTATTACTTGATGAACCTTTTGGAGCGCTGGATGCTTTTACTCGAAGTCATTTACAAGAAGTATTGCTAAATATTTGGGAGCAGAAGAAAACAACAATGATATTCGTTACACATGATATAGACGAAGCGATATATCTTTCAAACCGAATCATCATTATGAGTGCAAAACCAGGGAAAATACATAAAGTGATTGAAAATAATTTGCCTTATCCGCGGAATAAAACTTCTCAATCGTTTCAACAACTTCGAACGAAAGTATTACAGCAGTTTGAATATGGAGGGTTGATTCAAACAAGTATATAGGAAAAGGGTGATTTTATATGTATAAAAAATTAAAAATTCTTTCTTTTGCTTTAGCTATATCAGTATGTTTGTTAGGATGTGAAAAAAGTACAGCAAGTAGTAAAAAAGAAGATGTAACAATACAAATTGGCATACAACAAGGATTAAGCCCGCTATTACTAGCAAAGAAAAAGGGGTGGTTTGAAGAGGAGTTTAAAAAAGAAGGAGTTAAAGTGAAATGGACAGAGTTCCAAAGTGGACCTCCTTATTTTGAAGCAATCGCATCAAACCGATTAGACTTTGGTGAAGTAGGGAATTCCCCAGTCATTTCAGCGCAAGCAGCAGGTATTGGATTTACCGAAATCGCCAATACAAGTTATGCGAGAAAAGGAACTGGAATTCTCGTTCGAAAAGATAGCAAGATTGCGAGTGTAAAAAAGTTGAAAGGTAAAAAAATTGCAGTAGCAAAAGGAAGTAGTGCTTTTAATTTATTATATCGAGCACTTGATAAAGAAGGGATTGATTCAAAAGATGTAAATGTCATTCAATTACAACCAGATGAAGCGCAGCCTGCATTCGAATCAGGATCAGTAGATGCATGGGCGATTTGGGACCCTTTCATATCATTACATACGTTAAATAAAGGTGCGAAGGTGATTGCAGACGGTGAAACATTAAATGTCTCTTCACCAGAATTTTTAATTACGAGAACAAAATTTGCGAAAGAACATCCAGAATTAGTTGAGAAATTCCTCAAAGTTTATGAGAAAGCACGTGTATGGCAAGATGCTAACTTAGATGAAGCAATAAAAGTATATACTTCTGTAAAAAAGATAGATGCGAAGATCGTAAAAGAAGTGTTTAATCACGACAAACCAATTTTAGTTCCAGTAACGAAGGAAATAATAGCAGAACAACAAAAGACAGCGGATTTTCAATATAAGCTCGGTTCTATAAAGAAAGAAATTAAGACAGAAAAAGTTGTAAATAATTCTTTCGTAGAAAAAGCATTGAAAGCGAAGTGAAAAGAGGTTTTGTAAAGTGGAAAATACGAAAGCTGTTATGAAACCAGCGAGTATAACGATTGAGAAAAACAGCGTCAAGAAGGTGCGAAAGTTAAATGTAAAAGTTTTAGTAAGGGCGATTACTATACCGGTTATTATATTAATAATTTGGCAGTTAGCTGGTGTATTCGGTCTTGTTTCTAAAACAGTTTTACCAACACCATTAGATATTTTTCTAGCTTTCCAAGATCTTATTAAAACAGGAGAGTTATTCGGCCATTTAAGTATTAGTGTATTTAGGGCTGCGGCTGGTTTCTTTATTGGCGGAGGCTTAGGAATCATTTTAGGAACGATTGTTGGATTTTCAACGAGAAGTGAGCAATATTTAGATCCATCTGTGCAAATGTTAAGAACTATACCTCATTTAGCTGTTGCACCGCTTTTCGTATTATGGTTCGGTTTTGGTGAAACATCGAAAGTGTTATTAATTGCAGATGGTGCATTTTTTCCTTTATACGTAAACGCATTTTTAGGTATTAGAGGTGTGGATTCAAAGTTATTTGATGTTGCGAGAGTGTTAGAGTTTAGTAAAAGAAAATTAATCACGAAACTAATTTTACCAGCTGCATTGCCTAACCTTTTACTAGGAGCAAGGTTATCGTTAGGTGTTACATGGGTGAGTTTAGTAGTAGCAGAACTTATGGGGTCTACAGAAGGTATTGGCTATATGATTATGGATGCAAGGCAATTTTCAAATACAGATATCGTATTTGTCGGCATAATTATATTTGCATTTGTTGGGAAGTTTTCTGACTCTCTAGTACGTTTACTAGAAGTGAAGTTTTTAAGATGGCGAGATAACTTTAAAGGTGAGACAGGGGATTAACATATAAATTATTAGGGGTAATTTATATAGAATGTGTTAGTATACGATTCAAAATAAATAAGGGGTGTGTAAAGGTATGGAATTATTATGGTTTATTCCGGCTTATGGAGATGGTCGATATTTAGGAACGACAAAACGAGGAAGAGCAGCTGAATATGGTTATTATAAGCAAGTTGCTGCGGCAGCTGATTATTTAGGATATACGGGTGTTTTACTTCCAACTGGTCAAGGATGTGAAGACCCTTGGGTGTTAGCTTCAGCTCTTGCTGCTGAAACAGAAAAACTAAAATTTTTAGTAGCAGTGAGACCAGGACTAATGTCACCTACAGTTGCAGCGAGGATGGCATCTACATTTGATAGAATTTCAGATGGGAGACTACTTATCAATGTAGTAGCTGGAGGAGATCCAGTTGAACTACAAGGAGATGGATTATATCTTGAGCATGATGAAAGATATGAAGCAGCGGATGAATTTTTAAAAGTTTGGAAATCGACATTGCAAGGTGAAACGATCTCTTTAGAAGGAAAACATATTAAAGTTACAGATAGTAAAGTTGTCTTCCCACCAGTTCAAACGCCCTATCCTCCAATATATTTCGGGGGATCATCAACTGCTGGAAAAGAAGTAGCAGCTCAACATAGTGATGTATACTTAACGTGGGGAGAGCCGCCAGAGCAAGTGAAAGAGAAAATAGAAGAAGTAAGAAAACTTGCAGAAGAGAAGGGGCGTACAGTACGATTTGGCATTAGATTACACGTAATTGTAAGAGAGACAGAAGAAGAAGCATGGGAAGAGGCCGAACGTTTAATTCAATATGTGGATAATGAAACAATTGAGCTTGCTCAAAAGACATTTGCAAGATATGATTCGGTTGGTCAAAAACGGATGACACATTTAAATAAAGGTACGAGAGAGTCGTTAGAGATAAGCCCTAATTTATGGGCTGGAATCGGACTTGTAAGAGGTGGGGCAGGTACTGCACTTGTAGGCAATCCGCATACAGTAGCAGAAAGAATAAAAGAATATGAATCGTTAGGAATTGATACGTTTGTTTTATCAGGATATCCACATTTAGAAGAAGCATATGATGTGGCAGAATTGTTATTCCCATTATTGAAAGACGAGAAGAAAGAAGAAAATAAAATTGTTGGTGAAATGATTGCTGATGCATATGCATTAAAAAAATAGTCAGAAATAAAGTTTCATCTATTTATTGCTTCATTTTGTTTATTGCCTGTTAATACGGGATAAAAAATCCGCAAGTTATTCGCTTGCGGGTTTTCATCGTAAATTATTAGAAAATATGGTAAAATTAAAGGGTAACTTAAGGTGCGGTTGGTTGTTCAATTATCACTTCTCCGAGTAGGAGGGGGGTGATAATACGTGAGTGAAATAGCGTTGCTACTGCAGGGTGGACTGTTTCTCGTTGCATTGTTAACGTTCGTCGTCGTTTTAATAGACAAGCTCAAAAAATAACAACCCACCTATGCCTATAGAATGTGGGTTGTTTTGTTTGTAAGAAACAAATAGGATAAATGAACAATCCAATCTGCTAAGTTACGTGGACTAGTGTGTAGCCGCACACTAGTCTTTTTTATTTATATACAATTTATAATTGGTTTATGTGATTGTATTGTTCTTTTCATACTCATTATAACACAGTGTCTTTTCATCAAGAAAGGAGACCGTATGTTCTGGTCCTTGTTATATAGTAGGTGCTTTTTCTTTAAACAGCCCATCCATATACTGTTTTAAACTTTGGACATGAAATTTCTGTGTATTCACATTATTTACACCGACAATGGGTGATGGAAGGTCAAATCTTTTTTCTGATAAATGAACGACAACATCAAAGATGTCAAACAAACGAATGAAGCAAAACAGACCGTCTTTATCGCTAAGTAAAATAAAGTAATGATTTTCACTACTTGTATTTAGCGTATTCCATAAAGAACTTTTGCTTAAATCACGTACAATGCTTTTTTCTTTTAGTTCCACGAAATCTGCATTTGAGAGAATGGTAGAGATATCAATTGCATCTTGATTTTCAAAGTAGCCATCAACTGTTTGTACAGCGAATGTATAAGCCATTTTTAATATACTCATTTTATATTTACGGTTATCTAATAGCAATTCACGTTGAATAGAACTCGCTACTTTCGTTACACGTTCCTCTTTCCAAATTTCATTATGTAAGGAAATATCGTGCTTTTTACATAGTTTCATAATTAATGCATTAGAATAAAGAATTTCGTCGCTTACTTCGACAACATCAGTCTCAGCAGCCGCAAGTTCTTCGCCGTGCTCATTCGTATAGAGTGGGGAATCAATTTGTCTTTTCATTTGTTCAATCTTAAATTGACTCAATTTATGCCTAATTAAAGGACGATCAATATTTGTTGTCATTTGTTCATGGCAAGTATCACAAATTGAGTTTGTGAAATAATATCCACATAATATTTCTGGAATGACATATTGTTCACTAAGTTCTTTCGTATCTTTTCTGCAAATGATGCATTGTGTCATTTTTATCACCTTTACCTGCAAATTTGTATGTAATCTCATTGTAGTGTATTTATCGGTATTTTGGAATATTGTAAAGGAAAATATTATGTGAAATTCATACTTATTTTGGTACAATGAAGAGAAGTGCTAGTTTAAAGGAGGCCATTTTTTTGAAATCAAAAGTGCACTTTTGGACATTAGAAGTGCTAATGGTTGTAGGAATCATATTTATTTGCACAAAAATATCATTTTTATTTCAACCGATTGGTATCTTCATATCAACATTATTTTTCCCAATCTTAATCGCGCTTTTTTTATACTTCATATTTAATCCTGTATTAATCTTTTTGGAGAATAAAAAAGTACCTAGAAATTTAGCGATATTGCTGTTATATCTTTTTATCATAACATTAACTGCGGTTGGCGTTGGAGTAGTTGTTCCTACGATTTCACAACAGCTAATGGACTTAGTAAAAAATATGCCAGGCTACATAAAAGAGGGAAAAGTATACATACAAGAATTATCACATCATAGGTTGTTTGAATGGTTATCTACACAAAACTACGTTTCCATTGAAACAATTGAAAAAAATGCGATTGAATACTTAAAAGATATACCAAATACAATTACGTCGAGTGCAACGGCTTTATTTGGTATTATCACGAACGTTGCGTTAGTTGTATTTACTGTACCGTTCATTTTATTTTACATGTTTAAAGATGGACATGCCTTTCCAGGAAAAGCGGTAAGTTTATTACCAGAGTCTTACCGTGAAGAGGGGCTTCGTATCATTAAGGAAACGAACGAAACATTATCTGCATATATTCAAGGGCAAGCGCTCGTTTGTATATTTGTAGGTGCTTTTACTTTTATCGGTTATTTAATTATCGATTTACCGTACGCTTTTGTTTTAGGAATTATAGCAGCATTTACAAACATCATTCCTAACTTAGGTCCATTTATCGGAGCAGCACCAGCTGTTATTGTAGGACTGTTCGTATCTCCGATGCAAGCCTTATACGTAATTATTATCGTAACAATTGTACAACAGTTTGAAAGTAATATTATTTCACCACGTATTATGAGCTCAAAATTAAACATCCACCCATTAACAATTATTATCCTAATTTTAGGGGTAGGTAACTTTGCTGGAATCATCGGAATGATTTTAGCAGTACCAGTTTATGCAGTAACAAAAACAGTTGTTTCGAACTTAGTGAGATTGTTTAAGACGAAGAGAAGTAATCGGAAATAGTAAAACCTGAGAAAGATACACCTCTTTTTAAGTGGTGTATCTTTTGTTTATAAAAAAATAATTAAAAGCGGGTTGATTTGATTTTATTATATATTTTTTATATATCAAATTCAGTGATGAACTTGTGTGATATAAGCTCTATAAAACTATGTGGAATCCCTCTGAACTATCCAAATCATTTCTTTACAGCGTGCTATTAACATCATAATCTACTCCTTTCAATTCTATATAGTTAAACGATTAAAGATGAATGTAGTATTTGCTTCTACGATCTCGAATTTCATTAATAACTTGATTATATTGTCTTTCTTGTTTTAATTCATTTTGAGATATTGTTTCTTTTTGAATCGTAATCGTTAAAAAGAAAAGGTGAAACTTCATATGTGAATTCCTCCTTTCGAATTGGAATTACAGATGACTACAGTAATGACTTTGTCTTTCTTTTACAGAATCCATAGCCTGATTAATTTGTCGTTCATGAAGCATTTCAGACTCAGAAAATTTATTTTTTTGAATGGTAATGGTTAAAAAGAATACTTTAAATTTCATAAAATAATTGCCCCTTTATAAGTGATTTAGAAAAAACGAGTGTAATAAGAAATTAAAGGTGACTACAGTAATGACTTTGTCTTTCTTTTACAGAATCCATAGCCTGATTAATTTGTCGCTCATGGAGCATTTCAGACTCGGAAAATTTATTTTTTTGAATGGTAATGGTTAAAAAGAATACTTTAAATTTCATTAGATAATTACCCCTTTATAAGTGATTTAGAAAAGACGAGTGTAATAAGAAGATTGGCGCTCTTTTACTTCGTCCATAATGTTTTGGATGTGTTGCTCGCGTAAAATCTCTTTCTGTGAGAGCTTACGTTTTTGAATGGTGATTGTTAAAAAGAATGCTTTAAATTTCATGAATATATTACCCCTTTAAAATATATTTTTAATACATTTGAGTGTAGTGCGAACTTTTAATGTCAGTTATTTTATCAGTCAGTCGTTTTAACTGTTGTTTACGATTGATTTCAGTTTCAGATAAAGTATTTTTTTGAAGCACAGTCGTAAAAAAGAAAATATGAAAAGTCATAAATGAATTCCTCCTTTCGAAAAGGAATTACAGGTGATCACAGTAAAGTGCTTGGCGCTCCTTAACATCATTCATAGCTTTTTCAATTTGCTGATTATGAAGAATTTCATCTTTGGAAATTGTATTTCTTTGAATCGTAATACTTAAAAACAATACGCTAATAGTCATTGAATGTTGCTCCTTTCTTAGAAAAATAATGTAAGAGACTAAAAAAATCGCGCAAAAAAACCACAGGAAGATACAGTTCTCCTATGGCTGGGCGTGAAAAAGCCACAGGAAAGTATACGACCTCCTGTGGCGAATTTATGAATTAAATGAAATAAAGTACGATTTTCAATTCTCCATTAGGGTGGTCGAATTCATATTTAATTGTCCAGAAAACACAGGTGCAGTTAACGCTAAAGTTAATGCATGTAATTGTAATTTCATCATTTCCTTCGACCTCCTTTTAGAATTTTTTTCTTACGTTAGTAAGTATATACAATTAATGGATAATTGTAAACATAAAAAATGAAAATTTTTAATTTTGATTAAAATGCGTATATTTAAAAAGGGATTTGAAAGTAAATATTGTAATTAACGAATATCGATAAAAATGGGGGATGCTAAATGAAATATATGCATCATAACATGATCGTTATGCTAACAATTTTTTTATTCATTGCGGCTTGTTCTGACGGAGAAAGAATAAAAGATATATATGATGTTAGGTCAGATGATTTTAAGAAATATACTGGGACATACGTTGGTAATAATTCAGATGTGGTTGCAATTGTTAATCATTTACCCGGTGGTGGAACAGTTCAAAGTATAAGTTTAGGAAAGTTTGGCGGGAAAATAATAATCATGCTATATGAAAACTTCTCATTTGAGAAGTTTTTTGTTTTTATGTGTAAGCGAAATAATTTGTTGAAGTGCAAGCTACTATTCAATATGATAAATATAAAAACTTCGCGAGAAAGTGGGAAGTATAAAAATGCGTACAATTTTACTTTTTCTAAACAACATGTCCATCGATAAAATAGAGAACATTAGACATAAACATGATCCTTTATTTGGATTAATTCTACCGCATATAACAATCGTATTCCCATTTAAGAGTAATATTTCAAATGATGAATTAAAATCTCATATTTTTAATGTATCAATAGGGGGAGGCAAAATTGAAATTGAGTTTGCAAATCGTATCACTAGTGTAGGAAACTATTTGTTTTTAGAAGTTGATGGAGGAAGAAAACAAATAGAAGAACTACATGATAGGCTGTATACAGGACCTTTATTACAATTTTTGAAAGAAGACATTCCGTACATCCCGCATGTAACAGTCGGAAGAAAAGAAAGTGCCGAATTAGCTGCTGAAGTAGTGAAGGAGATTCCTAGTTTTCATGGGGAGTTAAATTGTGTGATTGATAGAATAAGCGTGGAGCGAATTGGAGAGAACGGGGAATCAATTATTGAATTTGAAGTGCCATTTCTAAAAAGCTGACAAAAGTCAGCTTTTTATTTCGTAGCATGAAGTAATGCACCAATTGCACCGCTATTACCACCATCTTGTAAAAAGATTGGTGTTTTATTTTGATATTCGGTGTAGCTACTAATAATATGTTGAAGTTGTACGTTATTACATAAAGTCGAACCAATATAAATAATATGTTCAATGTTTTTTGTTTCAGCGAATTGAAGGCTTAATGCAGTAACGACTTCACCGACAAGTCCTTGCACAGTAGCTAGTATATCGGAGCTACTATTATTTGATTCTGTAATGGCTGCTTTTCCGAAGTTGCTAGCAGTTAAGTTATTATCGATAGGGGAAAGAATACCACCATAAATATCTCCAACCGTAATATCTAGTTCTTTTCTAGATCCTACTTTTGTTAGAGGTATTATATCTTCAAAATGATCTATATTTGTTAACAATTTTGAAAGTCCCATAATAGTCCCACCGCCAACTCCGGTTCCACCAGCGCGAATATATTGTTCATTATAAACATAATGGATAGAAGTACCTGTACCGATATTGGTTAAAATAAAATTGTTTATAGTGTGTTTTTCTTCTTTTAATATGTATTGGACACCTGCAAGAGTAGATTCAAATTCGTTTAGCTCTATTATTTTATATGAACCTGTAAGCAGTTGCTGTAATAATTTCGATTTACCACCCGTAATACATATTTGTTTTATGCCATTGTTGTTTTTAATCCAATCTATTATTTTATGTTGTTCATGAGAATAAAATTTTTTAAAAGTTAATAGCTTTTTTTCGTTAAAATAAGCTATTTTCGTTAATGTGCCTCCAGCATCGATACCGATAGTACGTTCCATTTTCCTGCTCCTAACTACGTAATATGTTTTCCTATTTACTTAATTGGTTGAGAATAGATATTTCCAACTGATATAAGGAACACTTTAATCTGCTTGATATATTAATAGTTTTTCTATAGTTACAATAGGCTGGTCGTTGACAGTTGCAATACCTTTACCAAGAACAAAACCTCGGCGATTGCGTGTTAGCTCATAATGTAAATCAAGTTTATCACCGGGATATGCTTTTCCGTGGAATTCAACTCCATCTAAAGAGGAGAGGAATCCTAGTCCTTCAGAATCACTTGTATGTACAAATGCACTAAGCTGAGCAAGTGCTTCTACAATTAACATATGAGGCATATGTTTTTGACTATCATTTATAAACCATTCGTTATTTGTAATGAGTTTATATCCTGTAACGAATTCATCTTGTTTTGCATTTGTTACTTTATCAATCATTAAAAATGGATAACGATGGGGAAGTGTGTCTTTAATATGCATATGAAAGTACCTCCAATTAATAATACCCCTGCTAAAGTTAAGCAGGGGAGTGGGAACTAATTTTTAACTAATTCATTTACTTTTTCAAGGACGAAAATGCCGCTATTTCTAATGTTTTCAACAACTTGTTGCAACACTTCTTTATTTTGAACGAGTGCAATACGTACGAAGCCTTCTCCGTGAGGTCCAAATGCATGACCAGGTGTAACAACGACATTTGCACGATCCATTAATGCATAAGCGAAGTCTAGAGAAGTCCATCCTTGTGGAATTTCAGCCCAGACAAACATACTACCAGCTGGCTTATCGACATTCCAGCCAAATGTTCGGAATCCATCGATTAGTGTATCTCTACGTTCTTGATAAATTTCACGGTTTTTCTCACAAAACGTAGCACCGTTTCTTAGTGCAGCACATGCCGCTTTTTGAATTGGTAAAAATACACCGTAATCGGTATTAGATTTAAATTGAGTAAGTGCACGAACAATTTCTTCGTTTCCAATCATATATCCAATACGGCTACCTGCTAAACTATAACTTTTTGACAAAGAATTGATTTCTACACCAACTTCTTTAGCACCAGGTACAGAGAGGAAGCTAATTGGCTTATTACCATCGAAATAAAATTCAGCATAAGCAAAATCATGGACAACGATAATATTATGCTTTTTCGCGAATGCGATTACTTCTTTAAAGAAATCTTCATGAGCTATTGCTGGAACGGGATTCCCTGGGAAGTTTAAAATCATCATCTTCGCTTGATCGGCAATTTCTTCAGGGATAACTTCTAAGTCTGGTAAGAAATCATTCTCTTTCGTTAAAGGCATGTAGTAAGATGTTGCACCAGCCATTTGAATACCTGTTTCATAAGCTGTATATCCTGGATCAGGAACTAATATAATATCACCTGGATTTGCATAAACCATAGGTAAATGAACGAGCCCGTCTTGTGAACCCATTAATAATAAAACTTCTTTATCCGCATTTAATAAAACGTTATGAGTGTTGTTGTAATATTCAGTTACAGCTTCGTGAAATTCTTGAATACCGGATAATGTATACCCGTAGCTCTCTTTTTCACTCGCTGTATGTACCATTGTTTCTCTTACAAAATCAGCGGGCGGCATATCAGGATTTCCGATGCTCAAATCAATCATGTTATGACCTGCTGCAATTTTTTCTTTTTTATAGGCTCCTAATTCACTAAATATAGAAGATTGGAATGCTTTCATTCTAGTTGCTAACGTGTAAGTCATCAAAACCCCTCCTAAAACAGTGCTTTCATTCTGCATTTTTAATTATTCTGAAAACACATGTTTATATTTTATCATTTTTTTATGAAAATTAAAACGATTGACAAATTTAGAGGAAGGATCAGCCTATTTTGAAAAGTATCGATGTAAATAGCGTAGATGTGTTAATTGAAATGTGTATTATATGATTCATTTTATATAACTTAAGGTATTTTCTAGTTTTTATTAAGCATATTTCTCATGTTTTGAATGAAAAAGAATACGAAAACAAGGGCTATTTTTGTGGACGATTTCTAAAGTGAAATAACGCAGAAAATATTTTCTGCGTCTCCTCTGAAATGTAATCATTTCTTTTTATATGTGCATAATTTTTCGGCTGTCAAAAAGTATACATTTAATGTACCGTCGGCAACTTTTAAAGTTTGGTCCGATGTAAATGAATTACCATAATCAATGTGATATACATTAGAATTTTTTACAAATGAGCCTTTATATAAATCGTCTTTATTCTTTGTTGTTTGCATTTCTACTAAATTTTGCACAATTTTCTCTTTATTTTCTTTTTTGACAACTGTTTCAAATTTATAATATACAGGACATTCACCTTTTTTATTGTCAACGACTTCCCAAGAACCGTATATATCGTTATTGCTGCATCCACTAAGTAGGATAATTAGTATAGGAATTGTAAGTAGAACCTTTTTCATTTTGTGCTCCTTTCTTTTAAATTTGAATAAACGTGCGAATGCGATAGGGATATTATAATAAATAAAGTTTAAATTTTTTTAAAGAATTATTTAATTTCATATAAAAATTTAGGAGAAATTAAATAAGCATGAATCTAGTGTAAAGTCAGATTCATGCTAGTACTATAGCCTATGTTATGTCTTTTTTGAGGATAAATAAAGAGGAAAGCAGAATTACTATTCCATTTAATATATATACGCTTGCGATCATAAAGGCTAACGTACCTGCGCCAAATCCTGCTTTATCGAATATAGAAGCAAATGTTGCGATAGTCAAAAAGATAATGGGAGTCAGTAGTAAAAATATGAAACCTGCCACGATTCTTTTTTTTAAACTATGTCCAGATAAGGAAATGGCTAAAAAGTTTAGGATGCTAAACAGAACAATTGCAAAGAGCAGGATAATAAATACTTCGATGCCATCAGACATTTTACCACTCCTTTTATAAAGAGTACTTTTTATAATCTATTCGAAATAAAAGGGGGATACTCCTTTAGGTAATTTCAATAAACGTAATAAATAGGCGTATTATAAAACAAAGAAGTATGGATTCAATATTAGATCCATACTTCTTTGTTTATTTTATAAATTCGCAGATTGCGAATGCTGTTTTTCATAATGTTTCTGCTTAGAAAGGGAAATAGAAATAATCAATAATGAAACGACTCCGAAGATGAGAACCATATATTGTAACCCAATTGTATCTAAGAAGAAGCCTGTGCCAAGTAAGACGATTTGGAACATAACCCTCTCAAACATATTACGGAATGAGAAGAGGCGACCGTGATAACTTTTTTCCACTTTCGTTTGGAAAATCGTCGACATAATAGGGAAGAAGCAGCCAACACTAAACCCAAATAAACCAAATGATGTAAGAGCCATCCATTTTATATCGCTAAAGAACAATGACAGATGTGCAAAAGCAGTACAAACTGCGAAGAAATATAGTAATTTTTCAGGTTTGAAATGATCAGATAGACGTTTAATTACGAAGGCACCTAACATAAATGCGACACCTTCAATTGTATATATGAACCCTTTAATCGTAGGATCATGTTGCATTTCGCTAATGTTAATAACCATTAAATTAAACCCAGCTATAAATAATAGAGGGATGATACTTAATATAAGTGCTGTAAAAGCAATAGGAATTCCTTTTAAAATACGAAATACTTCCATAAAGCTATTATCTTTTGCAGCTTGTTTACTTGGTGTTGTTGATTTCTTGTCTTCGAATTGTAGGAAGAAAGTCGAGAGGAATAATAAGGCGTATGCTGCCATTGAGAAGGCATACATGTACTGTAAACTCATCACAACTAAAAGAATTCCACCTAGTGAAGTACCTGCAATACGAGCAATTGTACCAACATTCATATGTACACCGTTCATTTGTAATAACTCATGCTCACGTACGATGAGTGGAATTACAGATTGTAATGCAGGGAAATAAAATGCTGCTGAAATTTGAAGAGCAACCATAAATGCAATCATAAATGCGATACTTTCAAATTGAATAGCAAAAAACATGAAAATAACACTTAAAACTCGACCAAATCCAGCGTAAAGAAGAACTTTTTTCTTTTCATACTGATCGATGACACGGCCAGCCATAGGTCCAACTAGAACACCGGCTAATAGTCCGATAAATAATATAACTGATTTCATGAAATCAGAAGGGACATATTTTTGCATAAATTCAAGGTTGCCAAGAATACCAAGCCATAATCCTAGACCTGCAATAAACTCCCCAATTAGAACAATCCAAACGTTTTTATTACGCCACATAACATAAAACCTCTCCGTCTTTTAAAATGAAAAACTCGTATATAAAACCTCCTTATTTATGTATTATTTTCATACGAACTTTTTTAGAGTCAGAGTCTATATTACGTGTTTCATAATTGGATTTCAATCTTTTTGATTTGTCAAAAGTTTGATGTGTTAATTGATGAAATAAGTGAATCAAAACGTAAAAAATTTATGATTAAAGCTAATAGAAAGTAAAGGTACATATAAAAAAGCAAGAACGTATAACTACGCCTCGCTTTTCTCAAGTACAAAATTAAATATTAGATTCACTTAGCAACATTTACGCTCTTGTCCAATAGCTAAAACGCTAAAAGATAGTGGGCCAACAACTTCTGCGCTTGCACCACTAGTAAGGTTTTCTACAGTTAATGAATATTCGTGTGTTCCACTGCCAACGTTTTGATCTATAGCTTGAAATGTTTGTACGTACAATTGCTTTATTTGGAGAAAATGGGACTGCAAAAGTTGTTTCATCAGTTTTACTTACAGGATGAGTAGTTTGGACAAATACTAGAATATTTTAATAAAGTCGAAAACAAGTGTTGGAAAGAAGCAATTCACATAAAAGCATCAAGAATATATCCCAACTAAATGATATTTTTCTTAATGCTTTTTGTAATTAAGCAGAATATTCTTGTTTACGTACTTCAAAAAATTCATTACGTCGTAAGTAATTATAAATTTTCTCTGAAACCTCTTCTTCTTCAGACACTAAGAAACGATGATCAAAAGCGTAGAAAGATTGACCTTTAATTAATTTTACGTAATACATATTAAACGCCTCCTGACACTAGATTATTACTTGCTTCATATTATGATGGCCTATATGTCTGCTAAAAATACTTGGAGTTTCAAAGGGAATAAGTAAAGGGATAAAAGAGCTTACAATTCTGTAAGGTTTATGTCACCTTTTTCGATAGTTTGTATTTACCAATTTCTTCTATAATGCAAATAGGTTACATAAAATAAGGGGGTAAAAAGATGGATGAAATAATTGGAGAAGTTGTAGCTGGTATTTGTGAATTTGTAGTGGAAGTAACAGCAGATGCTATAGGAAGTTTAGTTTCCGGAAATGATGAGGAAAAAGAAACATTATAATAATTTGTAAAAGAATAAAGTTAATCAAATTATAAAGGCTGATTTCTAAAGGGAATTCAGCTTTTTTATTTTTTACATTATATTAACTTAATTTGAATATTCATTTGTTATCATATTTAAGAAGCCTATATAAGGAGGTGAATAAACAAATATGTCGAATTCAGGGCCTGATTTATCTGTTTCTCGTTTGATTGTGGTAAATATAGAGGAAAAAGAATATCATTTTATTGTTCGTGAACATCCGATTGTAGGGAAATTTATTTCGCTATTTGAAAATGGAAAAGAATACGGTTTAATAGATAAACAAATCGCTAATAAAGATAAATTTATTACATCGGAGCTTACTAAGTTAGATTATTTTAATATAGATGTTTTATATCTTACACCTGGGTGGATATGGATTGGTATGGATCAATTCGGTTTACATGCTCGTGAGGCTACTTATAACGAAGTAGATGTTATTATGAAGTTGAAAGAGGATTTATATTATATAGATATATACGAAGAAATAAAAATGTAGTAAATATTTAGTCAGGTTAGGGGGCAAGTTCCCGTAGCCTTTTTTTGTTTAATGGAAGAACGTGTAATCATATTATTTTGATTATAAGGGAACATGATGAGAAGTGAGATGAAAAGAGGATTTGAAAATACATGAAGAGAATTGTAATAATTATATGAGTCGTATATGTAAATAACAATAGAAAGAAGATGATAATATGAGTAAAGAAGAGCTTGTGAAAAAACAGTTTGGCAGTAATGCAGATAAATATGTAAATAGTAAAATACATGCTAAAGGACTGGATTTACAATATGTAGTTCAACAAGTTGAGTCTCGTCATAATAATCGTCTTCTTGATGTTGCTACTGGTGGCGGGCATGTGGCAAATATGTTAGCACCTATGTTTGAAGAAGTAGTTGCACTTGATTTAACAGAACAGATGTTAGAAAAAGCAAAAGTTTTTATAAAGCAGAATGGTCATGAAAATGTATCATTTGTAGCAGGAAATGCAGAGAATTTACCATTTTCAGACCATTTTTTTGATACAATTACATGCCGGATTGCAGCCCATCATTTTACGAGTCCGGCTCAATTTATTTATGAAGTAAATCGTACGTTGGAGGATAATGGATTATTCATCTTAATAGATAATGTTTCGCCAGAAAATAATGAATATGATACATTTTATAATTTTATAGAAAAAAAGCGTGACCCAAGTCATGAACGAGCTCTAAAAAAGACAGAATGGCTTACTTTATTAGAAAAAAACGGTTTGCAAATGCAGTCATGTCTGACTTTTGATAAGAAGTTTGATTTTGACTGGTGGTGTAATATGATGGATGTCCCTGTACAAAAGCGTGAAAAGTTAACAGAATGTATGATGAAAGCACCAAACGAAATGAAGGGATATTTTAATATTCAATTTAAAAATAATAAAATAGAATCGTTCTATACTGAAATGGCTATGTTTATATGTAAAAAAAGTACAACGTTAAAAAGATAAATGTGTTGCAGTCTTTCTGAAGTACGATATACTTAGTACAGAGAAACTGAGAATTGAGGAATAGTTATAATGATTCGTGTACGCATTGAAGGTACTGAGGAAGAAATGCTTGAATTTATGGGGAAAATGCCAGACATTCCTGGATTTGAAAAGACACATATGAGAGAGCCGAGAAAAGGAAATAACCCGAAATACGATTCAAGTAAAAATGTACTTGCATATTTGTCTTATAAAAAGATTGAAGTCGCCAATAAATAGGCGGCTTTTTTAGTTTGCGCTGTTTCACCGCCTTGTCTTTTTCACATAATAATAATAGTAGATTATGCTCAAGAGGGGTGAGAATAGTTAATAAGAAAATTATCTTTTTTGGAGACTTTGGTATTGATGACGCCGTAGCGTTAATTTATGCAAATAAAACATGTAAATTAGATATTCTAGGTATTGTTGCTGAGTACGGGAATGTATCACGAGATATCGTTACGGAAAATGTTTATTTTTTGGAAAGGTACTATGCTACACAAGTGAAAATTATTGAAGGTGCGAGTAGACCGATGACAGCTGAAGAGCCTTTGTTTTTCCCTGAAATCCACGGGGACCACGGTTTAGGTCCTATTATTCCACCTGAGATGAGAATTTGTAAACGAGAAAATTTTTGTGAATTAATCAAATTAATCGAACCTTGTCCAGAAGATATTATAATTGTGGCGACAGGGAGATTAACGACGCTTGCTACGTTATTTTTATTGTATCCAAATATAATGGATCGTATTTGTTCGTATTATATAATGGGCGGCGCTTTCCTATGTCCAGGTAATGTTACACCAGTATCTGAAGCGAATTTTTATGGTGATCCAATTGCAGCAAATATTGTTATGAAATATGCGAAAAACGCTAGCATATACCCGTTAAATGTAACACAGGGCGCGCTTATTACACCTGAAATGGCCAATATAATAGATAAACAAGGAACTGGACAGGCGAAACTCATTAAACCAATGATTGATTTTTATTATGAGAATTTCTATAAAAAAGAATATCCGGGTATTGGTGGAAGTCCTATACACGATTTACTACCGTTTATCTCGTTTATAAATGACAGTATTTTCGAATATAAAAAATCGGCAGTGTGGATTAGTACGACAAATGATGTGACTAGGGGCCAAAGTGTAGCAGACTTTAGAAAAATAGCTGAGCCAACAAGGTTTGATGATCGGCCGATTCAAAGAATTGCTGTTGGTTTTAACTATGCAGCTTTTAAAGAAGAGTTTATGCGAACAATATTGAAGCCAGATTGTCCTTAATGTGTGTAATAACAAGTCGGATAAATCGTTAGTTCAAAAAAAGGTTTAATCTGTGTGTATTATTCTCAAAAATCTTAAAGTTGAACAACATGAATAACTTATGAAAAATGTCACATAACTAATGGTAAGCAATTGTTTCTAATTATATTTTGATTGGTGAAATGTAAAGGAGGTTATTATATGATTTGGTCTTTAATCGTCGGTGGTATATTAGGATGGCTTGCGAGCTTAATTACTGGAAAGGACGTACCTGGTGGTGTAATAGGTAATATTATTGCTGGTATTATCGGTTCTTGGGTTGGTTCGAAATTACTTGGTAGTTTTGGTCCAGTCATTGGCGGATATGCAATTATTCCAGCTTTAATCGGTGCGATTATTTTAATTTTTATCGTAAGCTTCTTATTACGAGCAATGCGAAAATGAATGTAAGGACTGTTTACATTTGTAAGCAGTCCTTTTTATATGTTATGCTAGTATTATACAATCAGGAGGTGTCAGCATTGAAAACATTTACAGTAAATTTCCATCAAGAAGATAATGCTAAAGCGACAACAGTACATAAATTAAGTGAAGAGGACTTTAACAAAGCAACAGAAAAAGGCACTCGTCATCTATTTGATTTAGATACAAACGTTGGATTCTTCGTATTCTTTGACGCAGAAGATGCAGAAGGAAACGATCAATACTTAATGTTACAGTACGAAGGTGATCATGAAGAGCCAACTGCGTGCTACGGATTTGATTTAAAACTATACTATCAATTTTTAGCACTGTACTTAAACGATCTTGAGTTCCAAGGTGAAACAGATGAGGAAGAGGAAGAATACGGTCCAATTCATCATTTAGCGCATTTACTTTATCATATTGTTGAAGATGGTAAAACGGTGGAAGTGTAATATACATATTTGAAGCTGCCCTTTTTGGGCAGCTTTTTTATATGACATTGGAATGGTGTACTGTGAGCTAAATAAGTGAAACTTTAATCAGTGGGGGTTTTGTTCATCCCCACTGATTATCAGCCCTCACCAATCGGGCTTTTACGGACAACAGGGCCCCCACCTAACTTCTTTGTTTCCGCTGAATTTTGAGGTGGGGATCTTACTGCCCGGCAAATAGCGGGATAAATTAATAATAGAAATGTATTTATTACTTTCATGTTAGCATCGTAAAACACCTGTTATAATGATTGTAATTAAATTCATGGAGGCTAATTCTATGCTTGTAGATGTAAAAGCTTTTATTAAAGCTGCAGGTTTAACATGTATTTCATCATTAAGTGGAGACAATACGTTTGCTTATAATTTTGAAACTGTAAAAAACACTATCGTTATATTTTTTAAGAAGCTAAGATTTACCGTTTAATTTCATTTCAACTAGTAGGAAAAGAATAATTATTTCCTACTGGTTTTTTTCTGTTTCAAGGAGCTGTTGTAACAGCATGTTTTAAGTATATAGATAGAGGATATTATCATTGAGAAGAGAAGGTTTAAATAAGGAGATGAATACGATGATTAACAATATAAATCCAAGTTTTTTAAATTATGGGAAAGTGACGATTTAGAATTAGAAGTCCTTAATCGATATTATACTTCGCATCCGGTTGGTTATCGAAATGAATAAAATACAATAGGGGGTAAAAGTGATGAAGGTATATTGGAAAATAGGTATGATATTCCTCACTTTTACATGCACATTTGCATTAGCAGCATGTAAAGGGACAGACGAAAGAAAGGAAACAAATCTAACCTCGGAAAATAATAAAAATGAACAAAGCAATTCTTCAGAAGAACAGAAAAATCCTGAAGCAAAACCAAGTAATGAAAAAACAACAAACCCATCACCTGAGTCAGATTCGAAAAATAGAACACTTAATCAAAAATCAATTAACCACGTTAAAGATTTGTTTGAACTCGCAAAAGAAGGAAAAGTACCTAATGTACCATTTGGAGCCCATACAGGGGATATTGAAGAAATTGAAAAAGCGTGGGGGAAAGCAAATAAAACCGAACAAGCAGGGAACGGAATGTACGCAACTTTTACAAATAAAAATGTTGTTTTCGGATTTAATAAAGGATCACAAGTTTTTGATGTACGCTCATATCATGCAGAACTAAAATCGATTACATTACAAGAAATTGTAAAAGCATTAGGAAAACCATCTTCAGTTAAAGAGAATGGTGAAGACAAAATATATGTATACAAAGTAAATAACCAGTATGAATTGAAATTTGTCATTCCAAAATCGACTGGTAAGGTAGATCATATTTCCGTATTTTCACCAGAGGATAGTATTAATAAAATGGCAGGATAAGAAATTAAGTGATTTCAAAAACACCTCACTTTCTTTAAGTGAGGTGTTTTTAGTTGTAAATAAGGAACGTCTCCTGTCATATGCGAAATACTTTTAGCATTCATCCAATAAGAAATGTTGATCTACTGAAAAAGTAGTAACCTATAAATTATGTGTAGGATGGTTCACGATTTTTTTACGTTCCAAATTTTGAACAAATAGCGCTTGAACAATACCTCCAATTAATAAGAAACTAGCACAAATATAAAACAGCATACTTCCATTTAACTTACTTAATAAAACTGCACCAATAACTGGTCCACACGTTCGAGATATATCCCAGTGTATACCGTAAATTGAAAAATATAAACCACGTTTATCATGAGGTGCAATTTCTGAAACGAATCGTAATAAATGGTTTAGAGCAATACTTTCTCCAATGACTAAAAAGAGTAAGGTGAAGAACAACGACAATATCGTCGTTGAATAACTAAAGCCAACTGCAGCTATTGTATAGCAGGCGTAAGAAATAAGGATGATTTTCGCCATAGAAAATCGTTCAGACCATTTTACGAGGAAGATTTGTAGAATGATTTCCAAAATGGCTTTGCATATTGAAATAAATGCGAGTATGAATACGAGATTAGTAAATACATGTTCTGCAAAAATACGATAATTCGTCTCAGTTTGGGCATAAAAAAAGCTAATAGGAAGTGTAGAAACCATAAGACCGAATATGGCATAATGTTTAAAAACAAATTGTTTTGGTGAACTTGCCTCAACTGTTTGTTTCGACTTACTTATAGGTGGAACGGTTTCTGGGAGCTGGGTCCAAACAACAACGGCATATATCGTAAGGGTTACACTTTGCACGATAAATAAATATTCTGGGTGAGTATTATAAAAAATTGCACCGATTAAAGGACCGACTACGGATCCAATTGCTCCCATCGTTTGTAGGAGAGCAAAAATCTCTGCTTGCTGCTCTTGTTTTGTTAAATCAGCAATTTGTGCACGCTGAGCTGGAATGTATAAGGAACGGCCAATACCATTAATGACATATAACAGTGCAAATATAAAAACGGATTGAGCGAAAACAAAACTACCGATTGCAACACCTTGTAGTAATAATCCGAGTAACATAATCTTTTTTCGACCATATTTATCAGTAATTCCTCTAGCAATAAGTGTAAATAAAATGTCTGAAAGTGGCTGTAAGCCGAAAATCAGCATAGTTATTATTACATTGCCGTTTAACATTTTATTGACGTAAATAATCATAATGAGAGCTAACATAGATTCAGTCGTTCGGGTTAATAATTCACCGCACAGTCTAATAAAAATAGGTTTATTGTAACGAAGTAAGAGATAATTCAATATTAATTCCTCCTTTCTATATTGAAATGATAAGATGAAAGGAGAGTTGGAAAAAGGGTAGAAAGAATAGGGAGTATTTTTCACCTTTTAGGGGGATTTTGATGTTTATTTTAGATCAATACATTGAACTATGGATTGCTTATGGAAAAGGAAAAAAAGAGGGAGAACGTTTGGAAGTAACAGTGCAAAATATATCTGAAACTTTATTTTGTACAGAGCGTAATAGTAAATTAATTATAAAAAAATTAGATGATTTAAATTGGATTAAGTGGTTTCCAGGTCGCGGTAGAGGAAATCGTTCTAAGTTAATATTTCAAAAGCACCCGATTTCTTTAATTTTAGATAGAGGAAAAGAAATAACGAAAAAAGGGGATGTGAAAAGCGGAAGCATATTTGTGGAACGCTATAGCTCGCATTTTCCATCGGTAAAGGGAGAATATCACTGCTGGGTGGATTCAATATTTGGTCATAAGGTTGAAATGACATCTGAAGGGAGAAGAGATGTACTCCGGTTGCAAGTACAAATGAATTTAGATATCACATTAGATCCTGTATACGCTACAATGCGCTCAGAATGCCATATGGTAAAACATATATTCGACACACTCGTGTATGTAGACGGTAATACAAACATTATAGAGCCAAGACTTGCATTTCACTGGGAATATAATGACGCTAAAAAAATATGGACGTTTTACTTACGAAAAGGAGTTCACTTTCATAATGGAAAACAACTTACTGCACATGATGTTATATACTCGTTGAATCGATTTATGAAGCTGGAAAATAATGCACACGCATGGATGTTACAACACGTTGAAAGTATCCGTTCAGTGGATGACTACGTTTTCGAAATTCAATTACATACAGAAAATCGAATGTTTTTACATATGCTAAGTGCAGAACAGTGTTCTATCGTGAATGAAGATGAAGCAGGAGGGCTAATTGGAACAGGGCCTTTTCAATTATTTAAAAGTAATGAAAATCTGTTCATTTTAGAAGGACATCCTTTATATTTTCGTGAAAGACCTTTTTTAGATCGTGTTGAGTTGTGGAATGTAGAACAAGGTGTAAGTACATACGATGTTTTAGTAAAGGCGCAGTATAAAGATAAAGAAAAACATAATAAAGAATTGTCTCGGCTTGAGTCGAACGTGACATATATAACATGTAATCTTACGAAAGAAGGACCAATGCAAGATGCGTTATTTCGGAAAGCGTTATACAACATCATTCATGGTTATACAATCGTTCAAGAACTCGGCGGAGAACGTGGAGAAGTGGCAAAAAAACTAATATTAGCAGGTGAAAGCATTGTAGAGATTGAGGAAGATGTAGAAAGTTTAATTAAAAGGAGTACTTATCATAATGAAGTGCTACAACTCTACACATTTACAGGACGAGATCATGTTGAAGATGCACAGTGGATACAAAAAGAGTGTGCGAAATACGGGGTTCGTGTAGAAAATAATTTTCTTGATATAGAAGAGCTATTGGAAGTAAGTACGATACAAAAGGCCGATATGATGCATGATAGTGCCACAATTAGTGAACGAATAGAAGATAGTCTATTATATATGTTTCTTACAAAAAATAGTTTTATTCATGGACAAAGCAGCATGGACTTTCATGAAAAGTTGTCTCCTTATTTTAGACAAGAAGAATTAGAGAAAAGAGTTACACTGTTACGCGATATCGAGGATACTTTGTTACGTCAAATTCATATTATTCCTTTATATCGTAATAAACAAGAGGTAAGTACACATGAAAAAGTTCAAAATATAATGATTAATTCACAAGGTTGGATTGATTTTTATAATATTTGGTTTAAGTCTTGATATATAAGGGCTTTTGCACATTTTCATAAGGTGTGTAAGAGCCTTTTTTGTATGTAGGAATAGGTTTGTTTTACACATTGTTACGCTACTTGTGATAAAAGTTTATTTACAACGTAACAGTGTTATGTTACATTGTTATCAGGAAGGAGTGTTGTACAGTTGAGTACAGATTTAATTTCAAAAAAAGATTTATTAGAACTAACTGGTATTTCATACGGACAGTTATATAGGTGGAAAAGAAAAAATTTAATTCCGGAAGATTGGTTTGTACGAAAATCAACGTTTACAGGTCAAGAGACATTTTTTCCGAAAGAAAAGATATTAGAGCGTATCGATAAAATCCAAACGATGAAAGAGGATTTATCACTTGATGAACTAGCGAACATGTTTTCGCCGAGTGTGAGAGAAATTCTTTTAACAAAGGAAGACATTTTATGCAAGGGGATTGCATCAGAACCAGTTTTACAATTTTTCATAGAACAAACGAATAAAACAGCAGAGTTTCAATTTGTAGACATTCTTTATGTGTACATGTTAGAAGAATTACTACAATCAGGAGAGATTAGTTTAGAAGAAGGAAAAATGGTCTTGCAAGTTTTACGTGAAAATTATGAAGCAATTAAACATAAAACTTGTGATTTAATCATTGTCCGAAAGTTAGGGATTTCTACATGTTTATTAGTTTCAAACGTGGACGATTTAATTTTTGAAAAAGGCACCAAAATCGTTTTACGCGAAGCGATTATGAAATATACCGAAGCATTAAAAACTAAATTGTTGTAGTGGAGGAGAAAGTATGCGTACAGATAATTTGATTATAAATGGTTACGGTTCATCGAATGGTGGCGAGTTTCATAAAGTGCAATTAAACGGAAAAGGAACTGTGAATGGAAATGTTGAATGTGAGCAATTTGAATGTAACGGTTACGGTGCAGTTACTGGCGATTTGAAAAGTAGCAGTGCACGAATTAGCGGATCTGGTAAAGTTGATGGCACAGTTCAAGCTGAAACGATGCGAATTGATGGAAAAGCAACAATTACGCAAAATGTAAAAGCAAACAGTTTGAAAATTGCAGGAAAAGGTACAATAGGTGGAAATGTCACTGGTGAAGAATTTAAAGTCAATGGTCAAGCTACAATTGACGGTAATTGTGAAGTGGATACTTTTTCTTCAGAAGGACAATTTACAATCGGTGGTTTATTAAGCGCAGATGAAATTAATATAAATATTCACGGTACATGTCGAGCGAAAGAAATTGGTGGTCAAACGATTAAAGTAAGACATAGATCAGGTACATTTAGTAGACTATTTAAAACAGTGTTTGGCTTGCAGTTAGAAGCTGAACTATTAGAAGGTGACAATATCGATATTGATTATGCTCACATAAGAACGGTAAGAGGAAACAATGTTACAGTAGGAGCAAACTGTGAGATTGAACTGATTGAATATACTGGTGTTCTTACTGTTGATAAAAATGCAAATGTAAAAGAAATTAAGCAGGTTTAACGGAAGGGAGAAATCAGTATGGAACATCCACATAGTCTCACAGTAAATGGTTCTGGTAATTCAGCAGGCGGAGATTATAATAAAGTGAAGATTCGCGGTGAAGGAACAATTACGAATGATATGAGTTGCAATGAGTTTAAAACGTACGGAACGAGTGATGTACGCGGTAATGTAAAAGTGAAAAACTATGTCGTGTATGGAGATAACGAAGTACAAGGAAATGTAGATGCGGAATATGTAAAAGTATATGGTAATACACAAATTCATGGTGATGCTCATATTGAAAAAACAAAAGTTAGAGGTATGATAGATATTGAAGGAAAGTTTTCAGGTGATTTCGTAGATGTAAAAGGTGCTTTAAATGTAAAGGGAGATATTGAAGTAGAAGATTTATCATTAACTGGTGGTCTTGAAAGTGATGGATTACTTAATGCTGAAAATATTCAAATCTCACTTCGTTATGAAGGCAGTAAGGTAAGAGAAATTGGTGGTAAAAAAATTACCGTTCGTAAAAAAGCGAGATTTATTCCTTTTACTAGTCATGCTGGAAACCTCCAAACTTCGATTGTTGAAGGAGATGATATCTATTTAGAACATACGATTGCTGAAGTTGTAAGAGGCAACAACGTCACAATTGGTCCTGGATGTGAAATTAGTGTTGTAGAATATCATACTAGTTTTAATCAAAAAGGTAATGCAGTCGTAAAAGAACATAAACAAATATAAGTAGTATGAGGGAGAGCAAGAGATATGGTTGAGAAGAATAGTAAGCTCGGCTTTGTTGTGGCGGGCTTATTGCTAGGTATTTTAATGGCATCGATGGATAATACCATTGTCGTAACGGCGATGGGAACAATCGTTGGTGACTTAGGAGGCCTCGAAAACTTTGTATGGGTCGTTTCTGCCTATATGGTCGCAGAAATGGCAGGCATGCCGATTTTCGGTAAGCTATCAGATATGTATGGTAGAAAGAGATTCTTTATTTTCGGTTTAATCGTCTTTATGATTGGTTCGGCACTTTGTGGTACTGCTGAAAATATTACACAGTTAGGTATTTATCGTGCTATTCAAGGTATTGGCGGCGGGGCATTAGTGCCGATCGCGTTTACTATCGTTTTTGATATTTTCCCACCTGAAAAACGCGGGAAAATGGGTGGTTTATTTGGAGCTGTATTTGGATTATCTAGTATTTTCGGGCCATTACTTGGCGCATATATTACCGATTACATTAGCTGGCACTGGGTATTTTATATTAACTTACCACTTGGCATTTTAGCACTTATTTTTATTACATTCTTTTATAAAGAATCACGCGTTCATAGAAAGCAAAAAATTGATTGGTTTGGCGCAATTACTTTAGTTGGTGCAGTAGTTTCTTTAATGTTTGCGCTTGAACTAGGCGGACAAAAATATGATTGGGATTCTAGCTTTATTTTAAGTTTATTTGGTGGATTCGCTATTTTAATCATCGCATTCATTTTTATTGAACGAAAAGTAGAAGAACCAATTATTTCATTTGAGATGTTTAAACAGCGCTTATTCGGAATGAGTACAATTATTGCATTATGTTACGGGGCTGCATTTATGTCAGCAACTGTATACATTCCGTTATTCATTCAAGGTGTATACGGCGGGACTGCAACAAACTCAGGATTATTACTTTTACCGATGATGTTAGGGTCAGTCGTAACAGCGCAGTTAGGCGGATTTTTAACAACTAAGCTTAGCTACCGAAACATTATGATTATTTCTGCGGTTATTATGCTAATTGGATTATTCTTATTAAGCACGTTAACACCAGAAACAAGTCGTGCATTATTAACAGTTTATATGATTATTATCGGATTTGGAGTCGGTTTCTCATTCTCTGTACTAAGTATGGCAGCTATTCACAACTTCGGTATGGAACAGCGCGGGTCTGCGACTTCAACGAGTAACTTCATTCGTTCATTAGGAATGACACTAGGCATTACAATCTTCGGAATGATCCAAAGAACAGGTTTCCAAGATCAATTAGAAGAAGCGTTTAAAGGTATGAGCGGGGGAATGAATACAAAATTAGGGGATTCAAGAGCCATTTTATCAGAATCGGCAAGATCTCAAATCCCTCCGCAAATATTAGATAAGATTATTGACGCTCTTTCTAGTTCAATTGTTCAAACATTCATGTGGGCATTGGTACCAGCTGGATTAGCATTCATATTCATTTTCTTTATGGGAAATGAGCGTATGGTAATTAAGAAAGAACAAATGAATAAAAAGAGTGAAACATCAAAAGCGTAATGAAAAAGCTCCTTTCCAATTGGAAAGGAGCTTTTTCGTATGTACGGTGTTAGATTAGCCTTCGATAATTTCGTATTCTTCGTCTGCAAGTAATAAAATTTGCGTTTTCTTGCCTTTGTTTTGAACTTCGATTACATCGTATGCGCCTAAGTCTCTTACTTTGCTTTGAGAAGCGTTAACCATAACTTCAATAGAATCAATTAAGATATCTTCTTCAATATATGATTCAGGCAATGCCATATCTTCAGTATCTAATACACACGCATATAGATTTTGTAAATTTTCAGCAGTTGGGTTTTGTTCCTCAACATCAATGATATTTTTTACTGCATCCATATTTTCTTCTTTTGCTTGGTACACTTTAATTTTAGCCATAGTTTTAATCTCCTTTATAACGTAATCGTAGAGGCTACACCTTATTATAACGTTTTTTTTATGAAAGATGAAATTGTTATATGTATTTATAGTAAAAATTATGTGTCCTTACTCAAAATTGGTGTAATTTCCATATAAATGTACGAGTAGGTAACGATAATGTTACGTTAAAGTTATATTGTCCAAGCTTTTCTTATTTGCTACTCATATATATGTAGTAGCAATTCTATATAGAGAAGGGATGGAGTGTAAGTGGGTTGTGAACCGAAACGTGATTGTGGGTGTTGCCAAAATAGTATATGTGAGTTTTTACAAAGTCTAGAAGCGTATACTAAAGTTGAAAATATCATAATAGCAAGAAAGGAAATTGTTGTATCTTATTTTCTTTCATTTAATAAGAAAACAGGTATCGTATCATTCGTACAAGAAGACAATGAGGTTATATTTGTCGATTGTTCAAAGATTGATGCGATTCGAATAGGGAAAGTATGTAGTTGCAAAACAAAAGTTAAATATATTGAAGAGGACTTTAGCTTGCTAGGAAATGTGTGCCCGCAATGTTTAACAGAGGGTAGTACAATCTTTTTCGATTTTCATAATGTAGAATTAAATGTATCTTTACAAGCTAAAACAATAGATACACCTATATGTACTGAATTTACAGATGAACTTGGGAATGTAGTAAAGCAAGTTGCAATTGTAGGTAAAGCGATTGTTTCTAAGGACTTTGTTCAAGTACCTGAACTGTTAGATTTTCGATTAGTTTTATCCGATACTGCTGCGAACCCTTTAAAGTTTGGAATACTGTTCATTAATTTTCCTGATATTACATTCATTATTCTTTTCGCATCTAGTGGATACTTAAACATTTCAAATTGTTTAAAAGTAGAGAGTGGAACTGGTAATATCGAAATAGAAGAGTTGAAAAAAATGATAAGGGATGAGGTTAACACGTACAAGTCAGTTGTTAAATTGACTAAAGTATATAAAAATGGTGAAATGGAATCTTTTATTTCTAAGAAGGAGTTGTAACGCATTTTTTGATAAATCCTCATACATTATGTTGAGGGTTTATACATACACGATGTATATTCAAAAGTTTAAAAAGTGAGATACTCTTTTTTATTAGATGTTATAATAATTTTATATTTGTGAATAATTTATAATTATATAAAATTTTAGTTTAATAGTGCTTGCTTATATAACAAGCGGTTGAGTGAAAAATTATATAAGTTGATTCTTAAAGATTTAGAATACGATTGATTTTAAAGAAGGCGGGAATGTAAATGATATATGAAGCGAATATACATACAAGAAAAAAACTAGTTTCTATGTTTGAGGATTTCAATAACGTTGTTTTACTTTCTTATTTACAAGGGCATATGGGGACTGCTTGGGTAAATGATCTTGAAAATCCAACAGTAGCACAAGTTACGGTAGGAATTTTCACATTTTACGCTGGAGACCCAAATGTGCAAGAAACAGAAGAGTTATTACGTAATATTCCTGAAAGAATTTTAGTTATCTTAAATAGTGAAGAGTGGAAACAACGCTTAGAAACATTCCATGAAAGAAAAATAGATAAGTTTTTACGCTATAAGTTCAAACGAAATTCAGAAGGTTTTAATCGTTCAAAATTACAGTCTTTTATATCAATACTTCCAAAAGGATATGAGTTAAAAAGAATAGATGAGCATATCGCAAATAGCCCTACATTACATAAAATCTCTGAAGATTTTATAAGTCAATTTCAGTCGGTAGAAGATTATATAAACCGTGGTATAGGTTATAGCATTTTATATAACGGAGAAGTTGTATGTGGTGCATCCTCGTATAGTATTTATAATGATGGAATTGAAATTGAAGTTGCGACTGATCACAATCATAGAAGAAAAGGTTTGGCAACTGTAGTTAGTGCAGCTCTTATATTGGATTGCTTAGAAAATGGAAAGTATCCAAACTGGGACGCAGCGAATACTACATCTGCTAACCTAGCAGAAAAGTTAGGATATGTTTTTGATAAAGCGTATGATACTTATTTTGTGGATAATAGATAGTTACATACTAAAAAATAAATGCGCCCTAGTACGTAAGTCTAGGGCGCATTTATTAGTTGGTAAATATCTTCATAACAATCTTATCACATTTTATCTTTTGAATGTTTGGAATTAAAGATATTTATGTGACTTTTTGAAAAAATAAAAGAGCAGCTAGCAAAAGCTAACTGCTCTTCTCCAAGGGAGAATGGAGAAATACAATCATGTTACCTATAGTATTAACGGAACATTGAGTTTTAATCAACCATTTATAAAAGGAGAGATAAAATATCTTTGATTAATCCTTAGCTCCGATTAGGAGTACGGATAGAAAAGCAATTGAGAATATATTTTTTTATTACATTTACAATTTGAAGAGTAGAACGTGTTTATCGTAATTCTCCAAACACCAATTATATTTTTTTAGAATAATTGGATGGACTACTTCTTTCGTAGTATCGACTTCAGTATAGCCATATTTCTTATAAAAGTTTTCTAATTCCTCAAAAGGAAGACAATATACATCTTGTATTTGTGATTTTTTCGCAGTTTCTACTAAAAATGAAACAAGCTCACCAGCTAATTGTAGCCCTCTAAATTGAGGCAGAATAAAAATCCCGCCCATTTCTAAAGTATCTTCATCTATTTGGACTAATCGGCCAACACCTGCATACTCGTTGTTATATGTAATAATTGCAACTTTATCTCTCTTTAAATCACTTCGTACAAATCCTATTGATTCATATTGACTATTAATCCATTTTAAATCGTTAGATGTAGCTAGTTGAATACTCATATACATCCTCCTTCCGAATACTAGCGCTCTCTTCATTATATAGAACATAAGATACTATATCAAAGGAACCTTGAGATAGCACATTTGTTTAAGTTATTAGTTAAAAGTGTGGGGTTGCTGGCATTGAAATGTAGGCTTCACCAAATATAGGATAATAATGTTGTGAATTTAGTGTTACATAGTCAAAATAAAAAATAGTTCATGTGTTCGATAACGCACGATTTTTTTAGTGTAGAGAAAATCATAGGGATATTTTAATTAGTAGCTACTGTATTCATTGAAGCTATTAAGGAAATGTGGTAATCGCCAGCCTTAGTGATACAAATCATATTAGGATTTAGTAAAAAAACTCTTCCTGAAAAAGAGGGAGATTAAAGATAAGAGCACTTCGAAAAGTGCCCTTCAGTAACGACTACTCATTCTAAAAATATTATATGAAGTTAAGTGTATTTAAGTATGGGTCTTTTATATAAATGTGAAATAAAAGATGGTTGTCTTCTTGTTAGAAGGCTATTTTTTGTTATTACAAAAAAGAATTAGAAGTAAAATATAAATTCAAGTTACTTGTCCAAACAAATTATTAAAAAATACATAAAATGCTAGTAGTTAGCCAATATTTTAATATTGCTAATTTTTTAGTTTAAAAGGGGTGATTTTATGTGTGATTGTGAAGTTTGTAGACGAAAGAAAAACCGGGATCCATTAAATCGGGATTCTGAACGAAAAAAAGTGGATTCTGAGCCAATAAAAAAGGATTGTGAACCAAAAAAACAGGTTTCTGAGCCAATAAATCAGGATTCCGAATCAGTAAATTCTTATTCATATAGTAAAAATGCAAATTTTTTAGAAGAAGCTATACAAACAGATGAAATCGATCAAGTTTCTGAGGAATATATTGAAATAGTAGATTCAGCAGATGTACAAGTTACTACTACAGATACAAAAGCTGCGCTATCCATCCAAGCTGCGTTACAAGCAGCTATTGTGGTTGTAGTAAGTATTTCTATAGCAGATAGTGAAAAGGCAGATAAAATAACACAAGAATTGTTTCAAAAATCATCTATTAAACAAATTAATAGACAAAAAACATTTATTAAAAATTCCAGAAACGTAACCGTAACAACTACTGATACAGATATTGCAGTGAATATTCAAATTCTCCTTCAAATTTTATTAGCGTTACTAGTTAAACTAAACATTTTATAAAGTGTCTATCCCATTTATATTTAGCTATAATGGTTCACTCAAAGTAAATATTTTTTTGTTGTAATATGTGGTACAAGCTTGGACTTCTTATTATGACTAAATTAAAATTCAAGATTGATGGGAAGGTAAGTGGGGATAACTATACAATAGCAAAGGTGAACTTATTATTTAACAGTAATTAAAACTTATATATGTTAAGTAACGGGAGGCTGTCTTCGCATTAGAAGACAGCCTTTTGATTTCATTAGTAAAAAGAAGGGAAAATAGAAGATTAAGTTACTTGTCCAAGCAATTGTTATTTAAATACATATAATGCTGGTAGTTATTTGAAATTTTTATAGAAAACTGATAGGAGTGAACATTGTAAATGGATGATTTAAATAAATTTTCTTCCTTTAAGTTTGATAAAGATCAAAAGAATATAATTATAGACCTTTTACTCTCAGATATTTTTAATAGGCATGGGATAAATGAAGAAAAACTAAAAAATTTATCGCCAGAAAAAAAGCAGCAAATTAAAAGTATTATTTCTGAAATACAATCACAGGTTAATAATTATTTAGATTGAAAGGGGGTGAACTTATGGAAAAAACATGTCATTCAGATGGAAATAAAAAGTGGAGTGCATTAGATTCTTCAAATCCTCATCCGTCTTTTAAAAATGCTAGCGTTTCAGAAGCAGCTGCGCAAGAAAGTAAAACTTATCAAATTTCTGAAGAATCTATTACAATAGTTGATTCAGCAGATGTAGAAGTTACTACTACTGATACAAAAGCTGCGTTATCTATTCAAGCAGCTTTACAAGCAGCTATTGTGGTTATAATAAGTATTTCTATAGCAGATAGTGAAAAAGCTGATCGTGTAGCACAAGAATTGTTTCAAAAATCATCTATTAAACAAATTAATAAACAAGAAACTGTTATTAGAAATTCTAGAAATGTTACAGTTACGACTACGGATACAGACATAGCAGTAAATGTTCAAATTCTTCTCCAAATTTTATTAGCTTTACTAGTAAAATTAAATATTTTATAAAATGTTTAACATGTTTTTTTATATAGTGATTCTTACAGGTGAATATAGTACAGGCTATAAATATTAATCATTAACATCGCCAAAATAATAATGAGAACAATGTGATGGGAAATAAAGTTTGGTTGTTTTATGGAAATTTAAAAGCCATTTCCTTTATGAAGTGCACCCCAATTGTTAGACACAGTCTAACAATTGGAGGTGCATTTTTTATGGCTAAATTTTCTTCAAAAGAAAAAATCCAAGCGGTGAAACGATATTTAGATGGTACAGAAAGTGGAAAAACAATTGCTAAATCTATAGGAGTTAACCCTAGCGTACTTCGTGAGTGGATTAGACGATATGAGTCTTCAGGTGAAAAGGCCTTTGAAAAGTGCTATACATTCTACCCAGCCCAGTATAAACTAGATGTACTTTATTATATGAATGAACACGGGACATCTATCAGAGAAACAGCGGCACTTTTCAATATACCGTCTTATGAAACACTTCGGAAATGGAAAATAGCTTATGAAACAGGAGGATTGGATGCCCTACAATCAAAGAAAAAGGGGCGTCCAACCATGAAAGATAAAAAAATAAAACCAGTAGATGAAGGATCAATCGAAGCCTTACAAG